>CAZXPU010000066.1:0-15843 GCA_964642905.1 uncultured Prosthecobacter sp.
AGCAGGCGCTCCACCTGCTCATCACGCACAAGCGGCACGACGCGGCGGCCGTCCACCGACGCGGTCTTGAGCATGTCGTTCGAATACGGGATGCCGAGGTAGTGATCAAAGCCCTGCTTCGTGGGCAGAAACGCCGGCTGGTCGCCCAGGTGCCACTTGCCGATGCACTGCGTGGCATACCCAAGCGGACGCAGGCGGTCGGCGAGGGTCTGCTCCTGCGGATGCAGCCCGTTCTTGCTGCCGGGCGCATACACGCCGGGCACGGAAACGCGCGCGCCATAGCAGCCGGTCATGAGCTGCGCCCGCGACACGCTGCACACCGGTGCGGCATAAAATGACGTGAGCCTCATGCCCTCCCGCGCCATGCGATCCAGATTCGGCGTCTTCTGCTTCACCGCGCCGAAGGGTCCGATGTCACCGTAGCCGAGGTCGTCGATGAAGTGGATGACGATGTTCGGCGGCGGAGCCGCAGCAAAGAGGGAAGAGCCAAGGAAGGTCGTCAGAAAGAGGGCGGCAAGCACACGCATGCCAACTCCAACGCCGCTTCCCGGCCGGCATTGCCGCAAAAAGCCGAGACTTCGGACGACACGCAGGTCGTCCCTACCAGCCTGGTAGGGCACCGCTGCATCGGGGCCGAAGCGGAAGGCCGTGGAAAATGCGCAACTCAACAGAGGGACAGCGCTTTTGCCTTGAAGATCTTCGATCCACGGATCGTTCCAGCGCCGTTCGCGATGAAACCCTCACTCCTGTTCATCCTCCTGGCCGTCTCCTCTTTCGTCCTGGCGGCTCCGCCTAACATCATCTTCATCCTCGCCGATGACATGGGCTGGGCGGACCTGCGCTGTCAGGGGCACCCGCATGCTCAAACGCCGAACCTTGACCGTCTCGCCAGCGAGGGGACACGTTTCACTCAATGCTACGCCACAGGAGTCACCTGCTGCCCCAGCCGCACGGGATTCATGACCGGCAGGCTTCCCGCCACCTTCGCGAAATACCCGTCAGGAGCCGGGTTCGGAGACTGCACGACCATCACCGAACTCCTGAAAAAGCAGGGCTATGCCACCGGACACTTCGGCAAATGGCATATCGGCCCCGTCACCGAAAACGGCACCTACGGCATCGACAGCATCCACACCGGCGGGGAGGAGAGCGGTGGCAGGAAGAGGCAGAAAAGCGAGTCCGCCTCCGCCCGAGGCCGCGACGCGGGTATTTATGATGCAGCCATCCGCTTCATCGAGGAGCACAAGGGCGCCCCCTTCTACGTGAACGTGTGGGATCACATCCCGCATCATCCCGTGAACCCCTCCCAGGCCGTGCTGGATGCCTTCGGCCCCCTGCAGGTGGATCCATCCCAGTTCCCGCCGCCCATGCGCGAAAAGTTCGCCATGTGCGAAAAGCACGGCGGCGATGTCAGCACTCACCTGCGGGCCTTCCTCGCCGAGATCAAGGCCATGGACGCGGAGATCGGCAGGCTCTTGAAAAAGCTCGATGAACTCGGCCTGCGCGAAAACACGCTCGTCGCCTTTTCCAGCGACCAGGGCCCAGCGGGCATCCGCGAGAACCTCGGCGGCAAGCCGGAAAAGCAGGGTGCGAACAACACGGCGGACATCCGGCTGAACGCCATGGGCTTCGCCGGCGGCTTCAAGGGCGGCAAGCATGACCAGCACGAGGGCGGCGTGCGAATCCCCTGGATCCTGCGCTGGCCCGGTCATGTGCCCGCGGGCCGTGTGGATGAAAAAGCCGTGCTCAGCGGAGCTGACTGGCTGCCCACGCTCTGCAGCCTCGTCGGCGTGAAGATCGCCCCCGCCGGCCTCGCGGGTGAAGACGCCTCCGCCGCCTGGCTCGGCAGGGATTTCACCCGCAGCCGTCCCCTGATGTGGAAGACCAGCAGCCCCGGCAGCGATCCCGCCATGCGCCTGCAAAACTGGAAGTTCCATGGCACGAACCGCAAAAGAGGCAGCATCGAGCTCTACGACCTTGCCAGCGATCCTGCTGAGACCACGAACCTTGCCGACAAGAAGCCCGAGATCGTTCGCCAGCTCAGTGAAACCCTTTCGGCCTGGACCTCCAGCCTGCCGAAAAGCTACGAAAAATCAGACGAGAAAGACGACTGAGCGGAATGCGGGCGGCCAGCCTTGGAGGGACGAACTCAAAGCTGAACAGAGGGACAGACCCTTTGTACGACCGGCTGAACAGGGGCGATTCGATGCCACAAAACCTCAATAAAGGGACAGACCCTTTATATTAATGGGCGTCTTTGGCCAAGTCGTGGGTCATGGGAGATGGGCTCGGCTATAGGGTTGGAGGCAACAGAGGGACAGACCCTTTGACCGTAAAAAGATACTGGCAACAACCCTCCGTCTCACATCAACGTGCGTGGTAGCTGTTGATCGAACAGGAACTGTTGCCTGAGCCGAGCGCATCGCGTGCGACATAGGCAGGGGTTCCATCCCTTGCAAAGAGGACATTGACGGTGGTTCCTTTGATGGAAACACCGTCGCGTTGAAGGGCGTCCCCAGCGAAAAGCCCCGTGGGCCCGTGATATTCAACCCACATGCGGAAACCTGTGACCACATCCTTTAACAGCAGCTCGTGATTGGCGATTCCACTCCCATGCCAGATGACGTGAAAGTCTTTTTTCCCACCTCCCACATAAGCAGCTCGCACCTTCTCCTGGCTCGATTGGGGAGAAACAGCGCGACCTGATTCTCCAGCCAACCCACTCTGGCGTGCCTGGAGGGCAACCCCCTCCTTGTAGAGGTCCCAGGTTTTTTCTCCCAGGCTGATGACTCCTCCAGTCATGACGGCAAGACCGCCCAGAAGTGTCATTCCTGCAAAGGCACTCATGATCTCCCCTCGCTCCCTCGCTTCCTCCTGCGCCTTCAAGGCGAGAGGGCCTCCAAAGCTTTCGAGGGTGGTTTTCGAAACGAGTCTCCCCGAGCGAAAGTGTCCGAAATAGCCAAATCCGCTCGCCCAACTGGAATTTGCATCAGTAAGCCTGATGGGCACAAAGTAACCAATTCCGTCAAAGCCTGCGTTGGAAGCCATTCCTGCATACATGAAAACAAACCGGGGGTCTTCCGGGTCCACGCGAGGAGGCGAGGAGCTGTTAATCACGCGCAGCAATTCTCGATCGAGCTTAAAAGGCGAAACCAGGCCATCCAAACGCCCTCTGCGCATGCCTCCATAATATTCGACCGTGATTGGCAGGGATTCGACCCGTCGGCCGCCGCTTGTAAAATAGGCGGTGGCAATGATCATCGGGCACCCCCCTCGAGCATGCTCTTGATCCAAGGCTTTTTTGAGCCGGTTTTCATAAGCCACGTCACCGGTGTACCAGAACTTCCCACCAAACACACGTGCCGGGTTCTCGAGAACGACCCGAGATCTGAAGAACCTCATCTTCACCACCCGAGTTCCAGCGGGCGCGACCAAATCTTGGAATCCCCACTCCCGAAGGTGAGTCGGTTCCGTCAACGGCTTGACGATGGCTGTTGAAGTGTCCGCGTAGGGGTAGTCATGCGTGACAAACGCCGGAAATTCAAAGCTCGGACGATCAGGCTCAGCACTTGCCTCCCGACCCGCCAGATTGGCGCGATCAGGTCTCTCGCTTTGGAGGCGCCCCCCCGCTCTAGCGCCGTCGACGGGTGGCCAGACCTGCTTCATGGAGCCATCCGCTTGCTGCACATGCACATGGCAGCCAGGGATGGCGAACATCATCAGTGAAAGCCAGAAGAACGCCGAAATAACACGATTGGCTCGCAGGCATGTCGTCGGACGACCATGTTCCGGAAAGGCGGGGATGCGCGATCTCATAGGGGAAAAACAGCCATCATACTGCGTTTAGGCTTCCTCGCGAACGGGGAAAAATGGAACAGAGGGACGGATCTTTTGCATCTTCAATCTCCTGACGACTTTGCCCCGTCTTCTCCCGCGCCCGCAAGCATCACGGCTGCCGGCCCCCAAACGAGGTCTGTTACTCACGCCCAGTTGTCACACTTCAAAGTGGAAAGCATTCCTCCGGTTGGTTTTGATGGCTGTGCTGCCTATGGTCATGCGTCCCTTTTCGCAGCCAAAGCGCTCTTGATCAGGCAGGTCGTGCCTAGGGCGAGCATCATCTGGAAAATCGGCAGCCCGAACTCAAAGAACTTGGCGGAGGTGCCGGACGATGTGGGCATGAGACGAGTGACGACAGGGGCGAGAATGGCGACTGCCCAAAAGGCCAAGTTGACGCGAAGGATGCTGCTTACAGATTTGGTGTTCATATGCAGTTTGGTGAGGGGAAGAGTGGGGCAGCCCCTTTGGAACCTTTGTCTAACAAGCCGGACGGTTGGATGACGCGTCAGGGTGCGATGTCCTTCGTGCCTTTGCACTTGGGGTAGTTGGAGCAACCCCAGAACTGGCTGGAGGTTTTGCCCCCGGTGCGGCGGCGCATGGGTTTGCCACAAACGGGGCACAGGGGAATTCCGGCCTGCTCGGCCCGGGCCTGAACACGGGTGGCATGAAGGCGCTCAGTGAAACCCCCGTTTTCCTTGAAGTCACGGCTTTGGCTTTCAATTTGACGTTTGAGAAGGTAGGCCGCCTGGTTCACGGCGCAAAGCATGGCATTGCCTGCGAGTTCGGGGTCGGCCTTGGCGACAAATTCGGCAAGTCCGGCCAAGCCGGTGAGCACCACTTTGCCCTTCGGGGCGGCCGGAAGGCCCGGAAAGATGTCATGCTTGAGCCGCTCCCTCATGGCGAGGCATGTTTTGGAATTTTTGGGCCAAACACGCAGGCCGCGCTGCATGAGAAAGCTTTTGTAGTCCTTCGAAAGCTCGTCGCTCAGACTCGCGCGGGCCACGTTGGTGAGTTTCATCTCCATTTTCTTCGAAGTGGCGGCCGCCCCACTGCCTTCGGAGATGTTGCGCACGCCACTGCGGGCGGCTTGGACCATTGGGTCGTGGGTGTGACTCGTCTTTTCGATAAAACGGTCACAAAAGACGACGGTGGCGTCATAGACAACCTCGGCGACAGCGTAGCTGCGGAGGTTTTCGTAGCCTCCATGCGGCATCAACGGGCTGTCGAAATCGGGCGGCATGACACCGTGGGTTCGTCTGACGGGTCGGACTGGTCTGACCCGTCAGACGATGGAATGAACGATCACTGACAAGCCTCGCACGTCCCGCCGTTGCGCATGGCTTCCAGGGAGCAGGCCATGACTTCTTCGGCGGTGTACTCGCGCTTGGCGGAGCTGTCCTGGGCGATGACGCCACGGAGGACCTTCTCCACTTCAGCGGTGCTCTTCTCGATGTTCGAGGCGCTGCGGGTGCGCAGGTAGTAGGTGGTCTTCAAACCCTTGCGCCAGGCGCCGCGGTACATGTGACTGAGGGTGCTCATCTCGGTGCCGCCAAAGAAGAGGTTCACGCTCTGGCTCTGGTCGATCCACTTCTGACGGCGGGCCGCGGCGTCCACCAGCCAGGCCCAGTCGATGCTGAAGGCGGTGGCGTAGCGGCGCTTGAGGTCCACGGGGATCTCCTCGATGGCATCGATCTCGCCGTCCATGTACTTGAGCTTGTTCTGGATCTCGTCCGTCCACAGGCCGCGCTTCTTGAGGTCGCGGATGAGGTAGGGGTTGAGCACCATGAAGTCGCCGGAGAGGTTGGACTTCACGAGCATGTTGCTCATGAGCGGCTCGATGCAGGGGCTGGAGCCCATGATGTTGGAGATCGTCGCGGTGGGGGCGATGGCGAGCACGTTGCTGTTGCGCATGCCCTGCTTGGCAATCTTCGCCCGGAGGGCGGACCAGTCCATCTTGCCGCCGCGCGGCACTTCGATGGGCACGCCGCGTTCCTTCTCCAGGAGGTCCACGGTGTCCTGCGGAAGCAGGCCGCGGTCCCACTTGCTGCCCTTGTAGGTGGAGTACTGGCCGCGTTCGGCGGCGAGGTCGGAGGAGGCCTCATAGGCGTAGTAGGCGATGGCCTCCATCATCTCGTCGTTGAACTCGACGGCCTCCTTGGAGGCGAAGGGGATGCCCTTGCGATAGAGCGCGTACTGCAGGCCCATGACGCCGAGGCCGATGGGGCGATGGCGGGTGTTGGAGGTCTTTGCGGCCTCGGTGGGGTAGTAGTTGATGTCGATGACGTTGTCGAGGGCGCGGACGGCGCTGCGGATGGTCTCGCGCAGGCGGGTGTGGTCGATGTTGCCGGCGTCGTCGAGGTGGTTGTCGATGAGGACGGAGCCGAGGTTGCAGACGGCGGTCTCATCGGCGGAGGTGTTCAGCGTGATCTCGGTGCAGAGGTTGGAGCTGTGGATGACGCCGACATGATCCTGGGGGCTGCGGACGTTGCAGGGGTCCTTGAAGGTCATCCAGGGGTGGCCGGTCTCGAAGATGGCCTTGAGCATCTTCTTCCAGAGGTCGATGGCGGGGATCTCCTTGGCGAAGATCTTGCCGGCCTTGCCGAGGGCCTCGTACTCCTCGTAGCGCTTTTCAAAGGCGCTGCCGTAGAGGTTGTGAAGGTCGGGCACCTCGTTGGCGCGGAAGAGCGTCCACGTGCCACGGGACTCCATGCGCTTCATGAAGAGGTCGGGGATCCAGTTGGCCGTGTTGAGGTCGTGGGTGCGGCGGCGTTCGTCGCCGGTGTTCACGCGCAGCTGAAGGAAGTCCTCGATGTCATTGTGCCACACTTCCAGGTAGGCGCAGCCGGAGCCGCGGCGCTTGCCGCCCTGGTTGACGGCGATGAGCTGGTCGTTGTGAAGCTTGAGGAAGGGGATGACGCCCTGGGACTCGCCGTTGGTGCCCTTGATGTAGCCGCCGGTGCCGCGCACGCTGGTCCAGGAGCCGCCGAGGCCGCCCGCCCACTTGGAGAGGAAGGCGTTTTCGGCGATGCCGCGGATCATGATGGACTCGATGCTGTCGTCCACCTTGTAGAGGTAGCAGGAGGAGAGCTGGCTGTGATGGGTGCCGCTGTTGAAGAGGGTGGGCGTGCTGGAGCAGAAGCGACGACCCTTGTACATCTTGTAGATGCCGATGATCTTCTCCTCGGGACAGCCGTCCTTCTCACCGATGTTGAGGCCCATGGCGACGCGCATCCAGAAGAGCTGGGGCGTCTCGAGGCGCTTGCTGGGCTTCACCTTCTTGTCGACGATGAGGTAGCGGTCGTAGAGGGTCTGGATGCCGAGGAAGTCGAAGTCCATGTCGGCGGCGGGGTCCAGTGCGTCGGCCAGCTTGTCGAGGTCGAACTGAAGCAGGCGGGGGTTGTAGCGGTCGATCTCGACGCCGCGGCTGAGATTGCGGCGGAAGGCGCGACGGTGGTACTCCTTGAGCTGGTCGATGCCGTCACGGGCGATGTCCCAGCCGAGGACCTCCTCATAGATGTAGGTGAGCAGGATGCGGCCGGCGAACTTGGCGAAGTCCGCGTCCCTCTGCATGAGGGTCTTGGCGTTGAGGATGACGGTCTTGCGCAGGTGCTCGATCGTGATGTCGCTGTTCAGGGAGCGGCGCAGCTCCATCTCGATCTCAGGGCGCGGCAGGCAGAGGTCGAGGCCGAGCATGGCGAAGTCGATGCGCTTCTTCAGGTCGGAGCCGTCCCAGAGGAAGGACTTGCCGTCGGGGGTCTTGACCAGGATGAGGGCCTGCTGCTGCTCGCTTTCCTGTTCAGCTACGACGGCGGCCTCGGCCTCCTCGACCTCACGCATCTTGGAGCGCAGGGCGCGGTACTGGATGTAGGCGCGGGCGACCTTGAAGAAGCCCTGCTTCATGAGCTCCTCCTCGACGAGGTTCTGGACGTCCTCGATGTGGACGAAGGCCTTGTTTTCCTCAGAGATGGTGCGGCTGACGGTCTCGGCGACCTGGACGGCGGGGGAGGAGTCGAGCTCCAGGGAGAGGAAGGCCTTGCGGACGGCGATCTCAATCTTGTTGTGGTTCCAGGGGACGAGCTGGCCGCTGCGGCGGATGACTTTGGTGTTCACGATGAGGGGCTGCGGGACGGCGGTTTCGGCAAAGGGATCGTACTCGGCGTGATGCTTGCGCTTTTCTGCCAGGGTGCGCGCGACGTCGTGGGCGTTGTTTTTCACCAGGGCCCGCTCGATGCAGTGATGGATGTCCCGCGCGCTGAGGGCGGCGGCCGTGCCGCTCCCTTCGGCAATCTGGCTGACGCGCTGCTGGAGCTCCTCGGCGACGGACTGGGCGATGTTGTTGACGAACTGGCGGTTGGCCTCGTTGTAGACGTCGTTCTCCTTTTTGCGGGCGAGGAAGAGGTCGGTCAGGGTGTTGCCGATGGTGTCGGCGATCTCCCCCATGTCAAAGTCGCGTTCGGAGCCTCCGACGGTGACCTTCATGCCGGCGATGGAGTCGCGGGAGCCGACGCCGGAGCGCCAGTCGTGCTGGGGTTTCTGGGCCTTGGGGGCCTTGGTGACCTGGCGGAGGGCCTTGTCTTCTTGGAGCAGGTTGGCAATCATGGCGGGAGCGGGAGTGGAGTTGTCGTTTGCTTAACCGTTGCGAGGGATTTTTGAGGATGGGAAACCCGTGCCGGAGGATGCCGGCACAGACCGCCCGGGCTGAAAATTACAGGTCGTCGTCGGAGGTGTGCTCGAGGGCGGAGGACTTCTGGTAGTCGGTGACCTTGCCTTCGAAAAAGTTCTGCTCCTTGCGCACGTCCATGAGGTCGGCGAGCCAGGGCAGCGGGTTGGTGGCGCCGGGGTTGATGGCGGGCAGGCCGCAGCCGGCGAGGCGGCGGTCGGCGATGAAGTCGATGTACTGGCAGAACTCGTCGGCGCTGAGGCCCACGGCGTTCACGGGCAGGCAGTCGCGGATGAACTCCTTCTCCAGCGTGATGGCCTCGCGCATCGTCTCGACCAGCTCCTCGCGGAACTCGGGGGTCCAGATGTCGGGGTTTTCCTCGATCAGGTCCATGAAGAGGTTGCGGAAGACCTCGATGTGGTTGGACTCGTCCCGCAGGGTGTAGCGGAACATCTGGCCGATGCCGGGGAACTTGTTCTGACGGTAGAGGGCCAGGATCATGCCGAACAGGCCGTAGAACTGGGTGCCCTCCATGCACTGGCCGAACATGAAGATGTTGCGGGCGAGGAGCTGCTTGTTCTCCAGCTTGGTGAGGTCCAGGTCGCGGCGCATGTTGCCGGAGATGCCGGTGACGAACTCGTTTTTCCTCACGATCGTCGGGATCTGCTCGAACATGGCCTCGCACTCGTGGGGGTTGATGCCCAGGGACGAGATCATGTAGAGGAGGGAGTCGGCGTGGATGTTCTCCTCGTGGGCGTGACGGCCCAGGACGAGCTTGAGCTCCGGAGCGGTGACCAGCTCGCGGACGACGTGCTGGATGTTGTCCCCGACGATGCCCTCGGCGGCGGAGAAGTAACCGATGCCCATCATGATGATCCAGCGCTCGTTCTGGGTGATCTCGTTGGAGCGCCACTGCTCGACGTCCTTCTGCATCTGGATGTCCTCAGGCTCCCAGTGGTTGGCCTTCATGGTCCGGTAAAGGTCATAGGCCCATTGATATTTCAGGGGGAGCAGGTTGAAGGTCATGCTCTTGCGGCCGTTGATGACCTTCTTGTCTGCGAAGGCAGCTTCAGCCTTGTCCTGGTCCAGGGGGAACTCGCGATTGCCGATTTTATAAGTCTTTTCCATGATTTGAAGAGGGAGAGGCGGAGGAGATGCTTTGGGAAAGTTGATTACTTGCGCCACTTGGTAATAAACACCAGATGTTGCGCGGAGCGGGGATCAGCATGCACAATATCTTGTGTGCGGTCGAGATTTTTTTACCCTAGCGCTTGTGTCGGGAATGTTGCACAGCGCTAAAATCAGTGTTCCACGCCGAAAACTTTTTTTGGGGGTCCGAGTCACCCGTCGGGCTTATAATTTTGAGAATATTTTCAGGCCTGAGTGAACCTCCTGAAAGCCAGCACTTTGTGAATAAACCCCTGAGTTTATTCGCTTTGTGAAGGTAAAGTTGCGAAAAATACCGGACTTGTTCACAAAAGGCCGCTTCGGCCTGAAAATCGCATTTTCGGTCAATTTTCCCGAAAATTCGACCCATCCGGCCCTACGAGGCTTTGTAGAACATTCGGTTCGGCGTTGCCGAACTAAATCTGCTTCAACCAGCGTCTGGCGAGCAGCCAGAGCAGCACGGGAACGCCCGCGCTGAGGGCCATGGCGGCACCGGGGCTGGTGCGTCCAAGCGCGCCGATGGCGGCGAAGGCGAAGCCCACGGGCAGCGAGCCGCAGGCCAGGGAGGCGAGGTAGGCGCGCAGGTCCATCCGCACCAGTCCGGCGAGGCAGGACACCGCCTCCGGCAGCACGGGCATCCAGCGGGAAAGAGCCACGATCCAGCCGCCGCTGCGGGCAAACAGGGCCTCGCCACGCCGCATGGAGTCCTCGCCGGCCAGCCAGAGCGCGGCCGGACGGCCTAACCAACGACAGGCCAGATAGGCGGTCAGGCCGGCCAGGAAGGAGCCGCAGGCGGCCAGCAGCCCCCCCGTCCAGACCCCGAACATCAGGCCCAGGGCCGACATGACGACGGTGCTTGGCACCGGCAGCACGATGTCGCCCACCAGAAGCAGAACGCCTGCGAGCCCGGCCCAGGAGCCGTGGCCGGAGAGCCAGGCGCGGGTGCCTTCCAGGCTGAAGGCCGCATCAAATTTCTGCCCCCAGAGCGCAAAGGGCACGAGGATGCCCGCCAGGATCAGCAGGATGGCGATGAGGAGGGGACGGGACATCAGGGGAAGGCCGCGGGCTGCTTTCCAGGCGACGGCTTACCACTTGAGCGACTTGAGGAAACCCAGGCTGGCAGGGATCTGCTCCTCGGAGGTTGGCGACTCGTCCTCGATGAAATAATGCTTCACGCCGATCTTCTGGGCGGCCCCGAAGATGGCGGGCCAGTTCATCTGGCCGGTGCCGAGGGCCACGTCGTTTTTCACGTCCGTGCCGCCGCTGAGCGAGCCGGTGGCCACGCCCTTCCGGAGGTCCTTGAGGTGCATCAGCTTCCAGCGGTCGGGGTATTTTTCCAGGAGGGCCGCCGGGTCCTGGCCGGGGAAGACCACCCAGAGCACGTCCATTTCATAGCTGACAAACTGCGGCCGGGTGCCGGTGATCAGGACGTCCATGAGCGTGCCCTGCGCGTGCTTTTCAAACTCATAGCCGTGGCAGTGGTAGAAGAAGGTGATGCCGGCGGCGGCCAGCGCCTCGCCCGCCCGGTTGAAGGTGGCGATGGCATCCTGGCACTCCGCCTCGTCAAAGCTGTCCTTGTGGTCAATCCAGGCGCAGCCGGCGTATTTCAGGCCCAGGGCCTTCGCCTCGGCGACCACCTTGTCGAGGTCGTTCTTGTAGCGGCCGTAAGGGAAGTGGCCGCTGACCGGGATGAGACCGCGCTTGTCGAGCTCCGCCTTGAACTGCTCCGCCGTGAGATCGTAGGTGCCGGCCAGCTCCACCTCGGTGATGCCGAAGGACTTCACACGATCGAGCGTCCAGGGCACGCCGCGCAGCTTGAACTGGCTGCGCAGGCTGTAGAGCTGAAGCCCGGCCGTGCCGGTGAAGGAGCCGTCCGCGAGGGCGGAGGCGGCGACGGACAGGACGACCCAAAGGGAGGCAACAAGTTTCATGGGGACGTGAGTCTGTCAGCGGCGGCGGGGCGAGACAAGGGGCAAATGACGGCGGCCGGCACGCAAGCCGCTTGACCCCCAGGCCGGGAGCCGCCAAAGTAAACACCCGTTTATAAACGCATGTCTCAAAAGCCCGCCAGTCGTGAGCGCGATCCCGAGGCCCGCAGGGAACGCCTGCTGCAGGCGGCCATGCAGGTCTTTGCCAGGGACGGCTTTGACAAGGGCAGCCTGCGCCAGATCTGCGATAAGGCGCGGGCCAACCTCGCCGCGGTGAAGTACTACTTTGGCGACAAGCAGGGACTCTACCGGGAGGTGCTGCTGGAGAGCCACCGGCGCGCTCTGGAGCACGAGCCGCGCGTCATCCTCACTCCGGCGCGCAGCCCCGAGGAGACCCTGCGTGACTGGATCCGCTTCTGCCTGAAGTTCGTCCTCTTCAAACGCGCCTCCAACCCTGTGCTCGGCCAGCTCATGGCCCATGAAATGCGCCAGCCGACGCCCTGCCTGGGCGAGTTCCTGAAGCTGGTCGTCCGCCCCTTTCACGAGGAGCTGCACCGCATCATCGCCGCCGTCCTGCGCAAGCCGGGCCCCGACCTGGAGTGCGAGGTCCTGGCGCATCAGGTCGTCGGCCTCTGCGTCCATTACGACCACGGCCGGGCCTTCATCGACCGCCTCGGCCCGCCGGTGCCGCGCACCGAGGCTGACATCGAACAGCTCGCCCAGAGCATCGCCGACTTCGCCCTGCATGCCCTGGCCGGACTGCGTTCGGCAGCCGGACGCTGACCTTTGCCCCTGATCATGAAAGCCCCTGTTTTCACCCTTTCCCTCCTCACCCTGCTGACGATCCTGCCAGCCTGCCACAAGCCGGCGCCGACCGCCGCCTCCACCGAGGCAACAGCACCTCCAGCTCCGCCAGCCAAACCCATCACGATCAAGGCGGCCAGGGCCGAAAAACGCGCCATGCCACGCTATCTGCGCGTCACCGGCCAGCTCCAGGCCGCCTGGGACGCCCTGGTCGCCGCCGACGCCGTCGGCAAGGTCGAGACCACGCCCGTCGAACGCGGCACCCAGGTCAGGCAGGGCGATGCACTGGTGCGGCTCGACGAACGCCTGGCCCGGATGAGCCTGCGCGAGGCCGAGGCCACGGTCGCTCTGGCGAAGGCGCAGGCGGACCTGTCCGCGAGCGAGTTGCAGCGCAATCAGCCGCTGGCGGAGTCCAAGGCCATCGCCCCGGCAGACTTCAAACGGCTGAGCACGGACAACGCCGCCAAGGAATCGCAGCTGGCCGCCGCCGAAGCCCGGCGCGACATGGCGCAAAAGGCCCTCCAGGACGCCGTCATCCCCGCGCCCTTTGACGGAGTCGTGGCCGAGCGGCTGGTGTCGCCGGGAGAATATGTGCGGCCCGGACAACCCGTGGCCCGCGTGGTGCAGAACACCACGCTGAGGCTGGTCGTCAATGTCTCCGAAAGCGCCGTCGGCAGGATCCGCGACGGCCAGCGGATCGAGTTCAGCGTTGCCGCCTATCCCGGCGTGACCTTCCAGGGCAAGGTGAACCACCTGGGTTCAACCCTGCGTGAAAGCTCCCGCGACCTGCTGGTGGAGGCAGCCGTCGAGAATGCGGACGGTCGACTCAAACCGGGCCTGTTTGCCGAAGCACGGCTGGTCACCGGGGATGAGCAGGCCCTGGCCGTGCCCCAGGAGGCGCTGCGCCTCGAAGGCACCCGACGCAAGCTTTACGTCATCCGCGAAACCCGGCTGGAGGAACGGCTGGTCGAGGTCGGTGAATCCAAAGATGGCTGGATCGAAATCCGCCAGGGGCTGGCCGAGGGCGAGTCCGTGATGCTCCAACCCGGCGCCGAAGCTGCCGACGGCGTGGCCGTGAACCTCCAACCCTGATCTCCAACGCTCATGCAGTGGCTCGCCGCCATCTCCGTCAAACGCCCCGTCTTCGCCAGCGTCATCGTGCTGGTGTTTGTCGTCGTGGGCGTCCTGGGTTACACCCGCCTGCCCGTGGACCGCTTTCCCAAGGTGGACTTCCCCACCGTGGCGATCACCACCCGGCTTGTCGGCGCCACGCCGCAGGAAATCGAAACCCAGATCACCGACAAGATCGAGGAGGCCGTCAACACCGTCAGCGGCATCGACCAGGTGCGCTCGGTGTCCACCGACAGCATCTCGCAGGTCTATGTCATCTTCCTTCTGGAAAAGAACATCGACGTCGCCGCCCAGGAGGTGCGCGACCGCGTCAACCGCATCCTCTCCAGCCTGCCCGACGACGCCGACACGCCCATCGTTGAAAAGCTGGATCCCGACGCCACGCCGATCCTGAGCATCGCCCTGGTGGCGGACAAGCCGACGCGCGACATCACCGAGTATGCCGACAAGGTGCTGAGACGGCGGCTGGAAAGCGTGCCCGGCGTGGGCCAGGTCACGCTGCTGGGCGGGCAGAGGCGGCAGATCAACGTCTGGCTGAACCCGATCCGCCTGCAGGCCTTCAACCTCACCGCCCTCGACGTGCAGCGGGCGCTGATGATGCAGAACGTGCAGATTCCCTCCGGCATGGTGAAGAACGCCGCCCATGAGGCGGGGCTGCGGATCGTGGGCAAGGCCGAAAACCTGCAGGACATCCAACGCCTCGTCCTGCGCGAAGCGGGCGGCAACATCGTCCGGCTCAGCGACGTGGCACGGGTGGAGGACAGCGCGGAGGAGCTGCAGACCGTGGCCCGTCTCAACGGCGTGCCGACCGTGACGCTGTCGCTGCGCAAGCAGTCGGGTGAGAACACCATCGCCGTCGTCGACGCCGTGACCGAGCGCCTGGAGGAGCTGAAGCCCTTCCTGCCCCGCGGTTATGAAGTCCGCATCGTGCGGGACAACTCCCTCGTCATCCGCACCAGCACCGACGCCGTGAAGGAGCACCTGGTGCTCGGCTCGCTCTTCGCCGCCATCGTCGTGCTCTTCTTCCTGGGCAACAGCCGCGCCACCTTCATCTCGGCGCTGGCCATCCCCACCTCCATCATCGCCAGCTTCGGCGTCATGTGGGCGGGCGGCATCACGCTGAACTCCATCAGCCTCATCGCCCTCGCCCTGGCCGTGGGCATCGTCATCGACGACGCCATCATCGTCGTGGAGAACATCTTCCGGCACCTCGATGAAAAGAAGGCCACGCCCTTCCAGGCCGCCATCGACGGCACCCGCGAGATCGGCATGGCGGTCATGGCCACGACGCTGTCGCTGCTCGCCGTGTTTGTCCCGGTGGCCTTCCTCAGCGGCATCGTCGGCAAGTTCCTGAGCAGCTTCGGCTACACCATGGCCTTCGCCATCCTCGTCTCCCTGCTCGTCAGCTTCACCCTTACTCCCAGCCTCGCCGCCCGCATGCTCAGCGTCACCCGGCCGAACTGGATCGAGCGCAGCATGGAGCGCCTCGTGAACGTCTTCTACCATCCCCTCGAGGCCCTCTACATGGTTGTGCTGCGCTTCTCCATGCGGCACCGCTGGCTGATCGTGATCCTCTGCCTGGGGTCGCTCTACGCCGTCGGACCTCTGGCGAAAAAGGTGCAGAAGGCCCTGCTTCCGCCAAACGAGGAGGCGCAGTTTCAGGTCACCCTGCGCACCCCGGAGGGCACCAGCCTGGCCGCCACCGACATCACCGCCGAACGCGTGGCGCGTGACATCCGCAGCCTGCCCGGCGTGGCCTACACCCTCATGAGCATCGGCGACAACGACCAGCGCACGCAGAACCTGGCCGGCATCTACGTCCGGCTCATCGACCCCGCCCTGCGCGTGGCCACGCAGCAGGCCCTGATGGACCGGGTCCGCAACGAGATCGTGCCACGGCATCCGGAAAACCTGCGCATGAACGTGCTTGAAGTACCCGCCTTCAACACCGGCCAGTCCAGCGCCCAGATTCAATACCTCGTCGGCGGCCCCGACCTCGACCGCATCAGCGCCGCCGTGAACGCCGCCCTGCCCGAAATCCGCCGCATCCCAGGCATTCGAGACGTGGACAGCACCCTGGTGAACGGCAAGCCGGAGATCCGCGCCGTGGTGGATCGCAGCAAGGCCGGGCAGCTCGGCGTGAACATCGCCGACCTCTCCATGACCCTGCGCCTGCTGGTCGGTGGCGACGACGTCTCGACCTACGACGAGGGGGGCGAGCAGTATGACATCCACCTGCGCTCCGAGGAGCCTTACCGCAACAGCGCCGAGGCCCTGCAGCTCCTGTCCGTGCCGTCGATGAAAGGCCCGCCCGTG
>CAZXPU010000066.1:15853-30028 GCA_964642905.1 uncultured Prosthecobacter sp.
GTGCCTTTGTCCAACCTGGTCAGCCTCACGCCACGCGAAGGCCCCGCGCAGATCGACCGCGCCAACCGCCGCCGCCAGGTCACCATCACCGCCAACCCGGCCCCAGGCCATGGCGAGGCCGAGATCATGACCGAGGTCGAGGCGATCCTGAAGCGCCAGAACCTGCCGCCGGAGTACTCGATGGGACCCGAGGGGCGCTCCAAGGAGCTGAAACGCGCCGGCGCCGCCTTCCTCACGGCCTTCACCATGGCCTTCATCTTCATGTACCTCATCCTGGCCGCGCAGTTTGAGTCGTGGATCCATCCCTTCACCATCCTCATCGCCCTGCCGCTCACCCTGCCCTTCGCCCTGTTCTCACTCCTCTTGTTCGACCAGTCGCTCAACATCTTCTCCACCCTCGGCATCCTGGTGCTGTTCGGCGTGGTGAAAAAGAACGGCATCCTGCAGATCGACCACACCCTGCAGCTCCGCTCGCACGGCATGAACCGGCTCGACGCCATCCTTCAGGCCAACAAGGACCGGCTGCGCCCCATCCTCATGACCACCGCCGCCTTTGTCGCAGGCATGGTTCCGCTGATGCTCTCCAAGGGCATCGGCGCGGCCTTCAACACCGCCACCTCCGGCGTCATCATCGGCGGACAGACGCTGTCCCTGCTGCTCACCCTGCTGGCCACGCCGGTGTTTTATTCGCTCTTCGACGACCTGGCCTCCTGGCGCCGCCGCCGTGCCGCCAGGAAGGCCGCCCCAGCCCAGCCCGCCTGATTTCACACTTCATGTTACGCCGACTTCTCCTTCCCGCCACGCTCCTGCTGAGCGGCTGCCTCTCCGGCCCTGACTATGTGAAGCCGGAGCTCGACCAGGTCACGCCCGCCCAATGGCGCTGGCAGCCCGCCGTGCCCCGCGATGAACTGCCGAAAGGCGACTGGTGGAAGGTGTTTCATGATCCGGAGCTGACCCGCCTGGAAGAACGCGCCCTGGCGGAAAACCAGGGCCTCAAGGCCGCCGTCGCCCGCGTCGAGCAGGCTCGCGCCGCCTCCCGCGGCACGGCCGCAGATTTTTTCCCTGACATCCGCATCAAGTCGAACACCAAACGCGAACGCACCTCGGGCAACCTGCCCACGCCGGTGCCGGTGAACATCCCCTCCGCCCACATCAACAGCTTCCGCGATGTCTTCGACCTCAGCTATGAGATCGACTTCTGGGGCAAGGTCCGCCGCAGCTTTGAATCGGCGCGCGCCCAGTCCCAGGCCAGCATCGCCGACTATCACGGCGTCATGCTCACCCTCACCAGCGACGTGGCCGCCAGCTACTTCCTGCTGCGCGCCTACGACGCCGAACTGGCGGCCCTCAGGCAGACGAACGAGCTGCGCGAACAGTCCCTGAGAATCATCGAGCAGCGCTCCAAGGCCGGCACCATCCCCGAGGTGGACGTGGCCCGCGCACGTGCCGAGCTCGCCACCGGCAGGGCGGAGCTGGCCGATGTCAAACGCCTGCGCCAGGAGACTTCCGACGTGCTGGCCATCCTCTGCGGACAGCCTGCCAGCAGCTTTGAGATCCGTGAGCGGCCCATCTCCGGCGAGCCTCCGCGCGTGCCGGCCGGCCTTCCTGCCGAGGTGCTCGAGCGCCGCCCGGATGTCGCCGCCGCCGAGCGCCTCGTGGCGGCGCGCAACGCGGAGATCGGCGTGGCGACCTCCTATTACTTCCCCTCCATCAAGCTCACCGGCGACGCCGGCTTCCTGAGCAAGGACACGGGCAGCCTGTTCAGCGCCGACAGCAAGGTCTGGTCCATCGGACCGGAGGTGAGCCTGCCCGTCACGGGCTATTTTCTGATCGGCGCCCGGGTTCGGCAGGCGAAGGCCGCGCGCGAGGAGGCCGTGGCGACCTACCGTCAGGCCGTGCTTGCCGCCGTGAAGGATGTCGAAACCAGCCTGACGCAGATCCGCTCGCGGCAGGAGCAGGCCGTGGCGATGGACGAGGCCCTCGACGCCGCCGCGCAGTCCACGAAGCTGGTCCGGGCGCTCTACGAAAGCGGCAGCCTGAGCTACCTGGAGCTGCTCGACGCCGAACGAACATTGCTTCAAATTCAGCGCCAGGGGGCGCAGGTCCGGGCCCAGCGCTTCATCGCCTCGGTGAAGCTGGTCAAGGCCATGGGCGGCGGCTGGTGACGCGGCCGTCTCAGGCCTGGCCCTGGTTGCCGGACGAGCCGGCGATCTTGGCGCGCATCTCCGTGTCGGCGGCGATGTTCTTGTAGCGGGCGAAGTCCATGATGCCGAGATTGCCGCTGCGGAAGGCCTCGGCCATGGCCATCGGAATCTGCGCCTCCGCTTCGACGACCCGGGAGCGCATCTCCTGGATGCGGGCGGCCATTTCCTGCTCGAGAGCCACGGCGGCGGCACGGCGGACCTCGGCGTTCGCCTGGGCGATCTTCTTGTCGGTCTCCGCCTGCTCGGCCTGCAGCTTGGCGCCGACGTTTTCACCCACGTCCACATCGGCGATGTCGATGGAAAGGATCTCGAAGGCCGTGCCGGCATCGACGCCCTTGGAGAGCACCAGCTTGGAGATGCTGTCCGGATTCTCCAGCACATCCTTGTAGGAGGAGGCGGAGCCGATGCAGGTCACAATGCCCTCACCGACACGGGCGATGACGGTCTCCTCGGTGGCGCCGCCGACGAAACGGTCAAGGTTGGTGCGCACGGTGACGCGGGCGCGGACGCGCAGCGAGATGCCGTCCTTCGCCACCGCGTCGATCTTGCCGCCGCGGCCCATGTCGGGGTGCGGGCAGTCGATGACCTTGGGGTTGATGCTGGTGCGGACGGCCTCAAGCACGGTCTTGCCGGTGCCCTTGCAGGCAAGGTCGATGGCGCAGGCGCGGTCGTAGTCGAGCGGGATGCCGGCCTTGTCGGCGGCGATGAGGCTGAGCACCACGTGGGAGACCTCGCCGCCGGCCAGATAGTGGGCCTCCAGCTGGTCGGAGTTGAGGGGGATGCCGGCCTTGGCCGCGGTGATGCGCGTGTCGACGATGAGCGCGTTGGGCACGCCGCGCAGGTACATGGCCAGCAGGTTGACGATGCTCACCGGCGCGTTGGCGATGCGTGCGCGCAGCCAGAGGTTGAAGAACTTCGCGATGATCAGAAAGACGACCAGCGAGACGAGGATCGCGGCGCCGATGAGGAGGGTGTCGAAGCGTGGCATGGTCCTGGATACTGAGGGGGATGGCTTAGGAGATCAACCGGACAATCAGGTTTCCCGGCTCGTGCCCGATGACGCGCAGGCGGGCTCCGGCCGGGGCGAATCCATCCTCGCAGCGCACCTCGACCCGCCGCCCGGCAATCTCGGCGCGGCCCAGCGGACGCAGTTCGGAGAGCGCGGCCCCCTCATCGCCCACAGCGCAGGCGGGCCTGACCGTGGCCGCCGGCACCTCGGCCTCCAGCGTGAAGGCGCGATGGAAGAGCTTCACGGCAAAGCAGCGCAGCCAGACCGTGAGGATGCCCGCCGAGCCCACGACAATGCCGCCCGCCAGGGCCGTGCGCTGAAGGTGCGACCAGCTGGAAAGCTCCTCGGACATCATCGCCAGCAGAACCGCCGCCAGGATGCAGAGCAGGCCGAGGAACCCGGCGACACCGCCCGGGATGAAGGTTTCCAGAATAACCAAAAGGATACCAAAGAGGGCGATGATGGCGATGGTGACGATCATGCGGCGGCAGGGATGCACGGACCGTGCGGCCTTGATGATGATGAGTCAAGCCCTCGCGGCGCCGTCCGGATCAGAGCCGGTCGGCCTCGACCACCAGCACGACGAGCTTCTTGCCGGCCGCCGCCAGGGGCACGGCGGGGGGCTCCAGATCCGTCCTGACATCCAGCGGCCTGCCCAAAAGTGCGGCAAGCTGGGTCGGGAACCCGGCCTGCTGGTCCGCGCCGTCGCCCGAACCGAAGCTGGCGGAAGCCTCCTCAAACACCCGCAGCAGACCGCCCCCGGCGAGCAGCACCGGCGAGGTCTTGTCGGGCTCCAGACCGCGGATCGACACCAGCTGGGCATGCTCCCGGCCGAACATCCTTTCCGCCCCCAAAGGCAGCAACTCCAGGGCCAGGTCGCCCGGAGTGGAGCGCTCCAGGATGGTGGCGTTGATCAGCGGCGTCTCCTCCACGTAAAGCGCGGAATGCTTTTCACGGATGCGGCGGGCGACGAGGCCGGCCGACTCCTTCATCGTCTCGAAAGTCCAGTGGCTGTCGGCGGCATAATGGGAGGGCGCCTTGACCAGACGGCTCCACAAAGCGGGTGCCAGGTCCACGACATCGATGCCGGCACGGCTCAGCGAATCCAGCAGCGCCTTGAACCCCGGAGGCTGCACGGCGGCCGGATATTCCGCGCGCAGCATCTGGTCCGGATGCATGGCGATCTTCGCCGGCACGGCCACAAGCATCAGGGGGATGCCACGGGCCTTCAGTTCCGCCGCCAGGGAGGTCAGCGGCCCGGCCAGGCCCGCGTCCTTGCGCCGGAGCGTTCGGCGATCCAGCTCACGCTGGGGAAAAAGCCAGCCGTCGTAGCCCAGATGCACGTGTGAGCTGCCTTCGGCGAAAAACCAGGACAGCGGCCATTGGGAGGCGGTCCTCACCACGGCGGGAATCCGCGGGCCCTCGCGCAGGGCCAGCAGCAGGCAGACCGGCAGCAGCAGCATGCCGATGATGCGCCAGGTCCGAAGAGGCAGGCCGAGCAGCCAGCCCAGACGTGGCAGCGCCACGCAGACGAGGATGGCAAGCACCAGCACGACCTGCAGCCAGCTGGAGGTGATCCGCTTGTCCAGAAGCAGCGAATAAACCGTGGGCCTGGCGTCCGTGAACATCGAGTGCCAGTTTTGCAGGGCCTCCTGAAGCCCGGTGGAAAACAGCAGCACGTTGGAGACGGTCAGGATCAGCAGCACGCCGATCACACGCAGGGGAGTTGCCAGAGGCGCGAGAAGAGGCCTGCGACGCCAGCCCTCCAGCATCAGCAGGAGGTAATGCAGGACAAACCAGACGGAGGCGCCGGTGATCGTGCCATGCCAGAGCGCCGCCGTTCCCGCCACGAGCACCAGCACCGGAACGCACTGCACGGCCGCCCCGCCCTGGCTGAGAAGGCCGGGCATGAACCGCCGCCACAGGTCCGCAAAACCGCCTGCGCGCAGCGGCGCGTGGTGCATTTCCTGAACGCGCCAGCCCTTCAGCCCGGCGAAACCCGCCACGACATCCGCCGCGCCGGTGATCAGCAGGAAAAGCTGGCAGGTCTGCGTCATGGCCGCCAGCCACCAGGCCTTGCCGCTCACGGCCTGCGGCTCGCCCTGAAGGACCAGATGCATCAGCCATTCCAGCGGCAGCACCAGAAGGCAGATCTTGGCAAGGCCGTAGCCGAGCCGGCCCAGGGCCTCGGATTTCAAAGGCGCCTCGGCACCTTCGGTTCGCCGCAGCGTGGCGACCGCCACAAGCAGCAGGACGACCAGAGGGGGGAGCAGGGGTTGAAAAGAAAGCATGTCGGAAGATTCAAAGCAGCGATGACGCGTGCGGCGCACGATTCTTGGGCCGGAGCGGCTGTCAATGCGCCTGCATCATCCCGGCTACTTGAGCTTGGCAAGCCGTTCCTTGGTCCAGCTCTGCCCTTGCTGCACGACTTCGTCCCCCGGCATGATGCCCGCGAGACGCTCCCAGTGTTCGCCGCCTTTGACAAAGGCCTCCCTGGCCTCGGCCTTTTTGCCCAGCGACTGGCTGGTGTGGCCGAGAACGCCGTACATCTGGGCCAGCTGAATCTCCCACTGCCGGCGCTCGGGGCTCATCGCCGCCTTCGGATCCTTGGCCAGCAGGGCCTCCATGGACTGCACCGCCTGCTTGATGATGGGCAGGGCGGCCGCCTCCTTCTTCATGTCGGACATCAGCTCCGCGTACTCGCCGCGCACCCTCGCGAGCAGGAAGGCATAACGGACATTGTCCTTTTCATCGGCGAGGATCTCATTGAGCAACTCCACGGCGTCCTGCTTGCGTTTGACCGCATCCCCGGGCCGTCCTTCATCGCGGTCAAGCAGCGACAGGCCGGAGTAGTTGCGGGCCAGCCAGTACTTCACGTCCGCCCACCCGGGCAGCAGCCGGTTGAGCTCCAGCAGGATGGGCACCGACTGGCTGAAGGCCTCACGCGCCTCCTTCAAGCCCACGGCCTTCACCAGCAGCTCGGCCAGCTCCGTGTAGGCCTCGGCCAGCAGCAGCGCCTGGTCCTGGTTGCGCGGGGAGGAGTTCATCACCAGCTCACCCATCTCCGTGACGGCGTCGATCAGCGTCGTCAGCGCCTCCTGCACGCGACCGGCTTCGCGCTGGGCCTGGCCCTGGGCGAACTTGGCGCGTGCCAGCAGGAATTTTTCATCGGGAATCAGGGCCTCCCCGACCGACTTGGAGTCGAGGATTTCCGAAACCCTGGCCAGCGCCTTCTCCGCCTCGGCCATGTCGCCAAGCTGAAGGGTGCGGCGGCCGTACTCCATGCTGGCACGGGCGCACTCATTGCGGGCGAGCCGGTTCCTGGGATCCGCCTCCAGTCCGGCGGCGAGCGCCGGGCCCGCGTCACGTAGCAGGGACAGCGAAAGCCGGTGCTCCCCCAGGTGCTCCTGGATGTCGGACAGCAGCAGGCTGTAGCGCCCGAACCATTGTTGATACAACGCCGTCTGGGATGAGCCGCCGTTTTCCTGCAGCAGCTTCGCCGCCTCGTCCCGCGCCTTGCCGAGAAAGACCAGCGCCTGGGCATGGTCACGCAGCCTCAGGTGGATCTGGCCGATGTTGCCATAGGCGCGCAGGCGCTCCGCCCCCAGCCCCGGCCTGCCCTCAAGCCCGGCCAGGGAGGCCATGCAGAAATTCAGCGCATCCGTGAGCTGACCCTTGGAAAATTCAACGTCGAGCTGGTTGCTGGTCGGTGTCTGCAGAAGCTGGGTCAGAAACTGGTCCACCGCCGTCTGCGCATGCTGAAGGCTGGCATCCACCTCCTTTTTGCGGGCGAGGATGTCGTCGCGCTGGCGGGTGAGCTCGGTGATTTGGTCATCACGCACCTTCTTCTCCTGCGCCAGCACGCTGTCCTGCTTCGAAATCACGTCCTCGCCCCGGCGCGCCCGACGCTGCTGGCTGAAACCGTAGATGCAGCTCATCACCAGCGCTGCGGCAAGCCCGACGGCGGTGGTCTGCAGGGCGCGCACCTTCACCGCCTGGTTCCTGCGCTCCTGCACCGTCTGCTCGCGGGACTCCTCCAGCAGGTAGTCGGACTCGAGCACTTCAAACTCGCGCACGACCTCACGCATGTCCGACCAGCGGGCCGAGGGATTGAGGTCCAGGGCGCGTTCGATGATGGCCCGGCGGCGTTCATCCCACTTCGACTGGGCCGGCACCGGCCAGACCACCTTGGGCTGGGACCGAACGGCGGAGAGCAGCGCCTGGCTGTCGATGCCGTAGGCAAGACCCGCCGCCGCCTTCTGCTGCACCAGCGCCACCTGCTCCACCCAGGCCTTGCCGCCGCGCGGAAACTGACCGGTCAGCAGCCGGTAGGAGATGACCCCGAAGGCATAAACATCCCAGCAGGCGCCATAACCGGCAAAGACCCCTTCCGGATTCTCCGACTGCTCGGGGCAGAGATGCATGAAGTGATCCGTCAGCTCCAGATGATGAATGCCTCCCACCCATCCCTGGGCGATGTCAGTCAGGCGGATGCTGGACTCCGCATCGTCCTCCAGCAGGACGTTGCATGGGCGCAGGTTGCCATGCGGCACGCCGTACCGGTGCAGCCAGGCGAGGGCGTCCGAAAGCTGGTAGACGTAGTTCCAGGCCTGTTCCGGCGGCAGGCTTCCCTGGCAGAGCGACTCCAGCGTCGGCGTCTGCCACTGCCGGCGGCCCTGGGCGTCCTTGGTCAGCACTCCGACCAGCGGAGTGACCATGTAATATGGACTGCGCTCAAAGTTCATGCCCTCCACCGCCAGAATGCCGCGATGGTGCGGCATCTGCTGAATCGAGTGCAAAGCCGTGGCCAGCACCTTGCGGTTGATGGACATCGACGAAAAAACCTTCACCGCGCAGGCCTTGCCACGCGCGCTGGCACGGTAAACCGCCCCGCAGCGCCCGCTGCCGATCAGGTCCAGCAACTCATGTCCGGCGATCTCAGGCAGGCTCATTCGGCACGGAATGGATGGGAGTCATGATGGGGTTGAACTGACGCGGAGGATCCGGCAGACCACGAGAACGTCACCATGGCGCGCCTGTTTCCTGAATCAAGCCGCGCGTGATTCGTCCCGTTCTGAAAAGACCTGCCCGTAAGCCGCAGGAAAGTGACGGCCAGCCCGTAGGACCGGCAGGTTCGATGCTCCTGGCAGCCCCTGGATTTCCGTTTGCCAATGCTGGGGAAGCACGCCACTATCCGCGCCCTTTTCCGCCCCGCGCGGATTCCGTCCCTGCCAACCCGCCTCAACTTCGAGCCATGCCCGCGAACAAAAAACCAGCGCCAAAAGCTCCGGCCAAACCCTTGAAAAAGGCTGCCAAGCCAGCCCCCAAGAAACCGGTCAAGGCAGCTGCCAAGCCCGCTCCGAAACCCAAGGCCCCGGCAGGGAAAGCGGCCAAACCCGCCCCCAAGAAACCTTCCCCTGTGAAAAAAGCTCCTGCTAAAAAGGCTGCTCCCGCCAAAAAGGCCGCGCCTGCCAAGAAGCCCGTCGCCCAAAAAGCTGCGGCTCCAGCCAAGCCCGCCAAAAAGGCCCCGGCCAAGCCCACTCCGGCCCCGGCCGCCAAAAAAGCGGCGCCTCCAGCCAAAAAAGCAGCCACCCCCGCCCCGGTTGCGAAAAAAGCAGCCCCGGCCCCGAAACCCTCTCCCGCACCAGCCCCGACTCCGTTGAAAGCAGCAAACCCCAAGGCCGCTCCGGCTCCGGCACCCACGAAAAAAGCGGCTCCCGCTCCTGCGCCCAAGGCGGCTCCTGCCTCCAAAAGCTCGTCCGTCAAGGCCCCGGCCGTCAACAAGCGCGCCCCCAGCCCCATTGAAGATGGCATCACCCTGGACGCCCCGCCCAAAAAGCCCGTGCTTCCCGCCGCGTTCCTGAAGAAGCAGAAGCAGCGCCTTATTGAACTGCGCGACATCTACCTCAACGCCGCCGAAGGCGTGACCAACGAAAACCTGCGCAACAACGACAGCAGCGCCGCCGCCTTTGGCATGCACCAGGCGGATGCAGGCAGCGACGCCTACGACCGCGACTTCGCCCTCAGCCTCCTGGCCAAGGAACAGGACGCCATTTATGAGATCAACGAGGCCCTCAAGCGCATCGAGCAGGGAACCTACGGCATCTGCGAGATGTCCGGCGAACTGATTCCCGAGGAGCGTCTGGAAGCCCTGCCCTTCACCCGTTTCACCGTCGGCAGCCAGGCAAAAATCGAAAGCGAACAGCGAGGCGGCCGCTGGACACGCCCAGTCCGCTCCCTCTTCGGCCTCGATGAATCGGCCGACGACGATGATGACGATGACGATGAGGACGACACCGCCGCCGCCGGCAAGTCCAAACAGAGCGCAAATGAGTCGCTTGACTTTAGCAAAGAGTAATCTAGCCTCCGCCCCCCAAAAATTGTTATGCCACGCGAAATCATCATTCTCGAGTGCACGGAGGCCAAGGCCGAGGGCAAGCCCACGTCCCGGTACGTCAGCACTCGCAACAAGAAAAGCCCACGCACGCCCGGTCGTCTCGAGAAGGTGAAGTTCAATCACTTCCTCAAGCGCCGCACCCTCCACCGCGAGATCCGCTAATCCGCCGCCCCGACGTCCGCCATGCAACCCAAGACCACCGAACGCCTGATCTCCCTGCGCAAGAACAATCGACGCATGCCGCGTCGTCGCGCTGACATCCCGCAGGACAAGCTCAGCTACACTCATCCTGAAGTTCTCCAGCGCTTCCTGACCGAAACCGGCAAGCTTCAGCCCCGTCGTGTCACCGGCCTTCCCGCCTGGCTGCACCGCAAGGTGAGCCGCGAAGTCAAGCGTGCCCGCGCCGTCAACCTCCTGCCCTGAGCAGGAGTGTCCGGAGCAGGACCTTCAATCTGATCATTCCCGCTGTTGCCTTTCGCAGCAGCGGGCTTTTTTGTCTCCACCCCCATGCGAGCACTCAAAGACACGCAAAACGAACGCGACGACCGCAAGCTGCCCATCGACCGCGTGGGAGTCAAGGATGTCCGCTTCCCCCTCCGCATTCGTGACCGTGACCAGGCCACGCAGCACACGGTGGCCACCGTCAGCATGGCCGTGGACCTGCCCCACCAATACAAGGGCACCCACATGAGCCGTTTTCTGGAAGTGCTGCACGCCCATGGCCGTGAACTCACGGTCTCCAGCATCGCCGCCATGCCCAGGGAGCTGCTGGCCCGGCTGCACGCCGAGAAAGCCCATGTGGAGATGCGCTTCCCCTACTTCCGCACCAAGCGCGCCCCCGTCACCAAGTCGGAAGGCCTCATCGATTATGGCGTGGTCTTTGAGGTCAACGCCCAGGGCGAGCAGATCGACTACGTCGTCACCGTCGAAGTCCCCGTCGCCACCCTCTGCCCCTGCTCCAAGGCCATCAGCGAACGCGGAGCCCACAACCAGCGTGGACTCGTCACCTTCTCCGTGCGCTTCCGCCAGCCCATCTGGATCGAGGACCTCATCGAGCTCGTGGAAAGCAGCGCCAGCTGCGAGCTCTACAGCGTGCTCAAGCGCCCCGACGAAAAGGCCGTGACCGAACGCGCCTATGACAATCCCGTCTTTGTCGAGGACCTGGTCCGCAACGTCGCCCTCAAGGCCGGCGGCCACAAGCTCATCAAATGGTTCCGCGTGGAGGCCGTCAATTTCGAGTCCATCCACAACCACAACGCCTGGGCGGTCATCGAACGCAAGGTCAGCCGCGAGTCCTGACACCCAGGTCAGTCGACAAACATCAGCTCGTTCGACAGCATCAGCACCTGGACGAACTGTTCCCAGGAATCGAGGTTCGTCTTCGGCTGCGCGGCAAAATCTCTCCGCGCATCCCACCCCAGCGGGGAGTCGTCCCCTCCCGAACCCGCGTTCGCCCTTGTGGAACGGATCTGCGGCGCCCAGAGAAACTGATCGCTGTTCAGGCCACCGCCGATGTCGACGACAAAATCCAGCGTCTCGCCCGCCCGCATGACCACCCCTGGCAGGTTCAGGCCGGTCTTGGAGGCATGCAGATCCGTGCTGAGCAGCTTGCCCAGCCGTGAGTGCCCCACCCACGCCCGGATGCCATCCCCCGCCTGCGGCTCATGAACCAGCGTTGATTGCAACTCGTAGATGCCATCCGTCGGCGCCACCCAGCGGCGCACGACGGCATGACGCCTGTCATTCCCCGGATGCCCGCCCTCCGCCGTCAGCTGCGCCCATCCCAGCCGGGCGTTCGGAAACTCCTCATCGCCCTGCCAGGCTTGACCGGTGAAATGCGGCATGACAGCGAAATCCTTCACCCGACCCGCCGCTTCATCCCATTCGCCGACGCCATACCGCCAGGCCTTGGCATGATCCGTCTCCGCCGTATTGACCGGTTCGGAGGCCTGGACATAGACCAGGGCGGCAGCGGTTTCCGCCGCGCTCGGATCACGCTGCAAAAGCCGCTGATAAAGGAATCGAACACGCCCGGCCGCATCCGCCGTCTGCCTGCCTGCCTGCTGGATCACCCCCCTGGCCAGCCGCACCCCGAACGGATGATTCAGCCCGAACAACGCCTGCTGAGGCACGGTCGTCTCTGTTCGCTGCGGGATCGAAAGATCGGGGTTGGCGAAGTCAAAGGTCCGCATCACCGCCGGCAGGTTCTCCCGGTCCACCTGGCAGTAAAGCGTGCGCCTCAGGCTGCCGCTGCCAAACAAACTTTGCGGTCGGCCTCCCATGCGCAGGTCCAGCGCCCCGGCCGCCAGCAGCCAGGAGTCACGCAGCTCTTCAAAACTCAGCCGGTGCGGGGACCTGTAGGCAAGGAACCGGTTGTCCGGATCAGCCGCAGATGCATCCGTGGAGCCCGCCCTGCGGTAGGCCTGCGACAGCATCATCAGCCGGTGCATGTGCTTCAGGCTCCAGCCGCTGCGGATGAACTCCGCGGCCAGCCAGTCAAGCAGCTGCGGATGACTCGGAGGACTGCCCTGCCTGCCAAAGTCGCTCGGCGTGGCGGCCAGCCCGCGGCCGAAGTGATGCTGCCACAGGCGGTTCACCATCACCCGGGCCGTCAGCGGGTTGCGCGGATCAACGATGGCCTGCGCCAGCTCCAGCCTGCCGCTGCCCTTGCTGAACGGCTTCTGCGGCCCGAAAAGACTGAGGAACTGACGGGGCACGGCTTCTCCCTTCGTCAGCGGATTGCCCCGGTTGAAGACGCGCGGCGTCACCGGCTGCGCACGGTCCGCCAGGATCGTGGCATGGGCCGGAGCCGTCGCATTTTTCAACAGGTGCCGGTCCACCTCTCCCTGGGATTTCCACAGCTCGACGACCACATTCGTCGGAAAGTACATCTCATTGTTCGTAATGGGCTCGTCCGGCACAAACGCGGGCGAATCCGGGCGACGCAGCACTTCATCGGTCAGCGCCACGCCGGGGTGCTTCTCCAGCCAGGCCGTCCAGCGGTGCACGATGTACGGATTCAGATCCTTTTCGTCCAGGATCTGCCCGAAGACCTCCTCGGGATACTTCTCCAGCTCCTTCTGCGCCGCCACATAGTCGGCGGCCCGCGCCCGTGTCCGCGCCATCTGCTCCTCGCGTCGCTTGGTCATCAGCTCACGGTTTTTCCGCACCAGCGCGGTCAGCGCGGCGTCCTCGCCTCCAGCACAGGGCACCAGCACCTCCGCACAACTCTGAAACACGCCGTACAAGGCGTAGTAGTCCCGCGTCGGAATTGGGTCAAACTTGTGATCATGACAGCGGGCGCAGGCCACCGTCAGCGCCTGTGTGCCGCGCATCACCACATCAATGCGGTCGTCGATGATGTCATGGGTGACCCCGAGGAAACGACGTCCCAGCGTCAGGAAACCCATGGCCGCCAGATCCGGGGATCCCGGCGAAACCACCTGGTCGGCGGCGATCTGCAGCCGCAGGAAGCGGTCATACGGCAGGTCCTCGTTCAAGGCTCTCACCACCCAGTCCCGGTAGGCGGAGGCATGAACCCAGTTCTTCTCCTCACGCGCATACACATAGCCCTTCGTGTCCGAATACCTCGCCACGTCCAGCCAGTGACGCGCCCACTGCTCGCCATGATGCGGACTGGCCAGCAGCCGGTCGATCAGCGCCGCATAACCTCTTGTGCGATAAACCTCCCACTCCGCCGGCCCCGGCGGCAGGCCCGTGAGATCCATGCAGGCGCGCCGGATCAACGCTCGCTCATCCGCCATCGGCGCCGGCTTGAGCCCCTGCTTCTTCAGCTCGTCGGCAATGTAGGCGTCGATGCTGCCTTCGCGTCCTGGCCTCAACGGCTGAAAGGCCCAATGCTCCACCGCCATGGCTCCATGGCAGCACAGCAGGCAGGTCAGCAATGACAGACGGCGTCTCACAAATGCCTATTACGGCCCTGGGGACGCTTCTCTTCATCTCCCGCCGTCAGTTCAGGCTCCCGACCTGACCTCGACGGGCGACTTGCCGCTCCAGGCCTTGAAGGCCCGCGAGAAATGCGCGGAGGACTTGTAGCCAAGCTCCGCCGCCACCGCCTTCACCTGGGCCTCGGGCTGGCGCAGCTTGATCATCGCCTGGCTCATCTTCAGCCGCACCAGGCAGGCCAGCGGCGTCTCGCTGTCATAGCGCTTGAACAGACGCGTCATGTAGGCGGCGCTCACATGACAATGCCCCGCCGCCTGCTCGATGCTGCTCAGCACCGGATAATTCCTCAAAAGATGACCTCGGCAGCGCAGGTAGGTGGCGTGGGCGGGGTCAAACTTAGTCGCCGCATGCCCCCGCGAGTCCGCACAAACGGCCAGCGCATGCTCCAGGGCCGCCCCGGCCACCCGCAGAGCCAGTCGCCCTCCGCGCAGGGCATGATCGATCACCTCCTCCAAAAGCGCCGTCACACGCCCGGCGTCCAGCACGCGGATCACCGTCCCCGCACGCAGGTCCAGCTCCTCCAGCAACGCCGGCGCACGCGCCCCCGCCAGATTGAAGAAGTACTTCACCATCGGCTCGTCGCTGTTGCTCTCGATCAC
>CAZXPU010000067.1:0-29964 GCA_964642905.1 uncultured Prosthecobacter sp.
AATGCCGCTGTCGCCGGGAAGCTCCAGGTCGACCAGGAGCCAGCCCAGCCCGTGATGGCGCTGATCGGCAAAGAACGCCTCGGCGCTTTCCCAGGCATCCACCGATTCAAGCTCCGCCTGCTTGCTCAGCAAGGCCTTGAGATAGGCCCTCATCACCGGATCATCTTCAATCAAGCCGGCTCTTATGGGACAAATGGAAGTGCTCATGTTGATCTTGGTCAGGCTGGCAGGCTTATATCGTTCAAACAGCCCGCTTTTATATCATGGGTTTTAGGATGCTTTTGCTGACCTCTGACTGGCATTGATTTTCAGCCGCGCAGGTTTCAAGCGCGGCCCTTGATACCGGCTTCCGCAGGCTTTTGTTTGCATAACATCATCAGGCGCGAACTAACGACATGACAGCCGTCCGCTCACCCTGCCAGTTGGGTTAACCCAAGTTTCGCGCGTAACGCCCGCCGCCACAATTCATGACGGCGTCATCAGGTCTCGGCATCCTTTTTGACAAACAACGATCTGACACTTTCGGCAAGCTCCTTGAGAACCTCGGGATCAGGTCTCACAAACCCTTCAATTTCATCATCCTCCAGCACAAGCACCTCGACACGGCGGGCGATGGAGAGGACATCCCCGGAGACAAGCCTCTGCCTGACAACCTGCCGCCCGTTCAGCCAGGTGCCGTTGCTGGAACCGAGGTCCACAACAAACAAGCCACCCTCGTCCTCCATGCTGAACCGGGCATGGCATGCCGAGACCGACGGGTCATCGATGACGATGTCATTGTCATCCCGTCTTCCCACCGTCAGCACCTGTCCGTCAAAGTCCACGCACAGGCTTGATCGTGTGTTAGGTTGGAACACCAGCTGGTACATGTTTGTTGTCCGGATACGTCTGACGGACGCTAACATGCCAGGAGGGTCCATGATGTGCTTTTCTTGGTTAACCCTCCAAGAAACCGGCAGCGGCACCGTGCAGGACGTTCGGTGGGTTAACTCTCCGGAGCTCTGGCCTGCCTCGATCACGTCCTGCATGTTGGCGAAGAAGCGGTCGGCATCAGCTGACTTACGGGTTCACACCGTTCGCGGCCATCATGCAGTGCCCCGCTTTCAAAACGGCTCGCGCCCTGACTTGCAAAACCATGAACACTGTTTCGCTGAAAAGTTACAGCCCCTCCTCAAAAACTCCGGACGCCAGCAAAGTCGGCGCCAAAGGCAGACGCAGGATCAAGGCCGGCGCGGCGGCCAGGGGATCCTGGTCCAAAAAACCCGTGGCCGGGCTTTTCAATGAGTCCGGTGAAATCAACGTCAACACCATGCTGGGGCTGTTTTTTGATTTCCTGAAGAATCATGACGGCTCCCTCGAAGTGAAGGACTGAATCGGGGCGGGTTCCGCCTTGGCGGCCCGACGCGTTCAGGTGCCCCGCCGTTTCAGCACCGCGACCCAGCGGTCCACCGACTTGCCCGGGGCGTCCGAGAGCGAGCGGCTGGCCTTGTTGCGCCGGTTGCTGACCACCTCCATGCCAAGGGCCTCCAGGGCGCGCAGGGCAAGCCGGTGCTCGACGTCAAAGTAGCTCGTGATCACCAGCATGCCGTCGGGCCTCAGCTTCGCGATGCCCTGGTCAAAGATCTTCTTCCACAGCTCCTGGCCGTGCCAGAAGTTCTGATGGCGCAGGAACACCAGGTTGAAGTCGTCGCCAAGCTCCTTGTGCTGGTCGATCTGGGTCGCGTCCTCGATCAAAAACCGCGCGGGAAGATGCGCGTGGTTTTCGCGCGCCTGGCGGATTTCACGGATGCGGATGTCGGCGCCGATCATCTCCACGTCGCCTCCCTTCGTCAGCTCAGAGCCCACCTGAACAAGCGTCCCGGCCTCGTCACAGCGTCCGCAGGCCAGGTTGAGGATGCGCATGTCCGAAGCGTCAGGCAGGTGCGGCTGCAGGGACTCCTGCAGAAGCGTCTTCAGCTTCGACATGTCTTCCGCGATGACTGCGGGCATGGGGGGCGGCTTCTCGCTCATGGCGGGACTGAGTTGAGGACGCGGCGTCACACGCCCTGGACAAATCCAAACTTCGCGAGCTGCTCCTCGATGATCCGTTCACACAGGGCGAGCTGCTTCTCGCGCTCGCGCCGGCCTTCGTCGGCGATGGCCTGGAGCGCGTCGATGTCATAAAGGTACACGCCCTCGATGTCGTTGACGTGCGGGTCCACGTCGCGCGGCACGGCGATGTCGATGATGAGCAGCGGCTCCCAGCGGCGGCGGCGCATCACCTCGCGGACCAGCTCGGGCTTGATGATGAAGTGAGGAGCGCTGGTGCTGGAGATGATCACGTCCACCTCGTGCAGGCAGGCCTCCCATTCATCGAAGCGGATGGCGCTGCCGCCCATCTCGGCCGCCATTTCGACGGCGCGTTCATGGCTGCGGTTGGAGACGATGATGCTGTGGGCGCCGCGTGAAAGCAGGCTCTGGGCGCAGGTGCGGCTCATCTCCCCGGCGCCGACCAGCATGACGCGGCACTTCTTCAGGTCATGCACCTTTTCCGCCAGATCCACCGCCACGCTGCCGACGCTGGTGGAGCCGCGCTGGATGGTGGTCTCGTTGCGCACCTTCTTGCCGACCGTGAAGGCCTGCTGGAACAGCTTGTTCAGCGGCCGGCTGGTGGTCCCGGCTTCCAATGCTTTTTGGTAGGCGGCCTTCACCTGGCCGAAGATCTCCGTCTCGCCCAGCACCATGCTGTCGAGCCCGCTGACGACCCGGAAGAGGTGGCGGGCGGCCTCGGAGGCGTCCAGCTTGTAGGTCACCAGGGCCTCCGCCTGCTCGGGCGCGAGCTCAAAACGGCGCACCAGATAGTCCACCATGGCCTGATGGGCGGCCTGGGGGTCCGCATGGGAGTGGGTGGCGTAAAGCTCGACGCGGTTGCAGGTGCTGAGCACCACGCCCTCCTCGAATCCGGGCAGCGAGCGCACTTCCTGGACGGCTTCCGGCACCTTCGCCTCCGGGAAGGCCACGCGTTCACGCACCTCCACGGGGGTGGTGCGGTAGTTCAGGCCGAGGCAGACCAGTTGAGAGTTGGCGGTCGCTGCGTCAGCCATGCGTCGTCACAAGCCAGAGGGAGATGAACGGAATGACAAAACCCACCGCCGCCAGCCAGGCCGTCTGCCGCGGTGAGAGCACATGACGCCACATGATCATCCCGATCACGGCGTACAAACCCCACACCGCCCAGGCGAAGACCAGCTTCGGGTTGGAGATCGGGGTGGTGAGCTTGAAAGAGATCGCCAGGCTGGCGCTGAGCAGGATCAGCCCCAGGAGCACAAGCCGCTGGATGGCCTTCGCCAGCCCCTGGATGGGCGGCAGCTGGTAAAACAGCCCGCCGATGCGGTGCTGCTTCAGGAAACGCTCCTGCAGAAGGTACATCACCCCGGTGATGCAGGCCAGGGCAAAGGCCGCATAGGCGATCAGGGCCAGCGCCGCATGCATCTCGACATAGGGATCAATCTTCACCTTGCCGGGATAATCCGGAAACGCGTTCGGCAGCACGAAGGCCAGGACATGCAGGGCGGAGACCAGCGGCGCGCTGAAGATGCCCAGCAGCGAAACCCGGTAGGCCGGCCCTACCAAAAAGTAGAGCAACACGACGCTCCAGGCGATGAACACCAGCACGTCCGACAGGCTCTTCATGGGGCACTGCTTCACCGCCTCCCCGCGCAGAAAGATGGCCCCGGTTTGAAAGACGAATCCAACCAGCATGGGCAGCCACTGACGCGAGGTCCGCCACTGCCCGCTCAGCAGCGCACGCACGGCGGGCACCACCGCCACGAGAAAGGCGGCGGTGGCCAGGAGGAGAAGCTGACGGTCTGGGGTCATCCGGGGGGTGACAGTAACGCGTGGGCCGGGCGGCTGGTCAAGGAGGCAACAATCCCCGGCTTTACTTCCCTGCCCTCCTCGGCTGGATTGGACTCATGTCCCTCGTCTGGCGCATCCGTGACACTGACCACGACCTCTCCCGGCGTGGCATGATCATGGGCATTGTCAATGTCACCCCGGACTCCTTCTCCGACGGCGGCCGCTTCCTCGACACCGGCCGTGCCGTCGAACACGCCCTGCGCCTGGTCGAGGAGGGGGCTGACATCCTCGACATCGGCGGCGAATCCACCCGCCCCGGGGCGGAACCCGTGGATGAGGACGAGGAGCTGCGCCGCGTGCTGCCCGTCATCCGCGCCCTGCGCTCCGCCACCCGCACCCTGATCTCCATCGACACCATGAAGGCCTCGGTCGCCCGGGCCGCGCTGGAGGCCGGCGCCGACATCATCAACGACGTCACCGGCCTGCGCGGCGACCCCGCCATGTCCCGCGTGGCGGCAGGATGCAACGCAGGCCTGGTCATCATGCACATGATCGGCACGCCACAGACCATGCAGCTCCAGCCGCACTATGAGGATGTCGTTGCCGAGGTCCGAACCTATTTTGACGAACGCCTTCAGCTTCTCGCCCGGCTCGGCATCGCCCCCGAACGCGTCGCCCTCGACCCCGGTTTCGGCTTCGGCAAGACCCTGGAGCACAATCGAACGCTGCTGCGTGCCCTGCCCCGCCTGGCTGAATCCGGACGCCCCCTGCTGGTCGGGGTCTCCAGAAAAAGCATGATCGCCCGACTGCTGGAGGACGACCGGCTCGAGTCCCGCAACTGGCCGACGGTGGCGCTCACCTCCCACATGCGTGAGCACGGCGCCCGGCTGTTCCGCCTCCATGACGTCAAGCCAAACGCCCACGCCCTGCGCATGACCGAGGCGATCCTCGGCTGAGGCCGGCCCTTTGATCGGAGAAACTCACTGCTCCAGCCATTCCAGATTAAAACGGGCCACGGTAAGGCGGCCGCCTGCGAAGTGCGCCAGGGCTGAGCCGTCGCCGCTGCGTCCGTAGAAGCAGAGGATGGTGCCTGACTGGGTCACGGCAATGTCGGAATACATGCTCGGCCCGGCCTCCAGGGTCTTGCTCACGGCCCAGGTCCTGCCTTCGTCGCGGCTGACCTTGACGCTGACATTCTTCCGGTCGCGGTTCTTGCCAGGCTCGGCCTTGCCTTTGGCCTTGTCGAGGTTGTGCGGGTTGGAGAACAGGATCAGGCTTTTCCCGTCATGGGCATAACGAACAATGCCACCCATGCAGATCGGCTCCAGCAGGGCCTCGTCAAAGGCGGGTCGGCTCCAGCCGGTGGCGCCGTCAGGACTGAGGGTGACGAGCCGGCGATGCGCCTTGGATTCGCTGCGCACGTTGAGCATCACACGTCCGTCGTTCAGCTCGACGGCCACGGTTTCATTCGGGTTGATCCATTCCTCGGTGCAGGGCACGGCAATGTCACCGGCCTTCCAGGTCCGGCCGTCGTCGTCGCTGTAAATCGTGGCGGTGACGCTGGGACGGTGGGCGTTGCCGCCTTCACCGGTGGAGAGCCAGACCGGCACGACAAGCCGGCCGCCGCGCAGCTGGATGCTGTGGTTGGGGCCGGTGGCGAGAACCTTCCAGGCGTAGTTTTTTTTGAAGGCGTCAAAGGCGGCGGTGATCTCGACCGGACGGCTGAAGGTGAGCCCGTCGTCCTCGCTGCGCTGGTGGAAGACGCGCATGTATTCCAGGCAGAAGAGCATGTGCACCGTGCCATCGCGCCCGGCGATGAGCACGGGGTTGTTGTAGGTCACGTCCTTGGGGTCGACGTTTTTCATGCGCATGGCGAAGGGGTTCTTGGCCTTCGGACCGTCCACCTGGGCGATGCTGCGCGGGGCGCTCCAGGTTTTGCCGTCATCGGTGCTGCGGCGCAGCAGGATGCGGATGTCATCCCAGTCACTGACCCCGGCGGCGCGCTTGCGCGCCTCGCACCAGGCCAGCACGGTCCCCTTCGCGGTCACGACGATGCCGGGGATGTGATAGAGCTGGTAGGCCGGGTCCTCGCCGGTGATGAAGAGATCCTGCTTTTCCAGGAAAGGTTCGGCGGCTGGCAGAGCGGCGCTGGAAAGGAGGGCGCAGAGGCGGAGGATGGAACGGAGATTCATGGCGGGATGGATAACGACCCGGCCCTCCCTTTTCTCCATGGTCAAAGCCGTTGACCACCGGTAGCATGAGGGTGTCATGCAGGCCGTTCCACACCTCCCCTCGCTCATCACCCACAGCACGGACTTCCTGCGTGAGGCCCTGCGGCGTGGCGAATGGACGGACGTGCTGCCTTCCGAGCGCGCGCTTTGCGTTCGGCTGCGCATCAGCCGCCCGACCCTTCGCGCCGTGCTGCTCCGCCTGGAGAAGGAAGGCATGGTCAGCGGCGTCGAGAACAAGCGCCGGCGGGTTCTGGCCGGTGGCCTGAAGGAGCAGCCCGTGCGGCGGACCACGGTCATCGGACTGCTGACGCCGGTTCCGGCGCAGATGATGCCGCCCTTCGTGCTCTTCTGGCTGGACGCCCTGCGCGGGCTGCTTGCCGAGGCGGGTTTCACGCTGGAGCTGCACGTGGCCGAGGCCTGTTTTTCATCCAGGCCCGCGGCGGCGCTGAAGAAGCTTGTCCAGCGTGCGCCGGCCGACGCCTGGGTGCTGTTCCGCTCGACACCGTTGATGCAACATTGGTTTGCGGGACAGGACATCCCGGCGGTCGTGGCGGGCTCCTGTGCGGGTGACCTGCGGCTGCCCTCCGTGGACATCGACTACCGCGCCACCTGCCGCCATGCGGCGGCGATGCTGGCGCGAAAGGGCCACCGCAGGATCGCCCTGCTGCTGCCGGATCCAGGGCATGGCGGGGACGTGGAAAGCGAGCACGGATTCCGTGAGGCGCTGGCGGGGACCGGGGCGGAGACGCTGGTTCTGCGACATCAGCAGGGCGCGGCCCAGGTCTGCCGCTGCCTGGATGAAGTCCTCTCACGCCGTGACTCCCCCACGGCCTTCCTGGTCGCCCGCTCCACGCACACGCTGACCGCGGTCACCCACCTGCTCAGGCTCGGCAGGCGGCTGCCGCAGGAGGCCGCCGTGGTGTCGCGCGATGACGACGCCTATCTCGATCATGTCGTGCCAAAGGTGTCCCGCTATGCCGCCGATCCGGCGAAGTTTGCCCGTCGCCTCGCCCGGCTGGTGCTTGAGCTTGCCCAGACCGGCCGCACCAGCACGACGCCGGTCCGGTTGATGCCTGACTTCAGGCGCGGCGAAACCGTGTGACTGTGATTTTATTTGAGTTTCACCGCCGCCCTGCCAGCGATGGGGGCTGTGATTCTAGTATTAACCGCCGGCTTTGGCGATGGCCACAACACCGCCGCCGCCTCGGTGGCGGAGGCCCTGCGCCGTCTGTCCCCGGGCGAAGAGGTGGTCGTGTCCGACCTGATCTCCGAAACACTGCCACGCCTGGCCGACGTCCTGAAAAGCCTCTACCAGGTGGCCATCACCCATCTGCCCGGCGCCTGGCGGGCGGTTTACAAGCTGCTGGAAAAAGGTGACCTGGACGCCGGCAGGGATCCCTGGCTGCGCCCGCTTACCCTGGCCCTGAAATGGCGCCTCGAAACCGACCGTCCACGGCTGATTGTCAGCACCTACCCGCTTTACGCCGGATTGCTCGCCGCCCTGCGACGGCAGGCGCCCATGCCGCCCCTGGTGACCGTGATCACGGACTCCACCAGCGTGCATCCCATCTGGCTCAAGGATCCCAGCGACCTCTTCTGCGTGGCCGATGAAGAAACCCTCGAAGTCGTCGGCCGCCTGGGAGCCGCCAGGGAAAAGGTGCGCATCACCGGCTTCCCCGTGAGCCTGCAGTTTGTGGATCCGGCCCCGGAGGCGGTGCCGGGCCCCAGCATCCTTTATCTGCCCTCAACCCCCGCCGGTCATGTCGCCGCCACGCTGGAGGCCCTGCGGCCGCAACTTCTTTCCGGCACCCGCCTCACTCTTCCGGTCGGCAAGCATCACTCGCGGCTCTACCATGTGCTGCGTCGCTTCACCGACTCCCTGCCTTCCGAATGCGTGGAGATCATCGGCTGGACGCGGCGGATTCCCGACCTGCTGCGCAGCCACACCCTGGTCATCTGCAAGGCGGGCGGAGCCATCCTTCATGAAGTCATGGCGGCACGCATCCCGGCGGTGATTGATTACGTCGTGCCCGGGCAGGAGGAAGGCAACGCGGACTACCTGCTCAGCAGGCATTGCGCCCTGCGCAGCACGACCCCGTGTGAAACCGGGGCGGCGGTGGCGCGGCTGCTGGAGCATGACTCCCGGCTGGCCCGGCAGATGCGTGAAAGGATGCTGCCCATCAGCGTGCCGGACGCCGCCCTGCGCGTCGGCCGGGAAGTCCTGGACTTGACGCCTCCTGCCGCGACAGCCTGACTTACTTTTCCTTCTTCTGGAACAGCCTTTTGAAGAAGTTCGTCTTCGGCTTTTCCTCGCTGGGCGGAGTGACGGGGGCGACCTCCTTGATGCCCTCCGTGGGAACCTGCATCGGCGCAAAGCGCGAGGCACCCGTGGCGTCCACGGGAGTCGGGGCGACAGCACCCGGCTGCTGCGTGAAGTCGATGGGCGCGGGCTTGATGCTGGGCGCCGCGACATTCAGGTTGATCACCTTGGGCTTGAGGGCCTTGCCGTCCGCGGCGTACTCATGCAGCACCTGCTGAAACACCTCGCCGTTGAGATTCATCAGCCGGTCCTCCTTCCGCCGGCCCAGGTCATCGTAGAGACTCTGGCAGCGCGCCACCAGGTTGCCACGGCCGTCGTAAACATTGCCCTGGAGCGGCTCACCCTTTTCATTGAGCAGGAAGACCTTGCGCACCGTGACGACGTTGTCCGGGCTGTAGGTCGTCTCGGTCAGCTCACGCGTTTCAGGGTTGCTGAGCGATTCCGTGCGTGATTTGTCGGGGTGATAAATCGTACGGCCGACCACCCGTTGCATGGCGGGATTGGCGAAGGAGGAGGTGGCAAGCAGAAGCCACGAAAGGCCAAGAATGGCGGCGCGGTTTTTCATGGTGGGGGGGAGAATTCCCGCCAGAATAGCGCCCCTGACCTTTTCCGACAAACACGTTTTCCGCCATGAACACCCCGACCCTCCCGGCACGCGACGAATCTGAGTGGAACCAGTTCCTCCAGCAGGTCATCCAGGATTTTGGCTGCACCACCGGCACGCTGCACCGGCTGGACCCGGCGGACCGGCACCTGAAGCTGGTGGCCGCCCAGGCCATCCCGCCCCAGCTCATGCCCATCATCCAGTCCATCCCCGTCGGCAAGGGCATCGCCGGCGCCGCGGCGGAACGCCAGCAGCCTGTCGAACTTTGCAACCTGCAGACGGACACCAGCGGCGTCGCCAAGCCCGGCGCCCGCCAGACCAATGTCCAGGGCAGCCTCGCCGTGCCCATGATGGACGGCAGCCGCCTCTGCGGCACCCTCGGCATCGGCAAGATGATCCCCTACGAGTTCAGCCCGGATGAAAAGGAACGCCTTCTGAGCATCGCCCGCCAGGCCGCCGCCAGGCTTCTGCCGGCCGGATGACCCGGAGGCACTGCTGCCTCAGCCCATGCTCCTGACGCAGTCAGGTGACCGGCCGGATGACCTTCACTCAGCCAGCCGCTGCCGGTACACCTTCCGGGCGTGTTCATAGGCGGCGATGGCGTCCTGCTGCTCCTTCGGATCAATGAGGGCCTGCTTCTGGGACCAGCATTGATCGACGCTCTGCAGGCACCACTCGAGGCTGCGCCTGTCGCGGATGGGCTTGTCGTTCACCAGAACAAAGATCGGATTCGTGTGCGAGCTGGCCCGGATGCGCAGGGACAGCCAGCAGCTCTTCTCCACCGGCACCTCAAAGCTGAGGTCACGCAACGTGCCGTCGGCGGCCAGGTTCCGCCTCTGCACGGCATAACCATTGATGAGGAGCTCGACCGGCACCTCGCGGCTGCCGCCGATGCGGGCGCGCTCCAGGTCCCAGAACGGTTTCTGCCCCGCAGGCGCGTTTTGAATCTCCGGATGCGCCTGCGTGTCCAGCAGGGCGGCGGCCCTGACCGTGACCTTCACCGCAGCCGGCTTCGCCAGGCGCAGCTCGCTGCCGCGGGTGCCAACCTCAAGGCCGTCCGCCGTGAAGTCGATGAGATGACTCTTGCCGTCGCTGACATAGGCCCGCCCGGCGCGGATGCCCTCGCACCAGGCATCGTAGCTGAGGCGGCCGGCCAGCTTCACATAGGCGCGACCCAGGCCGACACGTTCGCCATAGATGCAGGGGAAGTCGGTCTCGCCGCTGATGCGCGTGCGGAAGCCGGCGTTGAGGGTGTGATACCAGATGTTCAGCTCCCAGGTGTGCGGCGTGTCCACCATGCTGAGGAAGTCCACCGCCGGCACCGGCCTGCCGTCCGGCCCTTCGACCTCGTGCGTGACATCCACGATGTACTCGCAGGCGCCGATGCCGTTGAACGGCGGCACGATGGAGTTAGGCAGCTCGTCCGTGGCGCTCGGCAGGCCTAACTTATAGGGCTGATTTCTCGCGGCGTCGTTTTCCGCCAGCGGCTGCAGGCCCCAGCCGCTGTGCGCGGGACCGCAGAGCGCGCCCTGCTTTTTCGCCCACTTCAGCGTGTTCAGACAGAGCGTCGGCCAGTGCGCGGTGCTGTCGCCGCCGGGATACATCTGCTCCTTCAGCTTCAGCAGGCAGAGGTGCCCGCTCCTGTGCGAGCCGAAGCCGCTCACCTCCACGTCGTAGCGCAGCAGAAAGGGGAAGCGCGACTCCTTGTCCTCGGTGCCGGTGAAGAACTGCTTCTGATAATCAAAGCACGGCCCCCAGGTCAGGTTCGCGCCGATCTTGAGGTCCTCGCCCTGGCAGTGCCGAGCCATGTCCGGCGCATGCACGCCCTGCGACGGCACGGAGTAATGCGCGCAGCCGGCGGCATGAATGTGATGGTCGCCGCTCCACCAGCCGAGCCTGGATGGATCAATCCAGCGCCTCACCTGGAAGCTCCACGTGCGGTCCTTGTCCTCACCGGAAACCTGGATCCGGCGTGTTTCAGGCAGCGACTCCGGCCCGCGACGAAACACGACGTCGTAGGTGCCGTCGGGCAGCTTCAGGGTTTCGCCATCACCCCGGTAGATCTGCGGATGGAAGAAGAAGTCCGGGGCCTGGCGCTTGATCTGCGAGGGATAAACACGCCCGGCCAGGTCCTTGATGAGCAGCTCGGCGATGCAGGGCTTTCCGGCCTCATCGGTGATGGCAAGCCGCACCTGCCTTGCGGGCCGGCAGTCAAACAACACGCTCGCCTCGTTGCGAAAGCCGAGGTCCTGGGTGCCCTGACCGGTGTCGAAGCTGAAGGTGGCGTCGCGTTTGCCTGCATCCCGGCTGTAAAGCTGCACCACCCGGTATTCGAGGCCCAGGCCGGTGAGAGTCGCAGGCATCGGGGGTGAATCAAACATCTGCAGGTCCAGCCAGCGCGCCGAGAGCGCCGGTTCGCCCGGATCCTTGGGCCTGGCATGCGGCGCCACGGGCGGCGAACCCTTCACGTAAGTCTCCTTCGACTGCGGACTGGCCACCGCCAGGCGCGCAGTGACACCGGCCTCGTTTTCCACCCGCACCAGAAACTGCCGCCAGCCTGCCTCATCCAGCACCGCCAGAGCCGCCCCGCGCTCCACCTTCACCCGCTGTTCCGGCGTGATGGTGACATGAAAGAGGGCATGATCATCCAGAACGGCGCGGGCCTTGGCGACTCCCTCCGCATCGTTCCTGGCAATCGCCGCCTCGAGGGTGGCGATCTCCGCCGCCGTGAAGGGCGTGCCCAGGAAATTCGTCGCCTCGATGAGCCGCCGGGCGGCGGCGAGGAAGGGCTGGGGCTCCACCTCTGCGGCTCCCGCAGGAAGCAGGCAGCCCGTTCCCAGAACGGCCAGGAAAAGAATTCGCGCGCGCATGTGGCCTAAACGTATTTCAAGGAGGGGCTTGTTCGCCCGCCTCGCTCTTTCCCGGGATCATGGGACCGGGAGTGAAAGACTTCGTCCTGATCCGAAGGCGGACCCTCAGGGCCGCAGTTTTTCAAGCTCCTGCCGAAGATAGGCCGCCGCCGCCTTGCGAAAAGCCGCCTCATCCGGTGGCGAGCCGCTCTTCGTGATGACCTCGCGCACGTGCTGACGCGCCCATTCGAAGTAGCGACGGTGCGTGTGCCAGACCGGCTGCTTCTGGTTCCGTTCGTCGATGAGCCAGAAACCGCCGGGCTTTTCAGGGGTGCCCTCATTGTCGTAAAGCTCCCAGTAAAGCACAAACGGGCAGCCCCATTCCATGGCGGCAAGCATGACCTCAATGCTCTTGCGGTTCTGCTCCTCGGGCGTGTAACGCCGGGCGGGGAAACCGTATTCGCCAATGAAGACGCGCTTGCCGGAGATGTTAGGCCTGGGCCTCAGCCTGGACTCGATGTGATTGAGCGTGGCGAACAGATCCTCGCGAATGCCGCGCTGCAGGCTGTCGTAGGAGGAATAGCTGACGAAATCGACATCGACCTGCGGCAGGATGTCGTTGGTCAGGCACTGGCCGCCTTTGAGGAAGGGCTCGACCAGGTTCGCCTCGGTGTAGTGCCAGACTTCCACATTCTGATGCGGCGTGTCACGCTTCGCATCATCCACGGCCTGCTGGCGCACCTTGAGCCAGGCGATGAAATTCTCGCCAAAGTGTTCCGGAAAGGGCTGCTTCGGGTCAAAGTGCGGCCGCAGATGCCAGTCGCCCTCCCAGTGGCCGAGGTAGAATTTCTTGCCAGTACCGCTGTAGGTCCGCAGCAGATGCGCGGCAAGGTCATGCATCTCGCGGTACTCCAGGTCGCTCTCCGCCGGCTTGAAGGTGCCCGCACTGCCATGCGTGGTGAGCGGATAGGCCCAAAGGAAGATATGAGTGAACGGCATGTCGAGCACCGCGCGATGCGCCGGCTCTCTTTCGGCAATGTCCACAAGCGTCTTCAGGCCCGGATCGCATTCCCGCACATTGACCTTCGCCTTGCCAAAGCAGGCCTGCTTTGAAATCGAGAACTTCATGATGCCCGACCCAAGCCCGGCGATCAGCCTGGCGCTCTCCAGCAGGGGCTCGTCCTGCGTGAAGTGGTAGCGTCCTCCAATCGCCTGCGTGCCGAGGATCAGGTTGGAAGGTTCTGCAGCAAGCGAGGAGCAGGCGGCCACGACCGCCCATGCCACAAAACACAGGCCGTCATGAAGGATTGGGCGAACGCAGGCCGCCAGGAGATGCCTGCGGCTCTTCATGGAAGGGTTGAACTGACATGGATGTCATCCAGCTCGATGCCGGCCTCGCCGCCGTTCTGCATCCAGAGCAGCTTGCGCTTGCTGGCGTTGAAGTTGGCACGCCTGAGCGTTTTGGACCAGGTCCGGCCATCGAGGGTGATGACCACCTCCTCGCCGCGGAAAACAAGCTTCACCTCACGCCAGACACCGGCGGTCAGATCCACCTTTTCAAGCGGCAGGAACTCGTTCAGACGAAACGCGCCGCTTTTGGGATCGGCCGGGCGGCCGGTCTTCTGCCGGCTCGGATGGCTGGCATCCTTCGAGTGCGCATCAACCTGCAGCTGCACGCCTTCACGCAGCAGCTTGACGCGCAGCATGTGGTCCTCGCTGCCGAAGCCGTCATCGCCATCCACAAAGAACCACAGCCAACCTCCCGCCGCGAGGTGACGGTAGCGAAAGGAGATTGTCAGGTCCCTGTCATCGACGGGCAGGTAGACCATGGGCGGATACTTGCCTCCACTGGATCCCCGCGTCCACAGCACCCCTTCACGCACGCTCGTGTTCTTGTTCGGGATCGGTGTCAGAAACCGCTTCGCCTCGAAGCCCGGCCCGAAGCTTTCATGAAACGGCTCGGCGGCCTGGCTGAAGGAAGCGAGAAGAAGGACGATGAAAAGGCGGGGCATGCTGGAGGAACGTCGGGGCACGGTTGAATCTGGCTCTAACCCAATCGGCATTCGCATTTCGGATGAAGTCACGAAGCTTGGCGGATGAAGGCCTCTGGAATGCCTCCATCACCGCGCCGCCGGTGCCGCGACTTCCGAGACAAACACCCCCGTGTCCGGAGCTTTGCCGGAGTAGAACGAGACGTAGTGCCTGTCACCGATGACCGTCGCATTGGCGTTGCCCGCATCAAAGGTGACCCGGCTGCCCGTCGCGACGGGCTCGGACAGAGGCCAGCGGTCGGGATGATCAAAGACGAGCGCAGGATCGACGACGCGGCGGCGCAGCACACCGGCTCCGCGATGGTAGTAGTAGTTGCTGACAAGGCCGGTTTTTGGATCCAGGACCAGGCTCGGCGTGGAGGCGGCGACATCGCCGATGTTGGTGGACAAACGTTTCCAGGTCTTGCCATGGTCGATGGAGGTCATCTGAAACTGCGTGCCACCCAGCTCGGTGCGGCCGATGGCGAGAATCCTGCCATCGCCAAGGTAAACAGCGGCCGGTTCGGTGGGCCATTCCGCCTTCGTCAGACCGGTCTCGACAGGCATCTGCACCCAGGTGGATCCGTTGTCGCCGCTGGTCATCCTGCCCCAGGCATTCGTCGGCTTGTCGCCATAGTCACCGGCAAACCAGAGGGCCATGAGCCCGACTCCGGGCACGGCAAAAACGTCCGTGATCTGCATCGGTCTCACCTCAAGCTTCGGCGTCGCGACACGCGTGAACTTGCTGCCGTCGGTGCTGCGATACAGGTCATGCAGCCACTCCCCCTGGCCGATTCGGCGCACCCAGAGCAGCATCGCGCCACTGGCGTCGATCCCCTTGCCCACCTCGACCTCGCCATAACCTGGGGTGTTGGCCACCACCGTCTCCGCCGACCAGGTCCTGCCACCATCGACGGACGTGCGGGCAAAGACGGCGCGCGCATCATCACCAATCGTGTGCCCTGCGCCGCGGCTGTACACGCAGACCAGCTTGTCACCGAGAGCCTGGATCATCGGCCACGAGTTGTAGCCCTTCGCCTCCTGCACCACGCGCGGCGCCGCGAGCGCCGCCACCGGGGTCACCTTCACCATCACCAGGCCCGTGGGCCGCGTGAAGGTATCGCGCGGGTCGGTCGGCTCGCGCTGAATGCGCACCCACAAGGGCGCGGATGGATCCACGGCGTAATGTGATTCCAGCAGGAGAGTGCGTGTGACAAACGGCGCGGCGGGCAGGGCCGTGCACACCGGCGCACCCAGCACATAGCGCTCCGTGACGTCCTCGCCGTCCGCCAGCTGCGAGAGATGCACGCGATACACATCATCGAACTCCGCGCTCGTGGTCGCCTCGTTCGTGATCACGACCATTTCGACCTTCACCGCCGCACAATCCCGCGGCAGCCCCGTCACCACGCCCGCCACCGACTGCCCCGCTGTGCCCCCGGACAACGACCACACCGGAAGATGCGTCGATCCCTTCGACATCACGACCAACGAAGGCTGCCCTGTGGCAATGGACATCTGATTCGCATTGAGTCCGATGGCGGTCGGCTCGGCACTGAAACTGCTGACGGTGGCAGCCATCAGGGCCATGAATGGAAGCAGGGTTCTGCGGGGCAAAGGTTGGATTCGCATGATGAGTCGAAACATGATTCGTGATGAGCTTATCTCAAGCGCAGCGAGTCCGCTCTGAAGGATTGGCCAAACCATTGATGCGAACAACGAGTTGACGCGACCTGCGGCAGGATTGTGTTGATCATCTCCTGAGGTCAGGAAAAAGCACTCACTCCCACGCCAGTTTCAAAAACTTCGGAGCGGGGCCTTTCCAGAGCGGAGCTTCGCTGGCACTGGCGCCTTTGGCGAGGAAATGGGCGCAGAGGCCGAGCTGGTCGAGTTCGGACCAGCTTGTCGGTGGGCCTTCGGGGGAGGTGAAGTCGCTCAGGGCGAGCGTGAGGTTTTGCGGACTGTCCGAGCCCGGGATTTCGCGGCTGCAGACAAACGTGCGGCGTGGGCCGCGGTAGCCACGCCACTCGTTTTGCTGGAGCACGAGGTGGAAGCGATTCGTCTGCGGCATCTTGAGCGTGATGACGAGCTTGGAGCCGTCCGGGCCGCGCCAGAGCGGGTCGGTGACTTTGCGCGTCCACATTTGCTGATGCGTGAGGTTGCCGGCATTGAGCTGATACCAGTCGCGCAGGCCGTGGGTGAAGTCTTCGATGAGCTTCGAGGGTTTGCCGGTGAGATTGGGACCGGCCCGCTTCACTTCGTCGGCAGTGTGTGAGTGCAGCAGGCTGCTGATGCAAAGTTCGGTGACGGGTTTGGAGTAGCCGGGCAGTTGCACCATCGATTCGGGCTTCGGCAGCGTGTAGTAAACGTTCGCGAAGGCGAAGAGCGGCGTGTCGAGCGTGTGCAGCGGCAGATGGGCGATGTAGCCCTCCGCCTCACGATGCACCTCGGCGCTGCGCCAGAAGCGGGCGCGGGGATCGGGATCGATGCTGTAATAAACCTCCACGCGGGCGACGGGCAGCGTCTGATCATCGGGCCGCACGCGCAGCATGGGCACGTCGTCGTTGGATTTGAGGCGCAGCTCGCTGTGCGGGGTCGCGGGCAGGGCGGGGCCGCCTTTGAGATGATGATCAAGCCACAGCGGCATCGCGATGGCCACCTCGGGCGTGAGGTGGTGGTTCATGTGCGGCGTCCAACTGTATCGGACGGGCTGCTTTTCAATAAGCGCGTTGGTTCGATACACATCATCCATCCAGCCGTGGAAGTCGTTCGTGGCGCTGCGATGCAGCACCGGGCACTGAATGCGCGGTGCGTAGCTTTCGAAGCTCAGCGTGCGCTTGAAGACCTCGATGTCGCCTTTGATCTGCTCCTGCTGCGCCTTGCCGCCGAGGTAGTCACGTCCCTGCCAGCGCCAGCCTTGACCGCCCACGGCCGGCACCGCAGCCTTCAAGCGATCATCAGTGCCCGCGACATACATCGTGAGATTGCCGCCCATTGAGTAGCCATGCACGCCGAGGCGGCTCGCATCGACCTCCGGCTGCTGTTCGAGAAAGGTGAGGCCGCGACGGCAGCCGAGCGTGAGGAGATACCAGTTGTTGTTCTTCGGATGCTCACGGTCTTCAAACACATGCTTCGGACCTGGCAGCATTGACGAGTAGCCCGGCACATTGAGCTGCGAGGGATCGACCGCGCCCCAATCGGTGTTCAGATCGCCTGGCTCGGCCTTCTCGCAGGTGTTGAAGGGCGGTTTGCCCGTGCCGCTGCCGCCCCAGTTGACCGAGAGCGCCGCATAACCTCGCGCGACGAGCAGTTTCACCTCGCTCACCGAGCCCCGCTGGCCTCCGCCATGGATGTGCATCACTGCGGGGAGCTTTCCCTTCGTGCCCTCGGGAAAGCCATACACCGCCGCCATGCGTGCCGGCCTGCCCTTGAAGCTGCCGATGAAGTAGCGCACATGCCGCAAAATCATGCCATCCTCTTTCCACTCACGAATGACCTCGACCTCCAACGGGTCCTTCCGTGGATCGAAATCCGACCAAAGCTCCGCGACCGACTGCGGGACGCTTTCTGCGGCGTAAGCAGACTGAGCGTGGCTATGGAAAAAACCGGCGAGAAGCACCAGGGTGAAAACAGGAATGCGCATGGTCAGTTCAGTTTAGATGGCAAGAGTTCCGGTGCTAGATCCAAACGAGTCCGTCTCGACACCGAGGTGCTGGAGCATGGACACGAAGAGATTGCAGAGCGGTTTGTCATGATCGCCTTTGAAGGCGTGGTGCTGGCCATGCTTGAGCCCGCCGCCGGCGAGGAGAATGGGGAGGTTGGTGTTGTCGTGCTTGTTGGCATCACCCATGTTGCTGCCGAACATGACCATCGTGCGGTCGAGCAGCCTCGCGTCGTCTTCGCGCTTCGCGGCGAGGTTTTGGATGAGTTTGCGGAAGAGCACCATCTGCTGTCGGTCGGCGTCTTCGAGCTGCTTCACCTTCGCGGGGGCCTGACCGTGGTGACTGAGGCCGTGGTAGCCCTCGGTGGTGCTTTCATCGTCGTCGATCTTGAAGGCGGGCGTGGCAAAGGCATCCACCATGAGCGTGATGATGCGCGTGGAGTCGGACTCGAAGGCGAGCTGCGCCATGGCGAGCATGAGATCGAGCTTTTCAAAGATGCGCTTCTTGTCCTGGATGTCGGCGGGCTCGGGCAGTTGGGTGACGGGCTTCGGCTTCAGCTCCCACTCGCGGGCGGTAAGCAGGCGCTCCTCCACCTCGCGCACGGAGGTGAGGTATTGATCAAGCCGCGAGCGATCATCGCTGCCGAGGTCGCGACTGAGCTTCTTCGTGTGATCGAGCAGCGTGTCGAGGATGCTGCCGCGTTCGTCGAGGGCGTTGAGTTGCCGTTTCACCGCCGCTGGATCGCCCTGGAGGAACATGCGTCGAAACAAAGCTGGCGCGCTGTCTTCCGCAGGTAGCAAAACGCCGTCGCGTGTCCAAGAGAGGCTGCGGTTCGCCTTGTCGATGTTCACGCCGAGGTTCAGCGTGGGGAATCGCGTGAGCTGGCCGAGCTTTTCCACCGCGAACTGATCAAGCGAGATCTGATTGCGAAACCCGCTCTTCGTCGGCCCGCGTGCGGCGGTGAGAAAGCAGTTCTCCGCGCTGTGCCCGCCATTCACATCCGGATGCGACATGCCGCTGAAGATGCTGAACTCACTCCGCACGTCCGCCAATGGAGCAAGCGTCTGCGTCAGCTCATAATCCCGCCCGGCGGTCGTCGGAAAAAACGGCTTCGGCAGGAAACCGAGGTTGTTCGAGATGATGAGCATCCGGCGCGGTGCTTTCGGAGTCGCTCCACGAGCGATGGATTGCTCGAAGAAGGGCAAGCCGAGCAACACGCCTGCTCCACGCAGGAACTGGCGGCGAGGGAGGTGTTTCGAGATGTGCGGGAAGGTCATGGGGACAATCAGACAATGGGACAATGAGATGGGGAGAGGCTAGGACGGGCATTTCGAGTGCGAAATACCGCCGCGCTCGCGATAGATCTCGGGTTCTGCGACATCCAACCGCCAAAACAGGCAATCGTGGATCGGAAGGTGTTCTAGAATATGATCAATCTCAGGTGACGACGCACAGACCTGTCCTCCCGCTCCAGTTGGTGCATGAAAATGGTAAGTGATAAAATGGTCATTCCGCAGGGGAAAACGAACGACCAGTATTCACAAGGACCAGGTTCATTATCCAGTTCATCCATCACCCGATGAGCAGGCCCGAAGCGCTCCACCATCTGGGCATACGGGAGAGTGAAGGCAACCAAAGGACGATCGTCTTTGGGGTAAAATGGCGGCGCGAGTTCGGCTTTGATCATTTCTGGGGTGACGGGTGTTTCGGTTGCCCAACAAAAATCTCACTCCCCGCCAACGCGAGGATCAAATCCCGCACGCGATAGCCATCCTTCTCGCAGGCATCGAGCAGCGACTCGATCTCGCGACGGTCTGAATACCGGACGGGGGTGCCGGTGGCATAGACGGTGAACTGATGGAGAAGATTCCGCGCGAGCTGGCGTGGGTTGGCGGCGAGGATGGCTTTCAAAGAGTGCACATCGTTGAACGTGCGGCCGTCGATGAGTTGGCCGCTCGGATCGACGTTCGCGGAGAGCGTGTAGCTGAAGTCGTGGCCAGCGCGGTCGATGCCGGTGATGCGCTCGCCTTCCTCGATGCCGCGATAACGCGTGCGCCAGCCGCCGAGGATGTCAAAGCTCTCTAAAGCGAGTCCAACAGGATCAAACTTGGCGTGACAACTGGCGCAGGACTTTTCCTTGGTATGCAGAGCCATGAGATCGCGGATGGTTTTGGCACCGCGAATGTCCGGCTCCACGGCGGGCACGCTGGGCGGTGGCGGCGGAGGAGGCTGGCCGATGAGCCGCTCCATCACCCACGCACCACGGACGACAGGCGAGGTGTTCGTGCCATTCGCGCTGACTTTCAAAACAGCAGCCTGTGTGAGCAATCCACCAAACGGACTGCCCTGCGGCACGGCGACTTTTCGCATGGCGGAACCACTGAGTGGCGGGAGCTGGTAGTGCTTCGCGAGACGGTCATTGGCGAAGACGAAATCCGCCTTCACGAGCACGCTGGCGGGCAGGTTCTCGCGAATCATCGCGGTGAAAAAGGTCCGCGTCTCGCGCTCCATGCTCTCCACGAGATACTCGTCAAAGCGATACTCCGGGAAGAGCCGGATGTCAGGATCATCCCGACGAATGTGGCGCAGGCTAAGCCAGTAATCGGTGAAGTTCTTCACGAAGCGATCAAAGCCTTCGCTGGCGATGAGACGCTCCGTTTCCGCACGCAGCGTCTTGGCATCGCGAAGACGTTTATTGGCCGCGAGATCGCTCAGTCGCGCATCGGGCCGCGAGTTCGTCAAAAAGTGCGAGAGACGTGAGGCGATGGCGAAATGATCGTCCGCTGATTCCGGCTCGCGCAGGTAAATGAAGTCGCCGGAGGCCAAAAAGGCCTTGTAACCGGCCAGCAGCGCCTCTTTGAACGCCGAGCCTTTCTCCAAGCGCTCGGCGATGAGCGCATCAAACAAGCGCAGATCCTCCTCCGACACCGGTTCGCGTGCTGCGAGGCTCACAAAGCGACGCAGCAGGCGCTTCGCCTCCTCTTGGGCGTTCTTCGGCTTTACCTCGATGCCGAGGTCATCAAACAGCACGCGATGCGAAGGCGGCGGCCAGCTTGGCGGCGGGATGGGGCCTTCGACTTCCAGCCATTGCACCGCGACACCCGGCTGCCCGCCTTCCGGGAACGGCGGGTAGCGATACGTCGGCGCGGAGCCATTCGGATTCTGCGCCAACGGCATCGGCAGGCCGAGCAGGCTGTATTCAAAGGACTCGCCAGCTCGCAGCGTGATCGTCGTCTCATACACCTGCATGGCGGGCTGGATGTCGATGATGCCACCGGAGGCGCGCACCTCATTGATGATGTCCACGCCAGCGGGTTTGCGTGTGCGAAAGGTCATCGACACCGGCTGCTTAGCGGGCAGCAAGACAAAGCCCGGCTGCTGCAGCACTGCGCGAGCCGAAAAGCGCACCTTGTAACGCCCCGCGTGCTTCGCGACGACATCACGCGGCGTGCCGAGGTAAGGCCAGCTCGCCGAGCGAAACAGCGCCAGCTCGATCGACTCATCCTTCGCAGCTTCTTTGGCCTTCTTGCCATCCAACTCGATGAACTTGCTGTCCTTGGCGAAGAACATCGCCTCGCGATTCCCAAACGTGCTTGTGCCTGGAAACAAATCCGTTCCCACCACTCGCTTCTTCACCACCAGCGGCGCCGCAGGCTCCGTGACCATCGCCACACGCAATGCAGCCTCGGCTGCATCCAGATAGGCCGTGAGCTGCACACGCGACATGTCGAGCATGCAACCCGTTTTGTTGAAGCGATGCCCCTCGCGGTCCTCCGGCAAGATGTCGCGAATGTCGAGATCGGGCAGTTGCAGCACATCACGCAGGTTTTGCTCATACTCATCGCGATTCAGCCTGCGGAGCGGTCCACGGCCATTCGCATGCACCTCCGCACGATCCGCTTCATAGAGCGAGGCATCCAGCGCCTTCACCAAAGCCGCACGATCCTCGGCAGACATGTCATCCACCTTCGGCGGCATCTCACCCTTCTCCACGCGATCATGCACCCGCACCCAGCGCTCACGCATGGCTCCATCCCGCAGATCAAACGTCAGCGCCGTGAGATCCAGCCCGCCCTTCTTAGTCTCCGGATCATGACAGTCGATGCAGCTCTGCCCGATCTGCGGCGGCACACTCTGGCCATGAGCCGCGGAGAGCGGCAAAAGACCACAAAACAAGAAGAGCTGAAGGGCGCGGCGGCTGAGAATCATCGACTGGGGGATGATGAAACGCGCTCCAGATGCTTTTTCATAAACGCAGCCGTCTTTGTCATGATTTCTTCGAGTGTCGGGCTCAGCGGGCCACCGACCTCGCGCCAGTTGTGGCCGGAGTTTTGGACGATGAAGGTCTCCACGGGCGCTTTCACGGCATCAGCGCGTTCCTTCATGTGATGCGCATGTTGCACGGGGATCGTCGGGTCTTGGTCGCCCTGCATCATGAGCAGCGACGGGCTGTCTGGACGCAGGTAGTTCACCGGACTGACCTCGCGATAGGCGGCGAGCCGGGTCTTCTCATCCGCACCGGGTTTCAGGATGCGCGAGCCAAAGCGATCTCCCACGCCGGTGCCTCCGGGTGGGATAAAGAGCGCGGTTTTCTCGAAATCGCACGGCCCATACCACGAACCACACTCATTCCCGCGTGCTTGGCAATGCCTTCAGCACTTCCTCGACGCACTTGTCGCCGAGGATCTGATATGCGGGCCCGTTCCAGTGAAACTTGTCTTTGCCACCGCGGGCGAGGTCGAGCTTGTCCACGAGCAGGGCGTAGAAGTCGCTCACCGGCACGCCGCACTCGGCCATGACCTTCGCGGCCATGCGGTTGTGGTCGATGATGGTGCCGTTGATGACGGGATCGAGCGTCTTCACATCGCCTTCGAGCAACACGGGTGTGCTGCTGGCCCAGATGAGCTTGGCATTCGGCAGCTTCGCACGGATCGCCTCAACATAACCCTTGGTCAGCGGTTCAAAGGTGCCCGGCTTGATGCGGCCCTCCTGCCAGCCGTGCAGGCCCATGTTGAAATGGATCACGTCATACGGCCCCTTCGCGAGCACCTCGGGCAGGATCTTCGTGTTGAGATGCTCCGACTGGTTGTACGGATTCACCCACGCATCGACGTAGGCCTTGCCATCGAGCTTTTTGATCGCGTGACCCATGTAGCCGCTGAGGATCGAATCACCAATCAGCAGCACCCGCGGACGCTGCGGGTCTTTAATGGTGGCCTGATTGAGCTTCCAGCCCTTGCCATCGGAATGCAGCCTCGGGTCCGTTTCGATGGGACTATCGGCCGCGAGGGCTTGAATGGTGAAAAAGGCGAGGAAGAGGGCGAAACCTTTCATGAGGGGATAGTTCGTTGATAAGAGCGAAACCTTGCGAGACTTGCATGACAGCGATCAAATCCGCGCAACCGCCTTCGATGAGGCTTGTGGCGTCGATTTCGAGAACCGTGTGAAGTCCGTTTTCATTTCCTCTCGCCCTCCTCGATCACCCACACGTTTTCCACGGCTTGGACGAGAGGTCGGGAGGAGGTCACGTAGATCAAAACGAAGGCAGGGGTGCCAAAGGGCGTGCTGGCGGCGGCTTCGCCACCGGGGCCGGTGAAGCTCGCGGCGACGCGGAAGGCGGGATCAATCTTCAGCGTGCGTGAGCAGTCCTGCACGGCGCTCTTTTTTGAGCGATCCATCACAAAGAAGGTCACCTGCGCCGAGGGATCGCGCAGCTTCGCGCCGAGCTTCAGTGTCCTGCCCGCGCGGACGGGCACGGTGGCGCTCATGCAGACGTGCGCGGCCTCCGGCAGCGGTTTCATGGCCATCCAGCGATCAGGCATGCCGGTGACGTAGGTGCTCAGCTCGAGCGTGGGATTATAGACGAGGTTCCCGGCGGGCTGGATGGCCTCCAGCGAGAGTGAAATGCTGTGCGCATGACCTTGAGCGAGATGAATGGGCTCCGAAAGCTTCATCACCGCGCCGACGCGATAGGCCAGCACGCGATAGTCGCCCTCGGGCAGATGATGAAACGCGAAATCGCCCGCGGGATCGGTATGCGTGTCATAGCCGGTGCAGGCGTCGAAGATCTGCTGCGGAGAAGTGGGCTCGCCCGGCAGCTTGCGAGCATCGAGCAGATGAATCTCCGCACCGCTCTTCTCAATCGCCGGCGTGTCCGCCCAGCGGATGGTGCCGCGGAGAGACGCGCCGTCTTTCTGCGGAGCGAGGCCGAGCACGAGCAGCGTGTGCAGGGCATCCGCCGTCGCACGCAGACTCTCCAGCGCTGGCGCGATCTGAGCCTCGCCCACGGCATCGAGCCGCTCGCGCACGCGACCGATGCGCGCCGTTTCATAAACCGGAGCAAGGTCAATCGCCTCCGTCTTCAACCGCCTGCCGACCGGAGCCGAGCTGTCGATCAGGGCCGCGATGCGACTCTGCAACGCGGTGACAAACTCGTCGTCGTTCTTGCCGAGGAGTTGCGGCGCATAGCCGGGCAGCGCGATGCGATCCAGCGGCACCGTGCTGTCGAGTAAAGTGTGCGCCGGAGGTGAAATGCGTGCCGCATGCGCCGTCGCGCCCGCGTCCTCGACGAAGTGCAGCAGCGCTCCCACACGCCTCGCGGCCTCCACACCGGTCTCGGTGCGCAGCGCTTGCAGCGCACGTTTGGCAAAGCCGGCGATCTGCTGATTCCACGGCGGCTCCTCGATCACTGGCACGTGATACCCGTGCAGAAACGGCACCTCGCGCGTGAGCAGGTAGTCATTGGCAAAAAACTCGCACCACGGCCGCCGCACATACTCGCCCTGATTGTCCGCCAGCCCGCAGTAGCCCGTCACCTCGCCGACACCGGCGATGTGCAGCCAGTTCTCCGTGCCCAGCGCCTGGATCGCCCGCTCCTTCTCCGGCTGGAGGTCCAAAGCCGCGACCATGATCGCGCGATGCGCATCACCCCAGCCGAGCACGGCGGCAGGCACGAGCAGCAGGGCGGCGAGAGCAGCGAGACGGATCTTCATAGCGTATCGAGGCTCAAACGCGGCGAACCGCTGAGCTGGGGCATGTGGCTGTGATTGTCGAGACCGAACCAGCGCTCGCTCTCCCGCATCTCGGGCTTCTTCTGGCGAACCGAGGCCAGCATCTCCGCCACCGCCGCTGGATCAGCAAGCCGCGACATCAGCGGACCAAGCATGGCTTTGAGCTCTGGAGCAAGCAGCGCGGTGTCCGTTTGGAAGAGCGCAATGCCATCCACGCCCTCGTCGTAGTTTCGCCCGACTCGTTCGAGAAAGGCACGCGCATTTGCCTTCATGCCCTTGCCGGCCGTGGTGTTGGCTCCGCCGTAAAGCTTCACGCCATGCGCCTGCGTGAGATCACGATACGCACGTGCCGTGTCGGGGTAATCGAAGTCCCAGATCCACAGCGGATCGAGCGTGACCTCATCCACCCAGCCTTCCTTGAGCCAGATGCGCAGGTCGAGACCTTCCATCAGGTTCATGTCGAGCGTGGCCTCGGGAATGCGGACCATCACAGGCACCTTGCGCTGGCACGTTTGCTCAAAAGCGCGGAGTTGCTGGCGGAGATCGCGCATGAAGTGATTCACGAACTCAGCGCGATGCTTTGCCCACGCGAGAAAATCCGGCGAACCCGTTTTCAAGCCGCGTGGATCATCATGACCCGCCTTCAGCCAGGGCTCGACGATCAACGGATGATACCGCGCCACCGGCGGCTGGCGGCAAAAGTCGAGACAAAGGCCATGAGCACCGAGTCGAGCGGCCTCCATCAGCACCGCGATGCGCTCCGCGCGATACTCCGGCACCGCAAAGCTCACCTTCGTGCCATCCACCTGACCGCCGCGATGCCTCTCCAACCATTCGGGATGCCCGGCGATGTATTTGGATCGCAACGCACCGCCCAACGAGTCGCCGTAGTGCCGATTCAAGCCGAGCCGTCCGTAAATGACCATGTCGTTCTTCGTGGCAAAAGCGACCGCGGCCCGCAGCGAGCACTCTTGGCGAAACGAGTCGCCGATGACCTTCGTCTCAGGGCGTGTGTCGCCCGCATACATCGTCGAGGTGGGCAGGGCGCTCTGATAGTCCAGCGTGCTGCGCCCCAGCGCCCAGACGACATGGCGGATGCCATGATCGAGATGCGCTTGCAGACAGTCCGCCGAATCATGCCCGCTCGTCACCTGCCTCTCATACAGCCACTGCCAAAGCTCCGCGATGCCCCACACCGTTTTTGGCATCGCTTCTGCCGCACTGGCTGAAAAGACCGTCGCGCCGATCGCGGCGCTGCTGCTGGAGATGAAATGACGGCGGTTCATGTGGGCGTTTTTTCGAGAGTAGCCGACCCAAGTGTTCGCTGGAACGAACTCCTTGGCTTTGGCGATCTTTACTTCAGCTCTGGTCGCAGGTGCGCCCGGATGTAGTCGTTGTCAGTGGCGTGTTTCACGTTCGGTGCGCCGGGATAGATGAGGTCGCAGGGGGATTTTTGGGCGTCGCAGTGTTCTTTGAGCTTCACGCCGAAGTTCGCGGTGTGAGTGGGGTCTTTTTCTTCCTGACCGAGGTGAGGTGGGGTGGAGTAGTAGAGGCCGACAGGTGGGTCGTCTGGGGTGACGAGTGCGTAGGGCGAGTATTCTTTGATCCACGGCAGGAGGCGCTCGCGGGCGTCGTAAAACATCTGAAAGGAGCTGATCTTCTGCTTTGCGTCCCAAGAGATGCCGAAGGCGTGCGAGCCGTATTTGCTGTTCGGCGTCCATTCGCGCATCTGGTGCGGGTCGAGCGTGGTCTGCGCACCGGAGACGGCGGCACAAGTGACGCGGGTGGACTCGCGGGCAATGGGATCGGAGCTGTTGGGATCGGCGAGGTCGTCATGAAAGGCCAGCCAAAGACTCGTGCAGGCTCCAGCGGAACCACCCGCGAGGCCGATCTTCGTTTTATCCAGATTCCATTCCTTGGCCTTGCTGCGGCAGAACTGTACAGCGCGGGCGCAGTCGAGCATCGGCCCCTTCACCGGTGGCACGAGTCCATCGGCGGTGGCGTCTTTGATGGTGCGGTATTCCACGGAGGCCACCGAGATGCCAGCCTGAAGTGCGGGCAGAATCATGCTTCGAGCCACAGAGCGATCCCCGCCCTGCCATCCACCGCCGTGGATATAGATGAGCAACGGTGTGGGCTGGTCAGACTTGGCCCGCCAAAAGTAGATCACCTGCATCTTATGCGGGCCGTAGGAGACGTTTTCGTCTGGCTCCTTCGGCAGCTCGTATTTCCGGAACTCGGGTGCGGGTTTCTCTGTCTTTGTGTTGGCCGGAGCATCGGCAGCTCGCAACAGGCTGAGCGACGCGAGGAGAAAGGTGGTGAAGAGGAATGTCTTCATGGATTCGGAGTGAATAAGCTGGCTTGGGGGGGGGTGGAGATCAAAGTCTCACTTCTTCGCCGCAGGCCAGTCATCGGTGCGGAAGGGAGATGCGGGCAGGCCTGCGCCATTCGCGAGACTGTAGTCGGGCCAGTCTTTCCAGGCATAACGAACGGCGACGGGCTGGGCGACCTCCGCGCTGCTGACGACGGCGGTGTCGCCGACGATCTTGGCTTCAGCGGTTTTCCACAGGTGATCGGCGGCGGCGATTTGGAAACCGGTGAGCGGGCCGCCGGTGATGGATTTGAGGCCGCCGTTGGCATGTTTGAAGGACACGGTGATGGCATTGCCGCTGATTTTGGAATCCGCAGGCAGCGGGCCGCTGATGGCGGGGACTTGTTTGCCATAAACAGTGCCGAGCGCCCAGTAGGAGAGGCGTTTGCCGACATCTAGCTTGTTCTTCGGATGGATGTCTTTGGCATCGCCGAGGTCGATGGTGATGGCCATGCCGGTCTTTGGCAAAGCGAGGGTCTTGAGCATGGATTCGCGCACACGCGGCCAGCCTTCACCAGGCGAGGTGAAGTTCGGGAGCTGCACCCAGGCGAAGGGCACTTCATCGTCCCAGAGCCTGCGCCAGCTGGTGACAAGCTGCGTGAGCTGCTTGTGATAAAGGCCGGGATTGCTGTTCGCATTGCCTTCACCCTGATACCACAACATCCCGCGCAGCGTGTAGGGCACGAGATTGACGACTTTGCCGTTGAAGAGCCCGGCGGGGCCGCCTTTGAGCTTCCACATGGCGAGTGGATCTTTCGGTGCGGGCACGACGAAGGGCGTGCCGTCGGCTTTGGCCTTCTCGGACGCTTTTTTCCAGATGGCGATCTGCTTTTGATGCAAAGCGGGTGCCTGCGCGGGATCGAACCTCCGATGCGCTTCGAGTCGCGTGTCGTAGTTCGTTTTCGTCTCGGGATCGGACGACTGCACCTCGGCGGCGACCCACGATTCGATGGGCGTGCCGCCGACGGAGGTATTGATGAGGCCCACGGGCACGCCAACCTCGCGGTGAATCTCACGTCCGAAGAAAAACAGCGTCGCGGAGAAGCCTCCGACATTCTCCGGTGTGCAAACCTGCCACGCTCCCTTGCCCTCGGCCTGCGGTGCATCGGCGGGGCCGGAGCTTTCGCGGTAGTGGCGGATGAGCGGGAGCTTGGATGCCGCCTTCTCCTCATCAAACCGGTAACAACCCGACACCGTCATCGCCATGTTCGATTGCCCGGAGCCCAGCCACACCTCGCCGACGAGCACATCGCTGCATTGGAGCTGTTTGATTCCAGATGACTGATTCGAGGTGATGATCAGATCACGCGGCTCGCTGCTGGCGGTGAGCGGATCGAGCCTCAGGCTCCATTTGCCATCTGCACCGGCTTGGGTGCTCTTTTTCTGTTCGGCAAACTGCGCCGTGATCTCGACGCCCGCATCGGCCCAGCCCCAAATGGCGACGGGCTTCTCACGCTGGAGCACCATGTGATCGGAAAAGACGGCGGCAAGGCGCAGATCACCTGCGAGAAGCGTCGAGCACCCGTGCGCGGCGAGGAGCAGGAGCAGGGGGAGCGATGGAAAACGAAGACGCATGGTGGGATCCGAGGGCGGTGGTTGTGGAGGAGTGAAGGCGGCGATTCGGCCGGGGCCGATGAATACGTCGCACCCAGCATCAAGCCATCAGCCAAGGGTAGGATTGCTCAACGCACCACCAGCATGCCCCACAGGACATTCTTCAAAACGCAGGATCGGAAAACGTAGTTTGGCGGCATCGGCGGCGTTTGGGTCACACGCTCATGCACCTCACCCGCCGCCACTTTCTCCAAACCGCCAGCCTCGCGCTTGCCTCGGCTCAGACTCACGCTTTTGCCGCCGAGGACTCGCTGATCGAGTCCATCGAGAATGGGGTGCTGAAAACACCCGCGCTGCCCAAGGGCACCTGGTTTCATCCGCGTGCCTGCATGGTGGGAAAGAAGGCCTTCATGACCACGCAGCCCATCATGGGCTCCGATCACTTCGGGCATGTGCATTGGACGACCTCGGACGACTTCGGCCAAACATGGAGCGACTTCACCCCAGCGCCGCCGCTGGGTTGGGAAAAGCTGCCTGATGGCCTGAATGAGGCCGTTTGCGACATCACGCCCGAGTTTCATCCGAAGACCGGCAGCGTGCTCGCTCTCGGGCACAATGTCTTTTACCGCGACAAGGGGTTTGACCGCAATCAGCCCGCCCGCTGGCCCATCTATGCCGTGTGGAAGGACGGTGCCTGGGGGCCACGCCAGAAGCTCGTGTGGGAGGATCCGCGTGCGACGGAGATCTACTCGAACAACTGCGGCCAGCGCCATGTGCTGCCGGATGGCGATGTGCTCATGAGCTTCACCTTTGGCATCAAAGGCCAGCCACGCTCCGTATGCGGGGTGCTTTGCTCCTTTGACGGCAAGGAACTGCGCATCAAGAAAACCGGCAATGCACTCACGAACACCGTCGGGCGCGGACTGCTTGAACCCTCGCTCACCCGCTTCCAGGGCCGTTTCTACCTGACCATCCGTGCTGAGGATCACCGTGGCTACGTCGCCGTGAGCGATGATGGCCTGCACTACGAGCCGCAGCAGCCATGGACCTGGGACGACGGCGAGCCGCTCATGACGAACAGCACGCAGCAGCACTGGCTCACGCACTCCGACGGGCTCTTCCTCGTCTACACGCGACGCGATCCCACGAACGAAAAGGTCATCCGCTGGCGTGCCCCGCTCTGGGTCGCTCAAGTGGACCCAAAAACGCTCCGCCTCATCCGCGCCACCGAGCGCATCGTGGTCCCGCTCATCGGCGATGGCGTGAACGCCGCCGACCTCGTCGCCTTCAACGGCAACTTCGGCATCTGCAACGCCAGCCCCACCGAATCCTGGATCACCGACGGCTCCTGGTGCCCCAAAACCAACACCGGCGAACTCAACCTCGCCCGTGTGAAGTGGCGCAAGCCGAATGGGTTGGTGAGCTAGAGGTGAAAGAAGAGTGCTCAGTTGAAACCATTTCATGAAGCGCGGATTTCTAGAGATGGATGGCGTAGG
>CAZXPU010000068.1:0-29859 GCA_964642905.1 uncultured Prosthecobacter sp.
CAAAAGACATCGGCATGCGAATACATGGCGATCTTCTCAGGCACGGGCAGCATGGACTGAATCCAGACGATGCCCTCGCGCTTCGCCTGGGCGGCGGCCACAGCGGCCTGCATCTCCGCCGCGATCTCCGGGGTGTCAGGCGCACCGGCGCACAAGACGATCTGGAAGCCGGGCGCCATGCTCTCAATGGCACGCACCAGGTGGATGATGCCCTTCTGGCGGGTGATGCGACCGACGAACAGGACATAAGGCTGGTCCGGATTCACGCCATGCTTGCGAAGCACCTCCGGAGCCTCGATGCGATGATACTCATCGGGATCGATGCCGTTGTGGATGACGTGAATCTTATGGGGGTCGACCTGGAACAGGCGCAGCAGGTCCGCCTTGGTTTCCTCGGACACCGCGATGACGGCGTCTGACATCTCGATGGCGGTCTTTTCCAGCCAGCAGGTGAAGTCATAACCGCCGCCAAGCTGCTCGCGCTTCCAGGGACGAAGGGGCTCCAGGGAATGCACCGTCAGCACCATCGGCACACCATAGTTCAGCTTCGCCAGGATGCCGCCAAAGTGCGCATACCAGGTGTGCAGGTGGACAATCTGCGCGTCGATGGCACGGGTGTTGAAATCGAGACAGCGTTGCAACGCTCCGAAGACAGACTTCAGGTTGGCCGGGCTGGTCCATCGCGAGGTGTCCAGTCCGGTGCCATGTACCGTCAGGGCTCCATCCGGGATCTCCTGATCGCCGAAACAGCGCACCTCGACCTCCAGGAGCCTGGCAAGCTCGCGTGTGAGATATTCAACATGCACACCGGCACCGCCGTAGATGTGCGGGGGGAATTCGTTGGTCAAAAACAGGGATTTCATCAGGCAGCTGCGCTTTATCCCAGGTCGGCAGCCTTCGGCAAGGTGAAAGGAGACACATCCCTTGCTTGATCAAAGCGAGGAACGCCGATTCAGCGTCTGCTCGAACGCTGGCAGACCGCGAACAAGCGCTCTCATGTCCTTCGAACCCCAGGCTTTCCTGGAGCCGCGGAACTCCGATTCCGCAGCCCCGCGAACGCAGGACTGGCGTGGAGCTCTCCTTCCGCTTCCTTCGAACCCCAGACTCGACCTGCGAGTTGAACGAGGCATATGGCAGGTTCGCAGGGGTGCAAGCGCCCCCTTGCTGCGGATTTGGAAATGCGCTCTCCGGCTCTGGCGCGCGGATCGAAACCAACACAAGCTTCAAACCAGGAGAGCGGAGCCGCTTCGTGTCCAGGGATCCTCGACCTTCAACGGCACCGGCTTCGGCAATCGCCAGACCTTGATGCCGTATCTCTCGCTGACACTTTCGCCGGCAGGAGGCGGTTCCTGCACCGGAATGGCGTGAACCATGGCGGTCCCGCGATCCGGATCAGGTGTCATCAGCACCACCCGTCGTAAGATGCCCTGAGTCAGGTAATCCAGCTCGCTCTGGCTGAAAAACACATTCGAACGCTGCGCCATGTCCCAAAGGCCACCGTCCTGAAGCAGGCTGTGGGTGTCCAGCGCTTCCCCCTCGAGACCATCTTCGTGCTCCTGGTTGATCGCCGAAAACACATCCAGATCGGTAGCGTCCGCGCCATAATAGGCGATGCACTTCTTAGGATAAACCATCTCGTAAGCCACGAGCCAAAAACGTGTTTGCTCCGGGTTCATGATGGAAAATACGGCGCAAAACCTATCGGATCATGTAAGAAATTCGTCAGGCAATAGTCGAATTTCAGAAAAAATGCAGAGGGCGTTAAGCATCAATTCGTTAACTTATCGGTTCATGCGCGAAAAAGAAACGCAGCGACAGAAATCTTGAAGTAAGCGGCAGAAGTTACAGCCAGAAGGGTAACTCAAAACCGATCCAGCAGAGTTCGCGCACAGGAGTTCATGCAAGCTTCAAGTTATCAGTTTCAGCCTCCGCAATCCATCGTTGACGTTCAGGAAGAAAGAGCTTTAACTGGCTTTCCACATGGCAACAACAACATCCCTTAACATCGACCAGCTTAAGCGCGCGGTCGCTCTCTATGAGCAGATTGAAAAGCTGCAGGCTGAACTCGCCGCACTTTTCGGTGAAAAACCCGCCGGCAAGCGTGGTCGCAAGGCCGGTGGCAGGAAGGCCAAGAACGCCGAGGCTGAAGCTTCTGGCACCGAGGCTCCGGCCAAGAAGACCCGCAAGAAGCGCGCCAAGCGTGAAATCTCCCCGGAAGCCCGCGAGCGCATCGCCGCCGCACAGCGCAAGCGCTGGGCCAAGGCCAAGAAAGAAGCCTGATCCAGGCGCACGGAATCCACAGTCCATCCATTTTTACCTTTAACAACCAACCCCTGCTCAGTTCCGGAGCAGGGGTTTTTTGTTTGGTCATCAACCGATGCACGGACAACTCGGAAAGGCATCACACTGCCCCGGGAAACGGGTTAGCTCGGTTTCTTCTGTTAGGTGGATGGGTTCGGCATAGCCGGGAAGAGCAGGGGACCAACCATTCGTGAAGATTTCAGCAACTATGCGGCCGCCAGCTTTTTCGGCGCTGCCCGACGTGGCTGCACGCTCAGACGCAACCCCAGCGAGGCCAGCACTTTTTGAAACGTCTTTAATCGTGGATTACCCTCTGGTGAAAGCGCCTTGTGCAATCCCTGCCTTGTCACCTCCGCCCGGTTTCCCAGCGCAGAAAGCCCACCTTGTGCCTTGGCAAGGATTCGCAGGACATCCAGCAGCGCCGCCAGATCGTCGTCCTTCTCAAACTCCTCGAGCGCAAGCTTGAGCGCCAGCCTTGCGCGCTTGGGATCGCGCAGCTTCTCAAGCCAAACTTCTTCAAAGGAAACTGTGCTGCTTTTCTTTTTCATGGGTGTTCCTCCCTGTAGATTTTCCAGTAGTCTTTTGCTTTCTTGATGTCCTTGCCCTGGGTCGATTTGTCCCCGCCCGCCAGCAGAATGACGGCCCTGCCGCCATCATCGCCAAAATACACCCTGTAGCCTGATCCAAAGAACAGCCGGAGCTCGTAAAGATCCTCTCCAACTGCCTTAAAATCGCCAAACTGGCCTTTCGTCATCCGAAAAAACCCGAAGGGTGATACGCTGCTGCGTCTGCTCGCTGAGTTCAGTCAGCCATTCTTCATAAGGGCATGCCCCAGCAGCAGTCCGGAAGATGCGCAATTCATATGTTCCTGGCTTCAGCATGCAGGGTAATGTGTAAACTATGGTTTACGCTATGCAAGTTCTGCCCGTTGAAATCAACGGAAGGTCTCCTTGAGACGCTTCACCGCTCAAAACTGAGTGTCGGGGCCGGTTCAAGCAACCGCCGGAGCCTGTCCCCCGGCCTCCGCGCAAGTGCAAAGGCCGGGGGACAAACCCCCGCCCGACGTGGTTCTAGAAATCAGCGTGGAGAGAGCGGAAGGGTTCAGGCTTGGAACTGATCACCCGGATGAGGGGCGGCTGGTCCTACTTGGGGCGCGTCCCCGTTCAGGCCTGGATTTTCACCGATCAGAGGGAGGGTTGTCTGCGTTCCTCCCCAAGCATTCCCTTCGTTGTCCACGCCCGCCTTTCCAGCGTCGGGCGAATGGTTGTCTGTGTCACAGCGGGCAATTCTGCGCCGGTCCTGTGCAGTCCGTGTGAGCCCCCTACTGGCAGCGGCCCCGCGTCTCCATGTGGCAAGTAACGCGGTGCTAGGGATCAGCATCAGGGTATCGTCTCCGTTGAACTTCCGGATCTCGTAGCCGTTGGCTCCTTGGCGGCTCCAATCGGGATCAATACCCTCTAACTCCTTGACCGTATATGCCGCCCCGTCCTGCTCGGCGTCATACACGCGGCACCTGGCCATCCCCCCACCGATTCCTTCCCAGTAGCCCATCATAAACAGGCATGTGTGAGGAGTGACGAGGGATGGCTTGATGCCGCCAATCAAGGCGTGCCAATGTAGTCTGTTCGTCTGCTCGCCGAACTCCTCTCGAACGATGAAAAGGAGTTCACGCATTGCAGCGTCGCCCCGCCGCTCCCCCTTGTCCATCGAGCCCAGACGCCGGAGCCATTGCATGACCATCGAGCGCCGAATTTTGGCGCTCATCGTCCGCGAATTGCGGAACGTGCCAGTCATGAAAAACTGCCAGTGAGTCTGTTTGATGTAGTGGAGGAGCGACGACATGAGGGCGAGGATCAGGCAGGCTTTTTACTCTGCGGGGCCTCGTATTTCGGAATGACGAGGGGGTCACCGTTGCGGACTTCCAGCACCTTCAAGACGTGCATGGTCAGGCGTGAGCCTTCCCCGATGCAGTGAGTCTTGATGTCCTCTTCCGTCGGCTTCGTGTAAACGAGGCCAGGGAAGCGCTTCATGGGGTCCGCCTCGGCGTCCATCCACGTTGCATCGTAATACGTCGTGGTGACTCCGCGCTGGTTTGTGTAGGGCCTGCTTGTGACCCGGGTGCATACTGCTTCGATCTTCATTTGATGTCGAATCCCCCTGTTTGTTGCGAGCCTCGCCCCGGGGGGAGGTCTGGCCCGTTTCCGTCCTCGGAAATATTGACGCCAGCGCGGAACAAGCCGCTGCCCTGGCGGGGCCTTGACGTGCGGGGGACGGACCCGCAGAGGTTATGCCCAAACTCTTGCCCCTCGTCGCGCTCCACAGCCCGAGAACCGGGCTCAACCACATTGCCGACGGGGGACAAAAAAGAAACGCGCCGTGCCCGTTCCGGGGGACGACGGCGCGCCCTGCGCTTGGAGGAGGCGAACTCCAAGACGTAGGAAATGGTATCGCTCAGCGGACGGCCTTCAAAGGCCCAGCAGAGCGGGAAGGGGAGAGCAGCGGCCGCCTTTGGCTTGCTCTTGGGCAGGGGGCGCGAAAGTAGGACTTCAGCTGTTCTTCGACGTGTCCTCATCGGTGGCCCTCGCTGGTTGCGAAGGGTCCAAAATCACAAACCCCGGACCGTGCCGAGGTGGACTGTCAGGCCCTCGACGGATGCCGCCGAGACCTACACGCAAAGAGCCTATGGCCCCGCGTCGCTGGGATTCTGAACCTTTCATGTTTTCCGTTAAAACCCGGCTACGACACCAGGGTGGCTACGACACCACAGCAACGGTTTTACTAGTCCTGAAACTAATGTCAATCAATTCTTCCGGGGACAACTCCCGGTCTTGTTACGAATTCAAACTTACAGCCTGGACACTTCCAACGATGGAAAAGACCAATTTTAAGGTCCTGGTCGAGTTGAAGGACCATACGCTTCTCATGTTCGTAACAGCCCTGGCATATCCAGTGAGGGTGTTCGTCATCGACAGATGCTAAGACTGTTCCACCACCACGAATGCTGACAATGGCATACTTTTGCTTTAGCTCTGACCAGTTTTGTAAGCGCTCTACCTTTTGATTCAGTTCAATTGTTGCCGCAGTCAGACTGATTTGCAGTGATTGCAGCTCCATGAAGGCCGTTTGCAGAGCAATTATTTGCCTCGACGTTTCTTGATCGCCAGCAGTCGAGTCCTTCAAGTTTGCCAGCATTCTAGTGATGCTCGCGCCAACACCTGCAATGTCTTTGGTTAACGACACTGCAGTCATGATTTCTTGGGCCGTCAACATAAGAGCAAAAGTCACAAAAAGCCCGCCAGGGGTCGTAGTCCCTGGCGGGCTGTGCAATGTCGCTACGAAGCGTCAAAGCTAGCTGAAAGGTTCGAAGAATCAGCAGGAGGAGAATAACACCTGCGCCTGGCGGCGCAACTGTCATCTCCCCGGCTCTGTCAAATTCTTTGATTTGCCATTACATGCATTGCATGTAGTTAATAAAACCTCCACTTGGGGGAGCCTATTAGTCCCTAATGCTTTGATTGTCTTAAATATACGTGAACTTCCCGAGCTCCAGGCCTCCCTTCCGGACGGGGTCGCCTAGGCTCACTCCCGTGGACTTGAGGATGGGAATGAGGTTCTGGAAACCGGGGCGCCCGGATGGCTCTTTTGCTGCCTTATTTCTTCGCCTTGCCCTTGGGTTTCTCTGGCAGGCCCTGGCCGGGCTTGAGGTCCAAATTGGCGAGCATGTCGGCCTCGGTCACCGTTGAGGCGACGCCTTCCGCCGGAACTTCAGCCTTGGCGGTCCACAGGATGGCGTTCAGGACGAGCTTACGCTGTTCGCTGTTGGCCCAGCCCTGATGGAAATGACCACCGGTGAAGCCAAAGCCGCGGCCGCCGTCGCTGCGTTCGCAGGCCCAGGCGACGTGCTGTTTTTCCTTGTTCTTGACGGACTCACGGACCGTCGGGTTGCCGCTGTGGTGACCGTCGGAACGGCTCATGGTGGAGTCCGGGGCCACGTCGCTCAGGATCGGGGTCACGCCTTCCATGCCCTTGCGGAAGCGCATGTAGAAATACCACTCGTCGTTGGTGCCAAAAGGTTTCACGCCGGAGCTGATCGGGTGAACAGGCAGCTCCTTGAAGTTGGCGTCCCAATGTGGATTGACACTGTAGTTGATCTCGAAGCATCCGCCCATCCAGTCGATGAACTCCTTGTTGCCTTTCTCAATCGTGGGTTCGACGGCGTAATGCAGGGTCAGGAAGCCACAGCCGCGCTTCATCTCCTTGTCGAGCTGCTGGAGTCGGTCGCCCTGGAGCGCCGGGTGTCCGCCGCCGCCATCCGAGTAAATGACCACCGTGGAGGCCTGGGCGAGTTCTTCCGCTGCCGGCCAGCCGCCATGGAGGTGGGCGCGGATTTCAACCTGGTCCCCTGCTGCTTGTTCCAGGCACTTTTTCAGCAGCAAAATGCCGGCATTGTGCTCGTGCTGGCCGGGGCCATGGGAGGGACGGCCTGCAATCATGACAATCAGCTTTTTATCGGCAGCGGACAGACTGGATGCGGCGGCCGTGAGCAGGACGGCCAGGGCGAGGACGAGGTGTTTCATGCGGTGAATGGAATGAGGGCTAACGCTGACCAGAGGCGCGGCATTTCACGCAGCCTTTGTCAGAATCAAAGAAGCGCTTCGTCCAGGAACCAGATTCAGCGATTTGGGGCTGACGTGGATGAAGCGTCGGCGGGACACCTGTGCTTGATGCTTGGAAACAAACGCAGAACCCTAGACGAACGACCAGGTGCCGTTACATCCACGTTTCACAATCCAAGAATCAGGACGCTCAGGCTTTCAGGCCAGCAGCTGCCAGCTGGCCCTCTTCAGAGAGGATCCGGCCTGCCAGCTCGGGCTTGCAATCACCCTTCAGCTCGTCGCGGAACTTGCGGATGAAGCTCTGGGTGGGCCAGGAGGCGGCCTCGCCGAAGGCGCAGATGGTCTTGCCCTCAATCTGGTTGGCCACGGTTTCCAGCTGATCCACGTCGTCCGGGCTGGCGTTGCCATCGACAATGCGGTCGCTGATCTTCTTCATCCACAGGCTGCCTTCGCGGCAGGGTGTGCACTGGCCACAGCTCTCGTGGGCGTAGAAGTTGTTCAGGTTGTTGATGACCCAGGTCATGCTGCGGCTGTCGTCCATGATGATGACGCCGCCGGAGCCGGCCATGGTGCCGCAGGCCGCCATGGTGTCGAAGTCCATCGGGATGTCCATGATGGTGAGCTCACGGCCATCCTTCATTTTGAACTTTTCATCGGCGCGCAGAACCTTGGAGGAGCTGCCGCCAGGAATGATGGCCTTGAGCTTGCGGCCGGGCTTGAGTCCGCCGCAGAGATCGTTGATGACCTCGCCCATGGTGACCTTGCCCACCTCGACCTCGTAGTAGCCGGGCTTCTGGACGTCGCCGGAGACGCAGAGGATGCGTGTGCCAGTGTTGTTGGGGGTGCCGAGCTTGGCGTATTCCGCGCCGCCCATCTGGATGATGTGCTTCACATGGCAGAGCGACTCGACGTTGTTGACGATGGTCGGGCTCATGTAGAGGCCCAGGGCGGCCGGGAAATAGGGGGGCTTGATGCGCGGATAGGGGCGCTTGCCTTCGAGGGACTCAATGAGGCCGGTTTCCTCGCCGCAGATGTAGGCGCCTGCGCCGCGGTGGACATAGAGCTCGCAGTCGAAGCCGCTGCCCAGGATGTTCTGGCCCAGGAAGCCTTTCTCACGGGCCTCGGCGATCGCCTTCTCAACGATGATGGCGGCCTGGGGGAATTCCTCGCGGATGTAGATGTAGCCAAGCTTCGCACCGACGGCGAAGCAGGCGATGATCATGCCCTCGAGAAGCTGATGGGGGTCCTGGTGCAGGATGTAACGGTCCTTGAAGGTGCCGGGCTCGGATTCGTCGGCGTTGCAGATCAGGTAGACCGGCTTGGTGTTGGTGGGGGGGATGAAGCCCCATTTCACGCCCGTGGGGAAACCGGCGCCGCCTCGGCCGCGCAGTCCGCTGGCCTTCACCTCGTTGATGATGGCGCTTTTTTCCATGGTCAGCGCCTTCTTGAGCTGCTCATACCCGCCGTCGGCCAGGAAGCTGTCGATGGAAGGCGTGTAGCCGGAGCGATCAACGTTCTTGAAGATCAGCCGTTTTTCGCGGGCGTGGGGCTCTTTGCCAGGAAGGTATGAAATCGCCATGAGGGGGAGGAGGACGTGGAGCAGTATTCCGCTACGGCTGGGAGCGGCAAGCGGGTTTGTGAAAAATTTCACAAGCCGCACCAAGCCCAGGATCAAGCCAGCGAGGACGAGCCGAAGAGTCAGCGCAACTCCCCTGCCCCCAGCGGCGTTATTTGAGCTCTATGCCCCATTTCCGCCCGCGCTTTCTGATTTCACTGCTGCTCCTGACCAGCCTGCTCAAGGCTCAGCAGGCTGGAGACTGGGTGCATTCCCGCGGCGATGAAGCCATGCAGGGTCGTTCGCCGGTGAATCTGCAGCTGCCTCTGGAGCTGGCCTGGCAGCACTCCATGATGGAAAAGCCCAAGGGCCAGGCCGAGATGCTGGTGAGCAGCGCCGTCGTGAGAGGCGGCAAGGTTTACGCCGGCTGCAAGGATGGCAGGTTTCGCTGCCTGAAGCTCGAAACCGGCGAGAAAATCTGGGAAGCGGAGGGCAAGGGCGCCTTCGACGGAGCGGCGGCCTTTGCCGGCGAGCTTGTGGTGGCGGGCTGCCAGGACGGATTCATCTACGCCTGGAACGCCGACACCGGCAAGGAAGTCTGGAAATATGAAACGGAGGCCGAGGTGCATGCAGCGGCAAATGTCTGGACCGATCCCGCCACGCAGGTGCAGAAGGTGCTGATCGGCAGCTATGACTACAAGGTTTACTGCCTGGACGCCAAGACCGGCAAGCAGGACTGGGCGGCGGAAACCGGCTATTACATCAACGGCGGCGCGGCCGTGGGCGATGGCAAGGTGGTGTTCGGCGGATGCGACAGCGTACTGCATGTCCATGACGTCAAGACCGGCAAGGAGGAGCGGCAGATCGAAGTCGGCGCCTACATCGGCAACAATGTCGCCATTGCCGACGGCGTCATCTATGTCTCGCATTACGGCAACCGGGTCGGCGCCTACAGCCTGACCGACGGCGCCAAGGTCTGGGAGTATGGCGAGCGTGAGTTTGAGTATTACGCCGCCCCCGCCATCTGGGAAAAAACGGTGTTCTGCGGCGGGCGCGACAAACGCTTCCACGCCATCGACCGCACCACCGGCGCCCGGAAGTGGGAGTTTCGCTGCCGGGACAGGATCGACAGCAGCGCCGTGATCTGTGCGGGCAAGGGCGTCCTCTTTGGAAGCGACGACGGCTATCTCTATGTTCTCGACGCCAACGACGGCAAGGAGCTGTGGCAGTATGAAATTGGCGCGCCGGTGAAGACCTCGCCGGCTGTGGCGGGCGATCATGTCATCGTGGGGGCGGACGACGGCAGCCTGTACTGCTTCAAGGCGGCGGCTCCTGCGGCGGCACCGGCTTCAGGAGCGGCTTCAGGAGCGCCCGCGACGGCGCCTGCCCCGGCCAAGTGACCGGGGGATCTTTGTGCCGGTGGAGCAATCCCTTGTTATGCGGGGCCTGGTGGCGGCGTTCCCTGCAAGCACCTGCATGAAATCCTTTTCGCCGCCGCACCGGTTTCTGACTGTCCTGGCCTGCCTGACCGCCGCCTTGTCCCTGGCTGCGGCCGAGTCCAAACGGCCTAACATCCTGTTCATTCTCGTCGATGACCAGTCGCCGCAGGACCTGAGGATGTACAATCCGAGGTCCACCCTGAGCACCCCGAACCTTGATCGACTGGCGTCAGAAGGCATGGTGTTTGACGGAGCCTATCACATGGGCTCGTCACTGGGGGCCGTGTGCACGCCCTCGCGTCACATGATCATGAGCGGCCGCACGGTCTGGCGGCTGCCGGTTTCGCCCTGGGCGGCGAAGACCAGCCCCCCTGCCCTGGAGCAGAACACCCTGCCCGCCGTCTTCAACCGGGCCAATTACGCCACCATGCGCACCTGCAAGATGGGCAACAGCTACGAGGCCGCGAACAAACTGTTCACCATACGTCGCGACGCCAGCAAGCGCGGAGGCGATGCGGAAAGCGGCAGCGCCTGGCATGCCGAGCAGGTGCTGGATTATCTGAAGAACCGCGAGAGCACGAAGGACGGCACGCCCTTCCTGATCTACTTCGGCTTTTCACATCCGCACGACACCCGCGACGGCCGGCCCGAACTGCTGGCGAAGTATGGCGCCACCAACCACACGGACGAATCCAGGCCGCCCTCGCTGCACAGCCTGCAGCCCGAGCTGCCGGTCAACCACCTTGAGAAGCATCCCTTCGACACCACACACGGCGATGTGCGGGACGAGGTCGAGGTCAGCGGCGTGTGGAAGCGGCGTGATGAGGCGAGCATCCGCAACGAGCTGGGGCGCGAGTTTGCCTGCAGCGAAAACATCGACGAGCAGGTCGGCCGGGTCCTGAAGCGGCTGGAGGCGATGGGCGAGCTCGACAACACCTACATCTTCTACACCGCCGACCACGGCATCTCGATCGGACGCCACGGGCTGATGGGCAAGCAGAACCTCTACCAGCACACCTGGCGGGTTCCCTTCATCGTCAAAGGCCCGGGCATCCAGGCGGGCAGCCGGGTGGAGGGCAACATCTACCTGCTGGATGTGCTTGCCACGCTTTGTGACCTGACCGGCATCCAGGCGCCGCCCAGCAATGAGGGCCTCTCTTTCAGACCCGTGCTGGAAGGACGGCGGAAGCAGATGCGCGACGTCCTTTACGGAGCCTACGCCGGAGGCAGCAAACCAGGGATGCGCTGCGTGAAGCAGGGCGACTGGAAGCTCATCCGTTACGAGGCGCCGGATCGCGGAGTGAATGAAACTCAGCTTTTCAACCTGGCGGACAATCCGGACGAACTGCTGCCTGAGCATGGTCGCCCGAACCTGGCCCATGATCCGGCTCAGGCGTCCAAGCTGGCGGAAATGAAGGCCCTGCTGCTCGCTGAGATGCGACGTCTGGAGGATCCCTGGCGTTTTTCGGATCAGCCCGACGACAAACTGCCTGCGCCTCCAGCCCCTGCGATGAAAGCCGGCAAAGGCAAGAAGGCCAAAGGCCAGGTCAAAAAGCCGTGAGGAGGAGGCGCCTGTCGTCCAGGTGGACAACAGCGCTTTTCTTCCAGGATCACATCCGTTCCGTGGTCTCGATGCCGAGCAGTCCAAGACCGGTCTTCAAAACGCGGCTGGTGGCCTCGCACAGCGTGAGACGGGTGCTGCGGACGACGCCCTCCGACTTCAGCACCGGGCAGGCTTCGTAGAAGCTGTGGTAGGTGTTGGCGAGTTCGAAGAGGTAGTTCGCGAGCAGGTTCGGCTTGTGGTCGAGCAGCACGTCATGGGTCGTCTCGGCGAACTGGGCCAGCTTGATGGCCAGCAGGCGCTCGGCGGGATCGGTGATGGAAAGTGGTGCAACCATCGTGGTTGCATCCGGCAGGCTGGAAGCCTGCCCCACCATCTCCAGCTTGCGGAAGATGCTGCGGGTGCGGACATAGGCGTTCAACAGGTAGGGCGCGGTGTTGCCCTGCAGGCTGAGCATCTTGTCCCAGCTGAACTTGTAGTCCGTGAGACGGTTCTGACTGAGTTCCGCATACTTGACGGCACCGGCTCCGATGACACGGGCGATCTCATCCTTCTCGGCATCGCTCAGCCCCTGCTCCTTGGCATCGGCTGCTTCGCGGGCACGCTCGACGGCCTCCTCGATGACTTCGAGAAGCCCCACCGTTTCGCCGCTGCGCGTCTTGAACATCTTGCCGTCCGGACCCAGGATGCTGCCAAAGGCAATGTGGGTCATCGAGGTGCTTACGCCGCGACGTTTCGCCGCCGCGAAGACCTGCCGGAAGTGAAGCTGCTGCGGTGCGCCAACGACATACCAGATTTCATCGGCCTGCCATTCCCGGACGCGGTAGTCGATGGTGGCCAGGTCGGTGGTGGCATAGAGGAAGCCGCCGTCGCTTTTGCGGATGATGCAGGGCGCGGCCTTCCATTCATCCTTCTCCTTGATGAGGAAAGGATCCTCCTCAGGCTTCACGCCGCCATCGCTGAAGACCACGGTGGCGCCTTCGCTGATCGTGGCGATGCCTTTCGCGAGCATGTCCTCCACCAGCGGCGCCAGGGCGTCGTTGTAGAAGCTCTCGCCAAGATAATGATCAAACTTGATGTCGAGGGTGCCATACACCTTCTCGAGCTGCTCCAGGGTCAGGCGCACGCATTCCTTCCAGATGCCAAGGTTTTCGGCGTCGCCCTGCTGGAGCTTCACGAGCTCACCCTTGCAGGTTTCCAGCACGGCTTCATCGGCCTTGGTGGCGGCGTTGACGGCCTTGTAAACCCGCACCAGTTCATGAATCGGATCCATTTGCAGGGCCTGCTGGTCGAGCTGCGTCTTCCAGCCATGGATGATCATGCCGAACTGCGTGCCCCAGTCGCCGACGTGGTTGTCGGTGATGACCTGATGACCGATGAAGCGGGCGATGCGCGCCAGGGAGTCACCGATGAAGGTGCTGCGGATGTGGCCCACATGCATCGGCTTGGCGATGTTAGGCGCGGAGAAGTCCACGACAATGCGCCGTGGGGATGCCACGACAGGCACGCCCACCTGGGCATCGGCGGCAATGATGCCAAGCCTGGCCGCAAGGGCCGGGGCGCCGAGGGTGAAGTTGAGGAAGCCCGGGCCGTCCACGGTGACCTTTTCACAAAGGTCGTCCACCTGCAGGGCCGCTTTGATCTGCTCAGCCAGGGCGCGCGGGTTGCTCTTCTGCTGCTTGCCCAGAACCATCGCCACATTGCTCTGATAGTCGCCAAATCGCGTGTCCGAAGCGATGACGACGGCAGGCGTGAAACCCTCCGGCAGGGCGATGCCGGCGGCGGTGAAGGCAGCTTGGAGACGGTCGGTGAGAACAGCGCGAAACATGGGGCGCGGAGTGTGACTGCGGAATGCCGATTGTCGAATGCGGAATGCAGCTTATCCGACAGCGCCCACCTGCCCCGCCTGGCGCTGGAACTGTCGCCAGTCCGCCTCCATCACCGGCGGACCGTAGCGTGACTCGGCATACGAACGGGCCAGTGAACGCACCTGGTCGCCGATCTGCGGCTGAAGCGCGGCCACACGTTCGGCGTAATTCAGGGGTCCCTCGGAATCGAGGCGTGCAGGCGCCCCCAGCTTCTCCAGCCGACGGCAGAGACCCTGCCATTCGCGCAGCCAGGGATCGCGCACCGGCGCTGGTCGGCGCAGCCAGAGCAGAAGTCCGAACAGGCCCAGGGCCAGGGCCCCAAGGCTGGCCACGAACAGCCAGTGTCCGCGCAGCCGACCCAGGCCAAGCCAGTTCATCCAGGCAATCTGCGACTCCTCATCAAAGCTGATCACGTTGTTGAACCAGTCATATTCCACACTGTCCCACCAGAGGCGCAGATCGGTGACAGCGCGCCAGAGCAGGCTGCCGCGCTGCCGCTCCAGCTCAGCTTCACCACCGGCGAGCAAAGTTCGCAGGTCCAGGGTCATCCTTTCCGGCACCAGGGCCGCGGTCGGATCGACACGTGTCCAGCCCTGCCCCTCCAGCCAGAGTTCCGTCCAGGCATGGGCATCGGCCTGACGAACAATCATGTAGCCGCCGCGTTCCGACCACTCGCCGCCCATGTAGCCGATGACAATGCGCGCCGGCACACCCGCCGCCCGCATCAAGGTCGCAAAAGCGGCGCTGAAGTGTTCGCAAAACCCCACTTTCCGGCCGAACACGAATTGATCGAGCGCATCGGCCCCCTCATAGACGCCGGGTTCCAGGCTGTATTGAAAGCCCTGCTGCTGCAGATGCTGGACCGCCAGCTGGGCCGTCACAACATCCGTGTCCCCGGATGCTTTTTGGAATCCTTCGGCGAGCGCCCTGATCCTGGAGGAAACCCCTGGCGGCAGACGCAGAGCGGCGCGGCGCTGTTCCGCCGTGAGCGTGCCTTTTTCCTGGGTGAGGCGAGACACCACCTCAAAGCGCCTCAGGCTGTCCACCGGTTCACTGGTGCTCAGGACATCATCCATGTCCGGCAGCGTCCGCCGACCGTCGTCGATGCTTTGCAGTGGGACATCCAGGGCCGGAAGCCAGCGCTGCCCATGCGGTTCCAGGGTGATTGTCTGCCGGACGTCCGAGCGTTTGACCAGTCGCAGCCGGGGCGCGCCGTCCATCGGCAGCCCGCGCTGCCAGGTCAGACCGTCGTCACACTGCCAGAGAATGATGCAACGCCAGTAGCGCGAGGCATGGACCGGGGGCTCGCTTTCGGGAAACTCTGCGCGAAACGCGACTTCATCACTGGCGGCGATCTTGGAGATGCGGCCGGGCTCCAGCGTGCTGGTGATGCCGGTCATGTGCATGCGCTGAGCACCCATGCGTTCCAGGAAATGCAGGCTGCTGCGAGGGAAGACAAAGAACAGGACGGCTGCCACTGGCAGAGCCTGGGCCAGCATGATTCCGGTCAGCTTCAGCGGCACGGCCCAGCCATCCGCCCCGCGACGAAAGCGCACCATGCAGACGGCGATGCCTGAGAAGATGGCAAAGGTCCAGAGGGAGCGGCTCAGGCTCTGGTCGGAAAGCAGGCAGCACAGACAGAGGAACCAGCCGACCAGGCTCAGCACTTGAAAATCATGCGGAGTGCGTGACTCCAGAAGCTTGGCTCCCAGCAGGACGAGCAGCACCGCAATGCCGCCTTCCATGCTCATCAGGCTGCCTGTGCTCAGGTGCACGGCCGCCAGGCCGGCCAGCAGCACGGAAAGGCTGCCAAACGAAAAAGTCTGGCTTGTCACCCTGCCCTGCCCGCCCGCCTGGCGGTCCTTCAGTTTCCAGCCACGTTCGGCAACCCCCAGCCTCCAGATGACACAGCCTGCGAAAAGCAAAGCCGCCACCGCAGGCACGATGTCCAGCAGCATCACAGCTGAAACCGAGAGGATCAGGCAGAGCACCACCAGGGGCGCCGGCGGCAGGCGGCTGCCGCGCTCATGCCCGAGGGGCATCCGCAGTTTTGAACGGCTGGCCCGTTGCGACTCCTGTCCGCCCACCTTCGCCAGGGCATCCAGGCAGCGAAGAGCGTGAGCGGGTCCGAGACCTGCCTCGATTTCGGGTTCTCCCGGAAGCCTGAGGGCATAGGGCAGCCCCTCCTGTTCCGCCTGCTCAATCCAACGGGCGAGCTGCCCGGGGCGTTCGCACTCCGGAAGGGGCAGCTTGTCCCAGTCCAGGATCATCGCCTCCCGGCTGCCGCCCGACCACTGCTTCACCAGCAGAGGCCGTCCCCGCGCCACGGCACGCCAGTCCACATGCCGGAGGGAATCGCCCGGCTGCCATTCCTTGGTTCCGGCGAAATCATCGCCCTCACGCCCCGGTCGCCCCCCGGCGGGAAGCAGCCCGGCCAGGTCACCGTTCAACGGCCGATCCGCCTGAGGCAGAGGCAGTTTCCCCTCAGGCTTGGGATGAATTCGTCGATCCATGACGATCTCCACCAGCCGTTGGGCACTGAAAAAACCCATGGGATAGGAACTGCGCAGCAGAACGCACAGGCTTTCCTGAACCCCGGTTTTGGCAGAAGCGGCCAGCATCACCTGTTCCGAAGCTCCGGGTGCCACCTGTTCAACGAAAGTCCACTGGCCGCCATCGGCGTTCATCAACTCGATCCCAGAGGCCCCCAGGCGGGTGGTCGAATGAAGCTCCAGGGCAACCCGGCCCGACTCACCAGCCCTCCCCCTGCCCTGGCGTCCTGCGGAAACCTCAACCCCCCGCAGGTTTTCCCGGGCTCGAAGCCACGACATGGCCGCCAGCACCGAGGTGGCAAAACACAGAAGGTAGGCCACTCCATTGTTCTGGACCGCACCGGCATAACCCATCGCCAGGATGACTCCCGCCAGTGAAAAGCTGTGCAGGTTGAGCTTCACGCTCACGCAGCTGGATGAATCCCGTCCACGGCGCCAGGCGCGGCCGCCTGAAGCAGAAAAGGGAGAAGCAGGGCCAGGAAGCGCCATCGGGGTGACTACATCCTAAAAAGATGCCAGATGCCGACTCAAGCCGCGAATCTTGGTTTGATGAAGAAAACCATGACGGCCCATCCCTTGAAATCTTGATTGCCACCGCCGCCCATGCCGTTCACTCTCCGCCCCGCATGAGCTCCCCGACCTCCCCCGACGCATCCCTGCCCTGGTACAAACAGCTGAACGGCTACCATTGGTTCGTCTTCTTCGTGGCCAGCGCCGCCTGGTGCTTTGACTGCCTCGACCAGCAGCTTTTCATCCTGGCCCGGGACAACGCTCTCAAAGCGCTCGATCCAAACGGTGACCAGGCCAAGCTCAGCGGCATGGCCATGAGTGTCTTCGTCGCCGGCTGGGCCACGGGCGGCCTTATCTTTGGAGCCGTGGGCGACCGGATCGGACGCGCCCGGACCCTCGCCCTCACCGTTCTCATTTATTCGGTCTTCACCGGTCTTTCCTCCTTTGCCGCCACTTCCGACCAGTTCATGATCTACCGGGCGCTCACCGGCCTTGGCGTCGGTGGCGTCTTCGGCCTTGCCGTCGCCCTGGTGGCGGACTCCCTGCCTGACACGGCGCGAGCCAAGGCCCTGGGGATGCTGCAGGCGCTGTCCGCCGTCGGCAACGTCACCGCCGGCCTTTGCGCCATGAGCGTCTCAGGCATGGATCCCAACGTCTCCTGGAAATACCTTTTCTGGATCGGTTCCGCCCCCGCCTTCCTTTGCATCTTCATCATGATCCGCCTCAAGGAACCCGAGAAGTGGGTGGCGGCCAAGGCGGCCAGCCAGTTGGACAAATCGAAGGCGATGGGTTCCTACCTGAGCCTGTTTGGTGACGCCCGCTGGCGGACGCCCGCCCTTTTCGGCATGCTCCTCTGCGTGTCCGCCGTGATCGGTCTGTGGGGCATCGGCTTCTTCAGCAATAAACTCGTCGCTCCCGCCATCGCCGCCGCCCTGGCGGAACAAAATCTGTCGCCTGAAAAAGTCGGCCCGGCCAAACAGTGGTGGGCTGCCGCCAACCTCATCGTGCAGAACATCGGCGCCTTCTTCGGCATGATCGCCTTCAGCAAGGCCGCCTCGCAGTTTGGCCGCAAGCCGGTCTTCGCTGTCGCCCTCATCGCCGCCATGGCCTCGACCGTCTTTTTCTACCAGTGCTTCAAGACGACTTCGGACATCTGGATGAGCTTTGTGATGGGCTTCTGCCAGCTCTCGCTCTTTGCCGGCTTCGCCATCTACCTGCCGGAGCTTTTCCCGACCCGTCTCCGCAGCACGGGCACCAGCTTCTGCTACAATGTCGGCCGCTTCATCGCAGCCAGCGGCCCAATTACGCTTGGCGTGCTTGCCTCCAACCTGGCCAAGGAAGCCAAGGCCGCGCTGCCCGCCATCCCTGAGGAGGCCGCCCGCAAGGCGGCAGAGGCCGCCGCTGAACTGGCCGCCTTCCGCAACGCCGGAACCTGGATGAGCCTGATCTTTGTCCTCGGCCTGATCGCTCTGATTTTCCTGCCGGAAACCAAGGGACGTCCCATGCCCGAGGATTGATCTCATTCTCAGCCATCGCGCACCATGACAGCCGCAGAACTTGCCGCCGCCTCCACTCTGCCCGCAGGTTTGACGCCAGAGGCCGAGGCGCTCTGGCATGCCAGGCATGGCCGTTGGGAAAGCGCTCATAACATCGCACAGGACATCCCCACAAAGATGGGCTCCTGGATTCACGCCCTGCTGCATGTGATCGAGGGGGATCAATGGAACGCAGACTATTGGTTTGCCAAGGCTGGAAAACCCTCAAGGGGCCCCAAGGAGGTGGACTCCCTATGGCAGGAAATTGCCGCCACGATCCTGAAGTGAATCCGGAACTGCCGGAAGACCCCGTGGAGATCGAGATCACTCCTGAACTCGACCTCCACACCTTCCAACCCCGTGAAGTCGGAAACCTGTTGGAGGACTACCTGGGGGAATGCCGGAAACGAGGCATGCTCTCTGTCAGAGTCATCCACGGCAAGGGCACCGGGATGCTGCGTATCGGTGTGCATGAAAAACTCGCACGACTGGAAATGGTCGAAGCCATCACCTGGCCGGCGAGTGCTGAAAGCGGTGGCTGGGGAGCGACCTGGGTGAGCTTAAAACCCGCCCAGGCTCAGGACATCACCAGATCGCTTTCCACCAGGGCGTAAACCTCGACAGGTTCCGGCTGCCCTTTCACCGGATGAATGCCGACATTCTTGTAGTCGTTCAAGCCTTCCGGCCAGCCATCCAGGAACTTGGACCCGGCCAGCACAGGCACCTGAAGCTTGCGGGTCAGGCTCTCGATTCGGAAGGTCACGTTCACCTCCTCACCCACGGCCGTGTTGACACCGCGCCCCATCGCTCCCAGCGCCACGTTACCCACATTGAGACCGATATGACAATGAACTTCCAGTCCGCGATCCTCCCTGAGGGACTTGCGCACCGGAGAATTCCCGGCTTCAGGCCCGCTGAGGATTCTGGCGGCTTCCGTCGCCCGCCTGCGAACTTCGATGCTGTCGCCGGTCCAGTAGGCAAAGACTCCGTCTCCGATGAACTTGTCAATGATGGCGCCGCGCGACTTCAGAACCTGCTCGCACTGGGCATACCATTCACGAAGCATGGCGGCCACCTCCTCGGCACTGAGCTGGGCGGAAAGGCTGGTGAAATTGCGCAGGTCACCGACCAGCAGCGTCGCCTTCACCGTCTTCACCGGCAGGGCAACGGTGTGCATCATGTTCGTGCTGCTTGCCGAATGCCCCTCTTGCTCACCATCATCAGTCTCAAAGGCAAACAAGCAGGTGCCGAGCTGGATCCGGTCCCCATGCCTCAGGGCCCTGGCGGTGGTGATGGCGACGTCATTGACGAAGCTACCATTGGCGCTGCCGAGGTCGGAAATCCAGTAAAGCCCACCATCCCGGCGGATGGTCGCATGCTGTCGGGAAACGCCATTGTCCTGAAGCCGGATGCTGGCATCCGGACTGCGGCCCAGGAGGTTGAAGTCCGCCAGCGCGTACTCCACTCCCTTGTCATGCTGTCTTAAATAGGCGGGCATCTGGATCTTTTATAAAAGCTTTCAAGCAATTAGCGCGCCGGAAGTCAAGCCCGTGCACAGAAGTTTTCTGAAGCTACTCCTTAGAACGATAACATTCTTTTTTTCTAGCCGCCTACGCAAGCTGACAAAAGAAAAGGCCCGCTTTTCAGCGGGCCTCCTTTAATTTCTGGCGGAGCGGACGGGGCTCGAACCCGCGACCTCCAACGTGACAGGCTGGCGTTCTAACCGACTGAACTACCGCTCCTTCCCAGAAAGATGGGCCGCGATACTAGCGCCCTCTGGCGAAGTGGCAAATGGAAAAATTCTGAAGATGCGTTTTTTCAATGCAGCACTTCTTCTTGCTGATGACTCCGCCCATTTGCACCGGGTCAGCACACCAAAAAAAACGGCTGCCAGAAGAACTGGCAGCCGCGTTGAGAGGAATTGAGAGCCTGATTATTTTTCAATCTTCAGGAGCTCGACTTCGAACACCAGTGTTTCACCAGGGCCGATGTCCGGGCCGGCGCCATTGTCACCGTAGGCCAGATCCGAAGGAATGAAGAACTTGAACTTGGACCCGACAGTCATGAGCTGGAGACCTTCGGTCCAGCCCTTGATGACTTCCTGCACGCCGAAGGTGATCGGCTCGCCACGCTGCACGCTGCTGTCGAACACCTTGCCGTTCACCAGGGTGCCATGGTAGTGCACATTCACCTTGTCGGTGGGGACAGGCTTGGCTCCGTCGCCCGGCTTGATGACTTCATACTGCAGTCCGCTCGGAGTGGTCTTCACTTCAGGACGCTTGCCGTTGTCTGCCAGGAATTTGGCTCCGGCAGCCTTGGCCTCAACCGCCTTGGAGGCGGCCTCCTTCTGCATTTCAGCCTGAATTTCGGCCATGCGGCTCTGCATGTATTTTTCAAACACGCCCATGGCGGCCTCGAGTTCCTCCTGCTTGTACTTCGGCTCCTTGCCGCCAAGAACGTCCTGAACGGCAGCGGTGAAGTTTTCCAGGCTGATGTCGATCTTCTGCTGCTTGAACTGACCGCCGATCTGGCGGCCAATGAAGTAGCTGACCTTGTTCATGTCAGGTTTGGCGGCGGGAGATTCGGCAGGCTTCACGGTGGTGTCTTGGGCGATGAGTGGGGACGCGGCCACCAGGGCGGCCAGGGCGAGACTGAGGGTGGATTTCATGAGAAGATCGCGAGACTCGGGGGGATGTGTCCGGCGGTCAACCAAAGAAACACCTTCCTTGCCGCCCTTCCGCCGGGCGCTCACGCCATTTGACCGCCCGCGCTTTGCCTCTAATCTGCGCGCCCTCATGAGCCAGACCGCCATCACTCCCACCCGCGAAAAAGACTTTCCTGAATGGTACCAGCAGGTCGTGCGCGCCGCCGACCTTGCCGAAAACTCTGAAGTCCGCGGCTGCATGGTCATCAAACCCTGGGGCTACGGCCTCTGGGAGAACATCCAGCGGCAGCTGGACGTCAAGTTCAAGGAGACCGGTCACGTCAACGCCTACTTCCCCCTGCTCATTCCCCTGAGCTACCTGGAGAAAGAGGCTGAGCATGCCGAGGGCTTCGCCACCGAATGCGCCGTGGTCACCCACCACAGGCTGGAAGCCCGGAAGCAGCCCGACGGCACCACCAAGATGATCCCGACCGGTGAACTGGCTGAACCTTTTGTCATCCGCCCGACTTCGGAAACCATTATTGGCGCCGCCTTCGCCCGCTGGGTGGAAAGCTACCGGGATCTGCCGCTTCTCATCAACCAGTGGGCCAACGTCATGCGCTGGGAGATGCGCCCCCGCCTTTTCCTTCGCACCGCCGAGTTCCTCTGGCAGGAAGGACACACCGCCCATGAAACCGCCGAGGAGGCCATTGAGGAAACCCGCCTCATGCACCGAGTTTATGCCGATTTCCTGCGCAACCATCTCGCCATTCCGGTGATCCCTGGTGAAAAGACTGAAAACGAACGCTTCCCGGGTGCCGTCAACACCTTCACGGTTGAGGCCATGGTCCAGGATCGCAAGGCCATCCAGGCAGGCACCAGCCACTACCTCGGTCAGAATTTCGCCAAGGCCGCCAACATCCAGTTCCTTGGTCGCGACAACACCCGCCAGCTTGTCCACACCACGAGCTGGGGCGTCAGCACGCGCCTGATCGGCACGCTCATCATGGCCCATGGCGATGACGACGGTGTCATTCTGCCTCCGCGTGTGGCCCCGACCCAGATCGTCATTCTTCCCGTGACGCCCAAGGAGGACACCCGCCAGGAGATCATCGACGCCTGCGAGGCTCTTGCCAAAACCCTGCGCAGCCAGTCGTTTCACGGCGAATCCCTGCGGGTGCATGTCGACAAGCGCGATCTTCCGGGCGGCACGAAGAACTGGGAGTGGATCAAAAAGGGCGTTCCTCTGCGGCTCGAAATGGGCCCTCGCGACATCGCCAGCCGCACTGTTGCCGTTGCCCGCCGCGATCTTCCGCCCAAGCAGAAGGAGTTTCTTCAGAAAGAAGACCTCATCCGTGACATCACGGAAAAGCTTCAGGACATCCAGGACTCTCTGCTGAAGCGGGCACTTGAGATGCGCGATGCCAACATGAAAAAGCTGGACACGCTCGACGAGTTCAAGGCCTTCTTCGCCGACAACGCTCAAGGCGGCTTTGCCCTCATGCACTGGGCGGGCAGCAACGAGGAGGAAGATCAGATTGCCAAGGAGATGAAAGTGACCATCCGCTGCATTCCCCTGGGTGACGAGTTTGCCGAGGAAGGCAGGTGCTTCCTGACCGGCAAGCCGAGTTCACGCAGGGTCGTGTTTGCCCGCAGCTATTAAGTATCAGGTCGGGCGGAGTCTCATTCACGGGGCTCCGCCACCCTGCCTTCGCTGACCGTCCAGCCTCCATCCACAGCCAGCACCTGGCCCGTGATGAAGCCAGCGGCCCGGGAAAGCAGGAACAGGGCAGCACCGTCGCAGTCCTGGGGCAGCCCGACGCGGCCGCCATCGAGCGGCTGCTTGGCCGCAATGAACTGCATGATGGCCTCATTGCCGACGGCGCGTTGCGACATCGGCGTTTCCACCAGCGCCGGGGCAATGACGTTCACCCGGATGTTCTGGGGGGCATAGTGGCTGGCGACCGACCTGCTGAAACCGATGAGGCCCGCCTTTGCAGCCGCATAGGCATGACTGGCGAAATATTCAGGGGATGGCGACCAGCCCAGCACGCTGCCCATGTTCAGGATGCATCCCCCTCCCCCCTGGCGCAGAAACTGACGGACCGCGGCTCGGTTGGAAAAAATCACTGACTGCAGGTTCAGCTCAAGCGTGTAACTCAGGCCCTCGTCCGTCATCTCATGGAGCGCCCCGTCCCCCCTGGAGCGTCCGCTGCCGCCAGCCACATGATACAGGGCGTCCAGTCTGCCAAATCGCTCCACGGCCAGGGCGATCATCTGCTCCGCAGTTTCTGAGCGCGAAGCATCCCCGGCCAGGCCACAGGCCGATCCGCCTAGAAGCTGCAGACACTCCTGCACATTGGCCTCAGAGCGGCTTGAAACTGCCACCCGCGCACCTTGGGCCACCAGGGCTCGCGCTGCGGACAGGCCAAGGCCGGTGGTGCCCCCCATGACCCCCACAACAAGCCCTTCGACATCATAACGCACGTTGCTCATGACCGCTTTTAGAGCGGGGCGCACGCAGGGCTCAATCTGAAACTGAACAGGACCGTTCAAATGACAGGATGCGACATCCCGGCTCTTCCGCCCAGATTCCAGCTTTAGATTTCACCAAACACCTTCTCCCTTACCACGACGATGGCGTCGAGCATCCGGTCCGCCTCGGCGCGCACCTTGGGGTCCAGGCTGGAGGCTCCCCGGTTGTAACGGCGATAGAGCAGTTTTAACCGTGCGGCGATCTGGTCGCGCGGCATCTTGGGTGTGATTTCGCAAAGCTCCTCGGGAGTCTTGGGCGTGGCAGGCACACCCGCCACCGGCACCACTTTGCTGAGCAGGCCCGAGCCTGAAGACGGGGCCACAGGCAGAGGGCCGGAGGGACGGGCCGGCACCTGGGCCTTGGCCTGCTGGGATTTGGAAAGGGATTGAAGGATTTTCTTGAACATGGCCTGCGAGACGAAGTGAAGGTTGAATGCTCGGACTGGCTTATTCGATGCGCATCTGTCTGAGGCTGACAGTCTTTTTCTTCAGATCCTCCTCCGAAAGGACTCCAGCCCCCTTGTAGCTGACCGCCACTTCGCGGCTGCGGCCTGAAAGCTTGTCCACCACGAGGGCGCGCACACGCTGGTTTTCATCGTAGCTGAAGGTGACCGCCACCTCACAGCCCTTCGGCCGGTTCGGGGGCACCTCAAGCGTGATCCGTCCGATGATGTCAACGTAACGAGGGTCCTCATCCTCCCCCTGGGTGATGTCCACCTCGATGACACGCTCATTGTCCTCGCTTGTCTGGTAGATCTGCGTCTTCGAGCAAGGGATCGGCGTGTTCTTGGGAATGACGATCGAGTTCATCAGCTTTTCCTCGCCGGTCCTGGCGTTGTAAACCATGGCGAGCGTGCCGTAACTGGCATTGCACACCTCCTGGATGCGGGCGGACTTCTTGGCGAACAAGGCCGCCCCAAGGGCGACGCATTCGTCCACGTTGCCACAGGATTTCGGCACTTTGCCAAACATCTTCTCGAGCACTTGCTTCACCTTCGGAATGCGGGTGGAGCCCCCGACAAGCACCACGTGATCAATCTCCGCCGCCCTGAGTTTGGCCGAGTCCAGCGCCTGCTCAACAAGCATGACCGTGCGGGTAAGCATGTGGCGCACCAGCGTTTCAAAGCCGTCCCGGGTCAGGTCGATGCGGGCGATGCCGTTGTTTTGATCGTTCGAAACGGTGTCATTCACACGCTGCAGCTTGGAAAGCATCTTCTTGGCATCCTCCGTGGCCTGAAGAATGCGGCGACGGTGCCGCTCATCCGTCCAGAGCTTGGCGCCGGTCTGCTTGCTGTACTGTTCGGCATAAGCGTCGAGGAGCAGTTCGTCAAAGTTGCTGCCGCCCAGGTGACGGGCGCCCTCGCTGGTCAGAATCCGGATGCCATCCCCCTGCACCTCCAGGATCGTCACATCCAGCGTGCCTCCGCCCAGGTCGTACACCAGGATGCGTCCCTGCACCCCCTGGCTGTGGGCATAGTAGACGGCTGCGGCAGTCGGCTCGTTGACCAGTCGCCTGACTTTCATGCCAGCCATCTCGGCGGCGGCGATGGTGCTCTTTCGGGCAAGCTCGTTGAAGTTCGCCGGAACCGTGATGACCACCTCGTTGATGTCACCGATGATCCGTGAGCAGTCACGCTTCAGCTTGGACAGGATCAAGGCGGAGATCTCCGCCGGAGTCCATTTGCGCCCGTCAATCTCCACCAGATGCTCCGGATCATCCATGTGGCGCTTGATCTGGAAAATGGTGCGGTCGGGCTCGCCACCGTCACGGGCGGCACTGCCCACGAGCTTCACATCCTCGTGTCCGTCAAAGAAAACCACCGAAGGCGTCAGGCGCTCACCGTCAGCATTGGGTACGATTTCAGGATTGCCGTCCGGCTTGAGGTAAGCGAGGCCTGAGAGAGTGGTGCCAAGGTCGATGCCGACGTATTCTGCCATGAGGGTGAAAGGATGAGGGACGGGAGGGCGAAAAGAGCATGCCCGGCGCGGAAGACACGAAAAAAATGACCCCGCATGACCGCACAAGACGGACGGATGCCAGGGCGATTTCAGCAACGGCTTGAAGCACCGAACAACAGTTCGGAAGGTTTAGAAGTGCTGGCAAAAGTCAAGAATCCTGAACTAAATTTAACAACAGCGTCCAATCGAGGGCTGCAAAAAATCCCCAGGACAATCTTGGCCATCTCGCCCCGAACGGCTGTTTTGCGTTGTCCTGGCAAAGGCAGGGGCCCGGCGGAACCGGCAAGTCATGGGATCATTTCCCGTAGCCAGCAGCAGGCGACCCGTCGGGGTTCAACCGGCCCGCGGCCCAAAGAACAGCCCTGGAGATGAGCTTCTGATAACGCTCATCCTTCACGGTGTCCGTGTTATGCCCCAGGGTGGTGCTGAAGATGCGGGTTTTGTTCGGGCCGTATTCGTTGGTCCAGGCAACCACCGCGTTGGACTCAACCGGCTTGGCATCGGGAGGCTGCGGCTGGCCTTTTTTGACCTTGGGCATCGCGAACTGCCTGCCGCTCGCCAGGGGCTGTCCGCCCAGGATCTGGACGTTGTTGTAAAGTTCCTCCTTGATCGTGGTCCAGTTCTCCAGCCCCAGGGTGATCGGATGTCCGCCGGTGGCGTAGGTGACGTCGATGGGCTCCTGGGGGCCATGACCGGTGGATTGCAGGCCGATCATTTCATACCATCCGGCGTTGTCAGCACCCGGCTTCACCGGTTCGCGAAAGTTGCCCCAGCGGTAGCTGTGCATCGCGCAATGCAGGTTCAAGGCCGGTTTGCCCGCCTTGTGCGCATCCAGAATGTTGGCGACATAGGCCGGGTCGGTGACGTCGGCGGAACATTCATCATGGATGATGACGTCAAAATCCCTGGCCCAGTCCTTGGACTTGTAGATTTCAAAGGTGGCCTTCGTGCTTTTGTCAGGGTTGTAGGCCACGTCGACCACGGCGTTCAGGCGCGACTCGATCCCCTCCTTCAGGGCGGTGGTCTGCTTGTCGTACTCATGACAGCAGCCTCCAGCCACCAGCAGGACGCGCAGCGGCCTGGGGGCGTCATTGTCAGCAGCCCGGGCAAGAAAAACGGCGGCGGTGGCGAGCGCAAGAAGTGGAGCGATGGCTTTTTTCATGGTTTAGGTTGGACTACCCGAAAGCAAACGTCGCGTCGAGGGCAAAACATTCGGGGCTTGCTCCCGCCCGGCCGAAGATTGTGACGGCGGATGAATCGGAGCTTGTTCATTCGGCCCGCTGTGGCTAAATCCCGCCTCCATGTCCCTTCCCTTTTATCATCACCTGCACATCCTTGGCCTTGTCTGCGTCTTCATCGGCTTTGGCGCCCTGCTGTCCCAGGAATCCTCCCGTACGGCCATGAAGTGGCACGGCATCGGCCTGCTCATCAGCCTGGTTTCTGGCTTTGGCATGCTGGCCAAGATGGGCATCTTCAAGGCCATGCCCACCTGGGTCTGGATCAAGATCGCCCTCTGGCTGGTTCTGGGTTTCCTGCCGGTTCTGGCCAGGCGCCGTGTGTTGAAACCCGGCCTGGTGGTGCTGATCGCCGCCATCATTGGCGTCGGCATGGGCTGCCTTGGCTACATCAAGCCGGTCCTCTGACCCGTAGCGGCACTCCTCCCCTTTGCTTTCAGACACCGCATTCCGCAACTCCCCGCCGCCGTGACCTCCCAACGCATGTATCTCAGCATCTGGCTTGGCATCCTCCTGGGCAGCACCAGCTGCTCCTCCACCAACGACAAACCCTCCGCCGACGAACTCGCCGAGGCCCGCAGGGCTCTTCCAGCCGAGGATGCAGGCCTTCAGGACAATCCACTGGCCAGGCGCCTGAACAAGCCCTCCACCATGCCCACGGTGCCGCCGGCCGGAGCCCGGCTGAGCTACTCCTCCGTCAACATCAAGGAACCGGTGGTCGCCATGACCTTCGATGACGGCCCCCACCCCTCCCTGACCCCGAAGCTGCTCGACCTTCTCAAGGAACGTAACATCAAATGCACCTTCTTCCTGATCGGCCAGAACGTGAAGGCCTATCCAAACATCGTTCGCCGCATCCTCGCGGAAGGACATGAAATCGGCGCCCACACCTACACTCACTGCAGTCTCACCAGCCGCAGCGACGATCAAATCCGCTCGGAACTGAAAAAGAGCGAGGAAGTTCTCATGGCTGCGGCCAGCTACCGCCCCCAGCTCATCCGCCCACCCTACGGCGCCATCAACACGCGCATCAAGCAGATGATGTTCTCCGAGTTCGGCTACAGCACCATCATGTGGTCCGTGGATCCCCAGGACTGGCGCCGCCCGGGCGTGTCCGTGGTCACCAGCCGCCTCGTCAACGGCGCCCGCCCAGGGTCCATCATGCTCGCCCATGACATCCACCCCCCCACCCTCCAGGCCATGCCTGCGATGTTCGACCAACTCCTGGCCAAGGGTTACCAATTCGTCACGGTCAGCCAGCTCATGAACATGGAAAAGGCGGCCATGCCCGTCGGGGTCGTCATCCGGCCCGCCGTGCCCCTGGGCGACAAAGACCCGACGCCCATCCCGCAGTGAAGTCCGCGCCCTTTGGCGCCCCCTGCCCTGTACTCCGCTCCTCCCGAATGATCGGCGACACCTACTTCCACCTGCGTTCACAGCTCAATACCCGGCTGCAGGCCCTAGGTGGCGTGCTGCGAGACCTGGGTTCTGATGCAGAATCCCAGGCGATCGTCGAAAACCTCACCGCCAGCCTCAAGGAGCCCTTCGTCTTCGTGGTCGTGGGTGAGGTGAACGTCGGCAAGTCCACGTTTCTCAACGCCCTCTTTGGCCAGGACTTCTCCCGCACCGGCGTCATGCCGACGACGGACAAGATCCTCTTTTTCAAACATGGCCCCCAGCATGTGGTGGCCCCCATCACCCCCACCCTCGACGAAGTCCAGGTGCCCGCCGATTTCCTTCGTGACTTCCACATCGTTGACACGCCAGGAACCAACAGCATCGAAAACGAGCATCAGGAGATCACCGAGCGCTTCGTCCCCATCTCCGATCTCGTCATCTTTGTCTTCAGCGCCATGAACCCCTGGGGGGCCAGCGCCTGGCAGTTCCTCGACAAGGTTCACAAGCATTGGATGCGCAATGTCATCTTCGTCCTTCAGCAGTGCGACCTGCGCACCCCCGAGGAGATGAACGTGATCATCGACTACATGAGCCAGCTCGTGCGGCAACGTTACGGGCGCGACTTCCCCATCTTCCCGGTCTCAGCCAAAAAGGCCTACCTCGCCCGCAGCAGCGGCATTGACCGTGAAACCCTGATGCGCCAGAGCGGCTTTGACGTCCTGGAGGATTATGTTTCCCAGCTCGTCGCCCAAAACTCCTCCCGCCTTAACAAGCTGCTCGGCTCCATACGCATCGCCAGGCAGCTGCTGAGCTCCTTGAACGACAGGATCGCCTCACGCGCCGCCCAGGCCCGGCACGCCGTTGAAATTGTCCGGGAACTCCACAGCGAGAGAGAGCTGCAGGTGGACCGGACACTCAAGAAAATCCTGCCCGCTCTGGATGCTACCGGCCGCGATTACCAGGAATCCTGCCTTCGTGTCGCGACCCTTGCCGAAGATGTCCTGGCCACACGCCAGGCTTTTTCCAGAAATGCAGAGGAGGATGCGGGTGAAAACGGAGCAGAACAACGCATCTCCACCCTCGGCGAAAAACCCATGGTGGTTCCTGACAACAAGGCACAAAGCCTGGAACATCGATTGTTTCAGGAGCTTCAAAACCGCTCAGGGGACCGCTGGCGACAGGTCGGCATCATTCTTGAAGAGGACAGCCTCCAATATGACCGCTTCCTGCATGTTCAGGGACGAGGCAGCCTTTTCCCTCCCGATGATGAGCCCCCCGCGAACTCCGATCCGGAAATTCGCCGGCTCTTCAGCGCCCATGTGGATTCCACGGTGAGACGCTTCGTTCTCAGCCTCAAGCTTGATGAGGCCATCGAACCCGGCTTGATCGCCGCAAGACGCCGGGCACGCTGGGTTCCCTGGCTCTGCGCCCCGGCAGCCGTCGGCACGGCTGCCGCCGGCTATCAGGAAGGCATGCTGGGCGCGGGCATCGCACTGGCCGCCGGCCTCCTGCTCGTCGGCGCGGCCTTCCTGATCACCCAGGCGGCGCTCGACAAGGCGCGCAGCACCCTCATTGACCGCCTGGAAGACTCCGCCCAGGCCTTGCGGGACATGCTCGCCAAGCAAGTTCGAACAGACGTGGAGGCCTTGTTTGGCCGTTTCCTCGACATTCTGGAGCCGGCCAGCGAAGTCGCGTCTGAACAGGAGCAGCAGATGCTGTCACAAACTGGCAGGCTGAAGGGCCTGCTGCAGGAATTTGACCAGCTCGAACACGAGATCGGTGCCGCACGATCGTGAGTGGTCTGTGCCGGGCTGGATCACCCGCTTCAGAACAGGCTGTCCAAACCCCAGGCCACCAGAAGCCCGGTGACGCCCACCAGGGTCTCGGTCACCGTCCAGGTGCGAAGCGTCTGCGCCACTGTCATCCCCAGCGTTTCCTTCACAATCCAGAATCCGGCATCGTTGAGGTGGGAGAGGAAGAGCGAACCGCAGCCAATACCCACGACCACGAGTTCCGGGTTCACTTCAGGATGTCCCAGCACCACAGGCGCCACCAACCCGCTTGCCGTCGTGATCGCCACCGTGGCCGACCCCGTCGCCACTCGCACCAGAGCCGCGCAAAGCCAGCCAAAAATCATCGGAGGAAGGTGGG
>CAZXPU010000069.1:0-29659 GCA_964642905.1 uncultured Prosthecobacter sp.
GATTCAATCGCCCGTGAGTCCACACGCGTCAGGTTCACCGTCACCAAGGCGCCCCAGCCTTCACTGGACCCGCGGCAGCTCGTCGAATGGATCCCGAACAGCGAGTACGGTGGTCATGCTTTTGGTTATGCGGGCGGGACACGCCGGCAGGCCTTCGCCCCCTTCCTTGCCAACCGCGAGCGCCACCTTGCCGACCTGCGCGAGTGGTCCCCGATCTCCCATGCCAGCGCCGACGATCCCCCCGCCTGGATTCTCACGACCAAGGAGAAGAAGCCGCCAGTCAGGGGCGAGCCGCAGCCGGACCCCACCCACAGCGCCCTGCTCGGCCTGATGCTCCAGGACACCCTGAAGCCGCTCGGCGTGAAGTGCGAGGTTCATCACCCCTTTGACGACCGACCGGCAACAACCATGCAGTCACAGCTCCTCCAAGAGCTCATGGAGCTCAGCCCGTGACCACCCGCCAGCCTGCCATCCATGCTCTCTTCCATCTCCCACCCCATCATGCACCGTCTGCTCTGGTCCACCGTCTTCGCCATGCCGCTTCTTGCCGCGGATCCGGCAGCTTCCATCTCGGGCATCTGGATGATGGGGCAGTCGTTGTGCGACGGCTCCGAATCCCTGCCTCTGGTGACGACTGCAGACACGGGCTGGGGCAATCTCATGTTTCAACGCGGCGTGCGAACCTGGCTGCACCAGGACCATCCGGCAGCGCCTGAAATGCGCTCCAGCGAATCATTCCGGACAGTGCCACTTCACGCCCTGGCAAACGGCGGCCTGGGCGAAACGGCGGCCAATGGCATGGCGGACCAGTGGCGGGCCGCGCGGATGAAGTTTGACCGGACACCGTCTGCAGCCGTGCCACCACGCTTCCTCGTCGCCTGCGCGGGCCAGGGCGGCAGGCAGATTCAGGAGCTGTCCAGCGCGGACGTTTCCACGGATGAACGCACGCCGCCATCACGGCGCCACGGCGGCGGCTACTACCGGACCAGCCTGGATGACGCAAGACGCGCGGCGCAGCAGGCAGGGGCGAACGGAAAGTCGTTCCGCATCGAGGCGCTTTACTGGATGCAGGGTGAGGGCAACGGCGGCCCGACGGGAGGCATCATGCCAAGCCGCTGGGACAAGGAACTGCCGCGCCAGGCGGGGCTTGCCTGGTACCGTGACCAGCTCATCGCCTATCGAAAAGCATGGTCAACAGAACTTGGGGCGATCACCGGGCAGAAGAATGCCCTGCCGATGTTCACCTACCAGACACTGGGACCGGCGGGGGAGGCGCAGCTCATGGCGGCGGACCAGGATCCCCACATCCATCTCGTGGGGCCGCACTATGCGGTGACAAGCGCCATCCACAGCCGCTATCCTCCGGATCGCCATGGCGACCCGATCCATCTCTCCGCCGATGGAGAACGCTGGTGGGGGGAGCAGGTGGGCAAGGTCATGCATCGCGTCCTGGATGAAGGTGAGGCATGGCAGCCGCTGCGGCCGCGCAAGGCCAGGCTCATGGCATCACGCGACGCCCTGGAGGTTGAATTCACGGTGCCACGCCCTCCGCTGGTCATCGACACGGATTTTCTGGCACGCCAGGAAATCGCCACCTCAAACGGCTTCACTTCGCTGGCTGGCTTTCGCCTGCATGATGGCAAGGAGAGGACGGTGACGCTCAGCTCCGTGACGGTCAGCGGCCCCACAAGCATTCGCATCCAGCTCGCGGCCCCGCTTCCAAAAAATGAAACATGCAGGCTCAGCTACGGGCACCCCTTTGCCATGGCGCTCGGCAGCATCGTTGATCTGCAAAAGGCGCAAGGTGACCAGGAGGAAATGATCCTGGAAGGCCGCCTGGCGGCCCGCCTGCGCCCGCTGATCAACGAAGGCGCGTTTCTGGTCACCAGCCTGACGGGAGCTTCCGCGCGCGTCGTCATCCGATCCGTTCGTGAAGACGGCGGCCGAACGTTGCTGCGCCACGACCCCAGGGAGCTTCGCAACGCCATCCGTTTCGAGAAAGGCCAGGTCGTCACCGCTCAACGCTCCTTCAGCTACGGCAACCTGCGTGATTCCGACCCGGAGACCTCCGTTCACTCGTTCGGTGACGCGTCTTACGGCACCCGGGCGGGCAAGCCCTACCCGCTCTGGAACTGGTGCGTGCTGTTCTCGGACTGCGAGGTGATGGCGGACCCAGGCGACACCTGATGAAGCCGTGGTCCGCTCGAAGGACCAGCGGTGCAAAGTTGGTTTGCCTCCTCGTTTTGCGTTTCAAATCGACACGCCATGAAAGCAGCCACCTTCCTTTCCGCCTTCGCCCTCACCCTCGGCACCCAGGCCGCCGAACCACTGGACATCGGCTCGCGATGGGAGCTTTTCGTGGATGAATTTCTCGTCGCCTCCAAAAAGGGACTGGAACTGAAGCTTCATGAACCCGTCAGGCGCGAGATCGTGCTCACGACGGACAAGCCCTGGGAGGGCTCGACCTGCGGCTACTTCTCGGTCATCCAGGACGGACGCAAGGTGCGCCTTTACTACCGTGGTTCGGCGGGTGGCAGCGACCACAGCGACGCCCAGGTGACCTGCTTTGTGGAAAGTGAGGACGGCATCCATTTCACCCGGCCGAAGCTCGGCCTGATCGAGGCCGGAGGCACCAAGGACAACAACGTCGTCTGGCGCGGTGTCGAGTCGCATAACTTCGCCCCGTTTCTGGACAGCAATCCAAAGGCCGGCCCGGAGGAGCGCTACAAAGCGCTGGGCGGCGTCAAGCAACCCGGCAAGAACTGGCACCAGGGGGAGACTCCAGGCGGCCTGTACGCCTTTGTGTCACCGGACGGCATCCACTGGAAAAAGATGAAGACAGAGCCGGTGATCACCAAGGGGGCCTTTGATTCGCAGAACCTCGCCTTCTGGGATTCCACAAGAGGCCGCTATGCCAGCTACAGCCGGATATTCTCCAACAAGGTCCGCGCCATCCAGAGCATGACCTCGACGGATTTTCTGGCCTGGAGCGACGGTGTTCCGCACACCTACGCAAAGGATGTTCCCGCCGAGCATTTCTACACCAGCGCCACCGTCCCCTGCCCCAGCGCCCCGCATCTTTTCCTGTCCTTCCCCAAACGTTTCGCCACCAGCCGCGTCAAGGTTCCCGGCCATTCGGGCGGACCGGGCGTGAGTGACGCCGTCTTCATGTCCAGCCGAGACGGCACCCACTGGGACCGCCCCTTCCTCGAAGCCTGGGTGCGACCCGGCCCCGACCTCATGAACTGGACCGAACGCAGCAACATGACCGCCTGCGGCATCTATGAATCCAGCGACACCGAATGGTCGCTTTACATCAGCGAGCACTACCGTCATCCGGACCATCGCATCCGGCGGCTGACCGTGCGCAAGCAAGGCTTCGCCTCCATGCATGCCGACGCCAGGGGCGGAGAGTTCACCACCCATCCCCTCAAGGTTTCAGGGAGCAAGCTGCGGCTCAACTTCTCCACCTCGGCGACGGGCTTCATCATGATCGAAGCGATCGACGACCAGGGCAAGATCGTGGCGAAATCTGCGGAGATCTTCGGGGATGAGTTCGAGACGGCGGTGCTGGACACCACCGGGCTTGGCGGCGGCGCCGTGCGCCTGCGCATCCAGATGAAGGATGCGGACCTCTATGCCCTGCAGTTTGCCGACTGAACCGCCCTGCCGGAAGCAACAATCCCCTGATGCCTGCCATGAAACGTCTGCCACTCATCCTCCTCTTCGCTGTCCATGCGGCTCTCCAGGCCGGGGAGACGGCTCGCTATGTCGCCATCGACAACGTCTGCGCCTGGCCCGCCCTGACCCTGCTGCCGGACGGCAGCATCAATGCCACGCTTTTTGGCAGGCCGAGCCATGGCCAGATGGAGGGTGCCGTGGAGTGCTGGAACAGCGCCCTGGGCGAGTTCTGGGAGAAGCGAGGCATTCCCGCGCCCAACGAACCGCGCACGAACCGGATGAACCACGCCGCAGGACTGGCGAAAAACGGCGACCTACTGGTGCTCTGCTCCGGCTGGACGGATGTGAAGCAGCCGCAGCGGCCGAAGCAGGCCGCCTTCCGCGATGACATCCTCCCCCTGTGGATCTGCCGCAGCGCCGACGGAGGCAGGACCTGGACGCAGCTGAAGAAGTTTCCAGCCCCCGACGCCGGATGGACGAACTACATTCCCTTTGGCGACATCAAGCAGGGTGATGACGGATCCCTCCACGTTTCTTGTTATGGCGGCGAATTCACAGATCCGGCCAAGGGCACGAAAACCAAGGGCTACCGCTCCTGGCATTTCCGCAGCGACGACGACGGCGCGACCTGGAGCCGCACGGGCACCATTCATCCCACAGGCAACGAGACCACCCTCCTTCATCTGGGAGGCAGGCGCTGGATGGCTGCAGCCAGGGAGACCGGCATGGACATCTTCATCTCCGAGGACGACGGCGTCAGCTGGGGGGAGCCGCGGCGAGCCACCGCCAAGAATGAGATCAATGGTCACATCGTCCGGCTCAAGGACGGACGGATCCTGCTTTCCCATGGCAGCCGGATCAAGGATCAGTTCGGTGTGCTGGCCAGGCTGACAGCGGATGAAGGCCGGACCTGGAGCGAACCGGTGCGCATCGCGCACACGCTGAACTCGGATTGCGGCTATCCCAGCACGGTTCAGCGTGCCGACGGCCGTCTTGTGACCGCCTGGTATTCAAAGAGCAGCAAAAATCACCAGCGCTACCACATGGGCGTCGCCATCTGGGACGCACCCGCCCCGTGATCGGACGTGCCGCAGCAGCCGGGCATCACTCCCGGGAGCCGGGCGTCAGCTTTAAGGTGAGCTCCCTGCCTTCGCGCAGCACGGTGATCGTGGTTTCCTTGCCAATCTTCAGCTCACCCATCAGGCTGGTGTAATCATAAATGTTCAGCACGTCCTTGCCGCTGAGCTTGATGATGACATCACCGCCCTTCACCCCGGCCTTTGCAGCCGGGCCGATCGGTGACACGCCACTGAGCTTCACGCCCTTGGTGTCGCCCTGGGCGTAGTCTGGAATGGTGCCCAGATAGGCCCTCAGGCCGCCACGTGTTCCCTGGTTCTTCGGAGCCTCCATGGCGACATAATCCGGATTGCTGTCCGCCGTGGCGATGCTGCGGGCGATGAGCCCCATGAGCCGGGCGATCTTTGCGGCGTTTTCATAGTCAATCTTTTCCGCCGTGTCGCTTGGCAGATGATAGTCCGAATGGCTCCCGGTGAAGGCGTTCAGGGTCGGAATGCCACGCAGGTAAAAGGTCGTGCTGTCCGTGGGAAGATGGGCGTCATTCTGCGTCGTCACCGGCAGCCCGATGGGGGCGTTGCGCTTTTCAATCTCCCTTGCCCACCAGGTGCTCGACCCAACACCCTGAAGCACCAGCGTCTTCTGGAACCGGCCGATCATGTCCATGTTCAGGCAGGCGGCAAACATGCCGGTCAGCTTGCCATTGGGATCCCCTCGGAACATCTTCGCCAGGGATTCCACAAAATGATTGCTGCCAAGCAGTCCAAGCTCCTCACCGCTCCAGGCGGCGAAGATCACATCCCGGGTCAGCTTGATTTTCCCCAGCTTCTTCTGGTCGGCCAGATACTGGGCGATCTCGATGACGCCGGCGACGCCGCTGGCATTGTCATCCGCCCCATGGTGAATCTTGTTCAGATCTTCACCCTTGGCCCGGGAGTTTCCCCCGCCCTTGCTGCCCAGGTGGTCGATGTGCGCGCAGACGATGAGCGGCGCGACGTGCGGATCCGGCTTGTCCCGGGCCGGCAGAACGCCCAGCACATTGCGGCCGGTCTTCTTCTCCTGCCGGATGTCGATCTTGGCGGAAACCAGCATCTTCCCGCAGTCGATGCCGCCCATGAGATCTCCCGTGTCGAGCTTGTCCTGAAGCTCCTTGAGCGTCTTGCCGGCCGGCTTCAGGAGCTTGTCGGCCAGGGCGTCTGTGACGCTGATCGCGGCAATGCCCGAGGTCGCGAGGGAGGCGTCGAAGCTCATGGGCACCAGCTGTTCCACCACCTTGCTGTTAGGCCCGCTGGCGATGATCAGCCCCCTCGCGCCCTTCTGGCGTGCCACCAGCGCCTTGTGACGCAGGCTGGCATAACGGCTCAGGTCATCGCGGCGCTCCTTGCTGACGCCCTCAGGCAGGTAGCGCAGCACGAGCACCCATTTGTCCTTCACATCCAGATGCGCATAGCTGCTGTAGGTTTCCAGCTTTTTGCCATCACCACCCGTGGCCTCGTCCGGTGTCTCGATGCCGTAGCCGGCAAACACCACCGGTGACGACTTCACCCCGCCAAGCTGGCTGAAGGACAGCGGTCGCCAGTCGCGATCCACCGCCTGCGTCTCAGCATCCAGTGAAAGGGTGTTGCCTTCACCGAGCGCGACTCCGGCCGTGAAGTCAAAAGGCTCAAACCAGCCCTCGTCACCATACTCCTGGAGACCGACGGCCTTGAACACATCGGCAACATATTGTGTGGCAAGCTTTTCACCCTGAGTGCCGGTGAGACGTCCTTCGAGCTCGTCGCTGGCCAGGAAGGTCACATGCTGGCGCATGTCCTCCGGACTGATGTCAGATTTTGTCGCAGCCACATCCGGCGCTTTGATGGCTGCTGCTGCGGCAGGTGTCGGCTTCTTGTCGAGCCCCAGCGCGACGCGGGCATGGTCATGATCCCAGTCCGCCATGAAGATCTGGCTTTGGCCGCCGGCGGTGCGTCCGCTGGTCCAGGACAGCTTTTTGCCATCCGGAGAGAAGACCGGCAGGCCGTCAAATCCGTCCGTGGTCGTGACACGCACAGGGGGGCGGCCGCCGGCTGCATCCACCAGGTAGAGCTCGAAATTGGCGAACCCGTTGAGGTTGGTGGTGAAGATCAGGTATTCCCCGCTTGGATGAAAATACGGGGCCCAGCTCATGGCGCCAAGCCGGGTGAGCTGGCGGGCGTCAGTGCCATCGGTGTTCATGCTCCAGACTTCGGCGACATCCCCCTTGGGGGTGAACCTGCGCCAGCAGATGCGCGAACCATCGGCGCTGAAGAAAGGGCCGCCGTCGTATCCGGGTTCACGGGTCAGACGCCGCACGTTCGAGCCGTCGGCGTCCGCGATGTAGATCTCCATGAAGTACTGCTTGTCGATCTTCAAGCGCTCCTGGTCCTCCTTGGAAAGCTCGGATTCATAGGCGGAACGGTTGCTGGCAAAGACCAGTTTTTTGCCGTCGGGCGACCAGCCCCCCTCGGCATCGTAACCCTTTTGGTTCGTCAGCTTCTTCAGGGATTTGTCCGCCAGGCCATATTCCCAGATGTCGTAGTTTTCATCGTAGTCCCAGGAATACTTCCGCACCCGGCTCGTCTCGCGATCCTTGTATTCGGCGGCCTGCAGCTCCTTGGACCGTGGATCGGAGTGCGTGCTGGCGAAGAGGATGCGCCTGCCGTCGGGATGAATCCAGGCGCAGGTGGTCTTGCCCATGCCGGGGGAGATGCGTTCCTGGTCGCCTGTCTCCAGGTCCATCAGGTAGATTTGATAGAAGGGGTTGCCCGGCTCGCGCTCCGACTGGAAAACCATCCTGCCGCCATCGGCGCTGAAATAGCCTTCACCCGCACGGCGGCCCTCAAAGGTGAGCTGCCGGATGTTCGTCAGAAAATCGGACTCCGTCTGGGCGGAGGCGCTGAGGCTTGAAAAAACCAGGAAGGCGGAAATGAGGCGCATGGTCGGTATGTTCATACGCCCGCAGAAGCGGCTTCAGTCAAGAGGATCCATCCTCGGCCGGGCAAACCGTCTTGCCTGCAAGAGGCGCAAGCCTGTCGAGCAGGGCGCTGATGCTTCCATGCCTCTCCTCGGGCTTGAGTGCGGTGGCCTGCCGGACGATGTCCCCCAGGGCTGCGGGAAGGTCTTGATAGTCATGCGGAGAGAGCGCCGATGCACCGGGGCCGGGGAACTTTGTCCCTGTCAGCAGTTCGTGCAGGATGACACCCATGGCATACACATCGCTGCGCAGATCCATGAAGGAATCTCCGGCCAGCAGTTCCGGCGCATTGAATCGCGAATTGGACCTTGGACCGGGACCGCGAACTGGAGCCAGATCGCCCCACCACTGCTTGGGAAGCGTTCTGGCCACACCGAAATTGATGACTTTGGAAACCAGTTTTCCATCGCTTTCCGTCACCCTGATGTTCGCAGGCTGAAGGTCCAGGTGGATGATTCCACGCCCATGGGCATGGGCGACCGCCAGACAAGCCTGGTTGAAAAGCTCGAGCTTCTCCTGCCAGGTGACCGACGTCTCCCCGGTCAGTTCCGCAAAGGAGCGCCCGGAAACGTGTTCCATGACAAAATACGGCCGCCCGTCCAGGGTCACTCCGATGTCCAGCAAGGCCACGATGCCGGGATGATCCATGGCCGTCAGGGCCTGACGCTCTAGGTTGAAAAGCGCGAGATCCTGGCGGCTGTCCATGCCGGTCTTCATGAGTTTCAGCACCACCTCGCGCTGAAAAGGCCGCTCCTGCCTGGCAAGCCAGGTCATCCCGACCCTGCCCTCGCCCAGAGGTTCAAGCAGGACGTAGGGTCCTATTTTTGAACTCGCCTCACAAGATGTTTGCCCGGCGTCCGGCTCCGCCTCTTCAAGCAGCAGGGAAAGAATGAGGCGTTCCCTGCCTTGGATGAATCTGGAGGCAATCTCGGACATGATGTCAGTCGAAGGATTTGCACAGCTCCTGCATCTCACTCCGAATGACCTCCTGGTCCGAGGTGCCAAGGATCAGCGCCAGTTCTGACTCAATCTTTTCGCGATATCTTCTGCGCAGCCGGTAAAGGGCCTGCCGGAAGGCAACCTGGCTCATGCCAAGCTTTTCAGCAAGACTTGCCGGCCCGCCCTCCAGGCTGGATCCAATCATCACGGTGGCGAGGGCTTCAAACCGCTCCTCCTGGCCTTCCTCCGCATGCTCTTTTCGAAGCTCGTCCAGGCAGCGTTCCAAGAGGTTTCTGGCCCACTCTCTGTTAAAGAGCGTGAAGGCATCCTCGCCCTCCTTGGTGTTCTGCAAATAACGCTGCTCGGCCTCCTCAGCGGACATCCTCAGCGGCCACTCCACGACTGCTGCATTGCTGGCAGAGTGGCTCTTGCGCCACTCATTGATCCTGAACCGCTCATAGGCGGAAAGCAGGAACCAGCGCAGCCTGCCCCTGCCCTTCTCAGCCCTGGCAAACAGCTCCCTGCGCAGGACATGGGCGAAAAAACTCTGCACGGAATCCTCAGCGTCAAACTCCTTCAACCCCCGGCTGCGTGCATAGACATAAAGCGGGAACCAGTACGCCGAGCACAGGGTTTCAAGAGCTGACTGAGCCTCTTCGGCCGAGCCATCACGCAACACCTTGAGAAGCGTCCAGCGAGTTTGAGGAAATGCGGGGTTTTCGGCCATCGAAAGCTTGAAACAGTCTCTCACATCCAAGCATAGGTCAGACTGGGATGACAACTTAATCCTCCGACCATCCCAAGGGTTGGCAATTCTTGCTCACTCAAGGCCTGTAGAGGATTTGATAAGGTGTTCAAAAGATGGGCCCGATTCACCGACTTAACAGGTCCAAGCTTGTCCTGAAAGGACTGCACGTAAGGCCAGCGATGCCAATCCACCAATGATTTTTGCATTTCATGCATGAACCCGGCGCGGACAGGAAGCCGAGCAGCCTCAGCCCTTCAAGGTCATCAGATAAGCGAGAAGATCCGCCACCTGCGCATCCTGCAGACCGTCGAGAAGGCCTTCTGGCATCAGGCTGCGCCGGATGAAACGGGTGCTTCGAATATCGGCCTTGTTGAGCCGGCGGTCGGGCAGACCCGGCTGACGGATGATGGTGGCGTCCTTGTCTTCGCTCACGAAGAAGGCGTCAATAAGGTCGCCATTTTTCATCTCGACGCGGAAGATGCGGTAACCGGGTTCCATCGCAGCGTTGGGCGTGAGGATGTTGCGCAAAACGGCTTCCAAGCCCATCGCGCCCGCACCGGAAAGGTTCGGACCGATCTGACCTCCCGCGCTGCCGATTTGGTGGCAGGCCATGCAGAGGGCGCTGAGCGACTTCCCAGCCTCTGGATTGCCTTTGCCGGCCAGGGCTGAGAACTTGGCGAACTTGGCGTCAAGAGACTTCGCCGCCTCTTCGGTGAGCAGGGGCGGTGTGTCGATGGTTTTGGCCATGCGGGCACCTTTGCCCAGTTTGGCGTCTTTTGTCAGATAGGACCCATGAGTCTCATGGGTCGCATGTGACCTATCAAAGGCACCGCGAATCTCCGCAGCGCTCCGAGCCACCTTCCACACACGAAACTCCATCATCGCGCCTTCGGTGCCCTTGTTGGGGCCGCTCCAGCCGATCTGGCAGTGTTCCCATTTTTGAGGGGCAGGCTTGGTGCCTTCAGCGTCGAGCTCGCCGTTTTGGTAGATGCGAATGTGGCCTTTTTCATCGCGAGTGACGGCGAGATGCGTCCAGAGATCGGGCGTCATGGGTTTGTTCGCCACGCAGACGTCATGCAGTTCGGGACCGGCATAGACACGGAATTTCCCGGCGAAGAAGTTCATGTCCACGCCGCCCTTCACGCCGAGCAGGCCGTCTTCATTGCCGATGCCGGGGGCAAGGCGCACCCAGGCTTCCACCGTGAAGGGTCCATCGAGGGTGATCTTCGAATCGACCCACGCCGTGTCCTGGCCGTCGAGCAGCAAGACCTCGCGAAAGATACCACCGAGCTGCTGCTGCAATTTTTCGAGCGCCGGATCGTCACCAAGCACTGTGGCGAGGCGTTCCAGAATGACAAAGTCGAGGTCGTTCACGGGCACCGTCTTGTCCAGAACGGCGGCCATCAGGAAGTTCGCCCCCCCTTCGGCCTGGCCGGAGAGCGGCAGCAGCACCCGCCTGCGCTGCTCGGGGCTTAGTTTGCCATACAGTTTAAAAAGCCTTTCGCAGGCGCTGCGTGCCACGTTGGTGCTGGTGGAAATGAGGGCGTCCAGCGCAGCGTCACGCACGCCGCCGTCGGGATCGGATTCGGCCAGCACATAAAACAACTCGGCCTCCTGGGTGCGCATGGCCGTAAGAGCTTTTAGCCGGTGGACCAGCTCGCCACGGGTGTCCATGGGAACGGGTTCCTTCTGTAAGACACGTTGTTGACGGTCCATCAATGGCTGGAGGATGACGTCTTCCGGTCCACGTTGAAATCCGATGACAAGATCCAGCGCCTGCCGGCGCACCTTGGCGTCCGCATTTTGCAACATCTGCTCCGCGGCAAGGCTGATCAACCGGTCAATTTTCGCGACGTCAATCTTCGTGCGCTGCGCGAGGAGCTTCTCGGCGACGGCGGCACGGGTTTTTTCGTGGGTGAGCAGCGCCTTCAAGGATTCACCGACGCCGGGCTCGGCGGGAAACTGGGCGAGGCGCAGGAGTTCCTCGTCATTCGGAGCGCGGTCGAGCTGCGGCAGCAGCTTGGCGACGCGCGACGCGCTGGCTTTCGGCTCAAGAGCGAGCGAGGCAAGCACGCGCGCCTCGACGGGCAGCTTCGAAGCAGCTTCAGAATCGAGGAACTTTGCGACCATGTCCGGATGACGCTCCAGGAACATGCGAACCAGGAAGCGTTCGAACTCGCGGTCGTAGGCCTCGCGCACGGGGATCTGCCTGTTGCCGCGGGAGGATTGGACGGTAGGTCCGGGGAGGCTGGGTTGGGCGAAGGACAGCATTTTCGAGAGCGTTTGCACTTGATGCCTGGGATTTGAAACCAGCGCTGCGGCAAGAGCTTGAATGACTTTCAACCGAACCTCTGGGTCTGGATCGCTTTGGAGCTTTGAAAGGCGCTCATCGACAATATGGTCACCCCCAGCATAGTCTTCTGTGTCATTGTGGAGCCGGAGCTTGTTGCCCAAGGCAAAGGCAATTTCGCGTCTGATGTTTCTGTTCTCATGCTCAAGCATTGAGAACTGCATATCAGAGTCCACAGCTTGAATGCCATCGGTGCTCCACAGGGCCTGGATGCGTTGAGCGGGTGCGGCGGCTTTATCGACGGTGACGTCATCCAATGCGTCAATGATTTTGGTGCCATCTCGATCCGCCAGCGTTTGCCACGCGAGATGCGCATTAGCAACAGGCTCTTTGCCAAGCAATGCGATCAGCTCTTCGGCACTGAGCCGGGTGTAGTCAGCCACTTCGGTCTTCACTGCCTTGGGCTTCACGCGCCAGATGCGACCGCGTGTCTTGTCGCGGTCGGGATGCGCCCTCGGCACTTCGTTGTGGGAGATGATCTTGTTATACCAGTCGACGATGTAGATGCAGCCGTCGGGGCCGTTGGTGAGGGCGACGGGGCGGAAGAAGGGGTCTTCGCAGGTGATGAGATCGGCGAGCTGAGCGAGCTTCCAATACGGGCCATCACGATGCATGGCGATGGTTTGAATCTTCGATATGATGGGATTGGCGACGGCCATCGTATGCGCTGCCTGGCTGTCCTTCAGCGGTCCACCTTCGATGAGCGCAAGGCCGCTCAAGCCGGTGCCACCCATGCGAAAGTCGGCCTGCGGCGGGAAATCGGGCTGGTAGCTTTTCTTCAAGGCTTCCATGCCGCCGGGATAATAGGCGTATTCATGGAAGGGCATGATGGGATAGCCATAGTCGTTGGCCTCCTGAATGAAGGTCTCCCCTTCGCCAGTGATCACGAGGCCCCAGATGTTGTTCGGACCGGTGCTGATGACCTCGAACTCGCCGCCATCCGGACGCATGCGGGCCATGCTGCACTTTGTCCAGTCGACAACCTTGTCACTTCCCGGCTTGTGCACCTGGCTGTTGTTGAACAGGCCCTGCGCCATCCAGATCCAGCCGCCAGGTGCGCGCGTGAACTGATGCGGAAAGAGATGTGAGTCCTGCACGCCGAAGCCGGTGAGGATGACGTCAAAGGTGTCCGCCCTGCCGTCGCCATTGGTGTCTTTGTAGAGCTTCAAATCATGGCCGTGCTGGACGTAGCAGGTGTCGCCATTGCCCCAGGGCAGGATGCCGAGCGGAATGGCGAGGCCGTCGGCGAACACGGTCGGGTTCGTGAGTCCACCCGCGGGAATCGGCCCATTCACCGACTCCCGCGGATAGACGAGCACCTTGTCCCTGCCCTTGCCCGCATACACTGCCTCTGCGGCGGCGGGGTTTTCATTCGCATCGACGGGATACTCGAGGGCCGTCTGCGTCCACAAACGGCCGCGCTGGTCAAAGTAGACGCTGACGAACTTGCCAAGGCCCTCGCTCTCCTGCACGACGAGCTCGATTTCATAACCCTCGGGCAGCTTGAACTTCTTGAGCTGCTCCTGCGCGGACAAGGCGGTTCCCTGGACGTTGTTGTAGGAGATGTCGCGTTTCTGGTTTCCGGTTTCTGGTTTAACGTTGCCTGGAACTTGAGACTTGGAACTTGAAACCTTCTTCCTGGCGGCCTCGACACCTCCAAGAGACTCCCAAGTCGGCGCACCGGGCGTAGCGGGAAGTTCCTCGACCGTCACATCCTTGACCTGCACGAGGCAAACGCCGCCGCTGTGCACCTGCGGGGCGATGTGGCCGTCGAGCGCGATGTTCGGATCGGCCTCCATGTAATCCATGCAGTGAACGCCGTTGATCCAGGTCTGAATGCGCGGTCCTTCGGCACGGATGCGATACTCATTCCAGCCGAAGACATCGACCGCCTTGTCGAGCGCAGCCTGCTGCTCGGGCGTGGGCGCCCAGATGACCTTGTTGCGACGGTGCTCATCGTAGATCTTGCCAAACCAGCCCGCGCCGCAGTCCACCTGGTAGCCGCTCATCGCGCCGCCCTCGGCCCGCACGCTGCGAATCTGGATGCCGCTGTTGAGCATGCCGGTCTTCGGGTCGCCGCTGACCTTGATCTTGAGCTTCAGCTCGAAGTTTTGATACGACTTCTTCGTGCTGATGAAGTCGTTCTTTTTGATCTTCTCCGTGGTGGAGCCGCCGGTGATGACGCCATCCTCGACACGCCACATGGCAGGGTCAAAGTCCCAGCCGTCGAGGGTTTTGCCGTCAAAGAGCGACAAGGGCTCCGCAAGGCAGGGAGCAGAGAGCAGAGAGCAGAAGGCCAGAAGGGCGAATGGTCGGCGCATGGGTCGAGAGAATACGGGATACGGGAAGCAGGCTAGCAGGCCGCCATGCACGGTGTCATGCCTGAAATGCACTTCGATGCCCGCATGATCCAGCTCGCCAGCCGACTCCCGCACCTTGCAGCCCATCAGAATCATGCCATAAATTACCTTGGTGATTTTATTTAAACTAAACCTGCACCAATTCGCTTTACCCTTTCTTCTGGCAAAGCTTCTGTTTTCGGCAGCAGTCGCCGCTCCTGGATCTTCGAGCACCGGATTCACTCAGTCTGTGCTCGGTGATGTTTTTGCCATCGCAGAACAAGCGGACGGCAGGATCTTGGTGGGAGGCAATTTGTATTATCAGAACGGCAGGGCCTGGAGCCCTCTGATAAGATGCCTCCCTGATGGCTCCCCTGACTCAAGTTTCCAGGTGACGGCCAACGGAACTGTCCAGGGGATCATCGTTGACCCGCTGGGACGGATCTACATCTGCGGCCCCTTCAGCCAGGTGAACGGACAAACACGGCAGGGCGTCGCCCGTATGCTGGCAGACGGCACGGTGGACAGCACCTTCAACCCTCAGTTTGTTACGCCGGGCATGATATCATGCATGGCATTGCAGGCAAATGGCTGTCTGCTGTTGGGCATACGACAGCAGGGTGTGGCCCGCATCTCCGACGAAGGAGTCGTGGACACCAGCTTTGCCGCCGTCCTCGACGGCACCCCCCGGACCCTTTGTCCTCAAAGTGATGGCAGCATCATTGTCGGGGGTGAATTCACCTCACTCAATTCAGGCTCCGCATCTCATCTGGCACGCCTGCTTTCCGACGGCAGCACGGACCCTTCCTGGACCTGTACGGCGAACAACATCGTTTACAGCGTGACCCAGGATGCTGGAGGAAATCTTCTGGTGGGCGGCGCCTTCAGCATGTTGGGCGGGTCTTCACGCCCACGTCTTGGCAGGCTGAGCAGCGCTGGCGTGGTGGATGCAGCCTTCAATCCAGCTCCGAACAATGTCGTACAAAGCATTCTGCCGCTCGCAAACGACCAGATCCTCGTGGGCGGCTATTTCAGTTCCATCGGGGGCGCCACGCGAAACGGCGTGGCCTGCCTGAATCCATCCGGCACGGCTGACCTCATGTGGGCAAACATGGGCATGGCGTCCGTCACCTCACTTTGTCTGCGTCAATCTGGCGGCCTGCTGACAGGCCGCGTCCGGTTTGTCGAAACGACCTATGGCCAGTTCTTGCCGTCACTTTACGCATTTGACGGCGGCGGCATCACCTCCCTGCTTGAGAATGACTTGCACGGCATCGTGAACTGGACCCGTGAAGGCTGTGCGGCACACATGCTCAACGTCCGCCTGGCTGCCAGCACCGATCATGGCGCGACATGGGCACCTCTCGGCTTCATGAGCAAAACGGGCAATGGCTGGCAGGCCGTCACCGGGGGCCTTGCCGATGGCACACTGCTGAGAGCCCAGGGTTATGTGCCAGGAAGCTGGGGAGGCTCATCAGGACATTGGGTCCATGAATATCGGGTCACTGGCTCGCCCGCCCCCGAGGTGCGTGTCACCGTCGAAGGAGAAGGTGAACTGACCGACGCCATCGGTGCTCTGAGCTTTTCCACTGCGAAGCAAAAAAAGCGGCTGATCATCGAAAACATGGGCAGCACTTCGCTGGTTCTGGGCACACCAACGCTGTCATCACAGGCTGCCTTCCGACTGGATATGCATTCATTTCAGCCCTTGCTCGCCCCTGATCGCAGCACCACACTGGACATTGAGTTCGATCCAGCCATCTCAGGAGGCAGTCATTCCGCCTCACTGGTCTTTTCCGCCAATGATCCAGATGAGGCCGTATTCGACATTGCCCTCGCAGGCGCGGCCGCCACAGCCGCACGATCCGATGTCAGTTCGGTGGTTCTCAAGTGGGCCGAACCCGGTGCAGTCACGGTTTCAAAAGCTTTGGTGAAGGAGGGTTTTCATCGCGACTGGCTCTCCTACAGCATGGATGTCCCAGCGAACCTGATGGCGGCAACCCTCACCATCTACACCGACTATCTCGAGGACTCCCTCATCAAATATTCCGTGAACGGCAATCCGGCAGCCGCATCCAATGTGGTTCCCCTCACTCTCTCCCGCGCGGCAACACAGCTGCTCACAATCACCGTCATTGCTGCAGATGGTGTCACCATGAGAACCTACGAGATCACGCTGAAGCGCAAAGCCGCCACCCCGGGGGACGTAAACCTGGATCTTCGGGTGCCTCAACCCGACGGCGAGGTGAAGATCATCGCTCATCAGCCGGATGGCAACCTGGCCCTGGGCGGGAGTTTTGGCAGCATGGGTGGCTTGCAGCGTCCAGGCCTGGCCAAAATCAACACTCAATGCGCTCTGGTGACCGAATTCTTGCCTGAGCTTCAGGGGACATTCCTCAGCCTGCTCACGGCTCAGGATGGTTCATTGCTCGCGGGAGGCTGCAAGTCCATCAAGCAGCTTGGTTTTGTCCGCCTGCTCAGCAATGGGCAGCAAGACTTACGCCTTCCCAGTTCTATTCATGCCTTTTTCGGCAACCCCAGCACGATTGTCAAGGATGGCGACGGCTTTCTGATGACGGGGCTACACACCATCTTAAACTCCAATTCCCTCATTTGGAGCTATCTCAGCCGCTTTTATGACGACGGCAGTCCAGACCTGACCTTTAAACAAAGTCAGACTCAACACATTTGGGCAATGGTTCCGCTGGAGAACGGACGCTTTTTGGCGGGCCACGCCAGCGGCGCCCTTGTCTATGACCGTTTTGGCACGATTACTCAGACACTTCCTCTATGGGGAGAAGTGACATGCATTCTGCCCCTGCCGGATGGAGGCTTTCTGGTCGGCGGCAGCATCGCTCTTTCATCAGGTGGGAGCGGACGAAAGGTGTGGCGGCTGAAGCCCGACCTGACTCTCGACACTACGTTCACCCCAAGCATTTATCTCCAGGATCAGCTCACCACGCTCGCTCTGCAGGCTGATGGCAAAATTCTGCTGGGAGGCTGCAGCATCCTTGGCGGCAGTGCCGATCAGGTCCGCACCACCAAGGTGGTACGACTTCTGCCCAATGGTGCCCAGGACCTGACGTTCTCAGCCGAAGTCGCAGCACAGTCGCTTTTCGCCCTTGTCAACAGCCTGGCGCTTCGCCGGGACGGCCAGCTCCTGGTCGGTGGCAAGTTCGACTCCATCAACGGTGTGTCGGACGCCAACCTCACCCAGCTATGCAATGATCCTGCGACGGAAAGCATCAGCGTTGGCTCCAGGAACCATGTGACGTGGATGCGAGGGGGCAGCAGCCCAGAGGCCATGCGGACCCAGTTTTCACTGAGCCGTGACGGGGGAAATACCTGGACGGACCTTGGAGTTGGCCGGCGGATCATCGGCGGCTGGGAGATCACCGGCATGAACCTGCCGGCCGTCGGGCAAATTCGCGCACACGCCTTCATCAGCACAGGGCTTTACAACGGCAGCACGGGCATTCTTGAAACCATCCAGGACTTCAGCTTCGAAGGCGAGGAGATCACACTGCTTGATGACAGCGCTCAGATTCTGAATGGAGGCTCGACCCTCGACTTTGTTGAGACCGGCACCGGCCTTGGTGCACGGAGTTCCACGACCATCACCGTGCGCAATGACGGTTCCCTGGACCTGACGGGCATCGTTGCCAAGGTAACCGGCGCCGCCCAGGAGGACTTCAGCATCCAGTCACCGCCGCCCGAATCTTTGGCTCCTGGCGCCAGCGCTGAACTTACTCTGACATTCTCCCCCAAGTCATTGGGCTCCCGCCAGGCGGAGCTCACTCTGCACAGCAGCGATGGTGACGAGCCGGCGATTACTTTCGTTCTTCAAGGAACTGGCGTAAACACTTCCTCCTTCACCGTGATGACCGGGGCCGCTCAGCAGATCAAGGCAAGCTCGGCTGTTCTTCAAGGCACAGCCAGGGCGGCGGGCGTCTCCCGCCAGCTGTTTTTTGACTATGGCCCCACCGCATCACTCGGCATGACCGTCGCTGCCAGCCCCGGGATTATTGCTGGCACGGCCAGCATGAACGTGGTGGCCGCGATCACCGATCTGCGCCCCGGCTTCACTTACCACTACCGCCTTCGCGGCCAGAGTCAGCTTGGCAATGTCATCGGCAGCACGCGCACTTTTCGCACGCTTGCCACTCCTGCGCCAGAAGGCATCCAGGTCAGCGGAACGACGCAAGCACCTCCGGAGGGCTCGCAGCTGACGCTGCAGGTCACGGCTTCTGAGCAAGTCTGGTGGGGCGTCACCGGCCTGCCCGCCTGGATCACCACCACCTTACCCACGACCGCAGGATCTGCCAGTCTTGTGCTCAAAGTCCTGCCCAACACGGGCGGCTCAACACGTCAGACGAAACTGATCGTCGGAGGCGTTCCCGTCATCATCACCCAGGCCGCCGTTAGCGCCAAACCCGTGATCAGTCCGGGCAACAGGGTTTACCAGGCTGAGGCGGGCAGCATCTTCGCCCAGCAGATCCTTGTCACAGGCCAGCCTGCCACCCTCAGCGTCAAAGGGCTGCCTCCCGGACTGGCCTTGTCGGCGGATGGCTGGATCAGGGGACATTTTGACAAGGAAGGCGAGTTTAACGCCATCATCACGGCCAGAAACGGCCGGGGCTCCACAACGGTGCAATGGAACTTCGATGTCGGGCGTTCTGACGCGCTGCACTCCAAGCTGTCAGGCAGCTACATCGCCTTGGTCCCGCGCGACGCGGCACTTAACCGCAACCTTGCATCCCGCCTGGAATTGACTGTGACCTCGACAGGAGGCTGCAGCGGCAAGCTCACGACCGGCAGCACCTCAGTGCCCTTTGCCGGTCGACTGACCTTGAACATGGATGGCGCCGACTTCACCGTCACACTGCCCGTTCCGGGAGGCCCTCAGATTCTCACCTGTGCTTTTCCTTACCAGCAGGACTCGCTGCGCCTCCGTTTGCAAACCCTGGATGGCTCCACTGCCCGCACTTTCGGCGGAGCACAAACCTCTCCTGGCATCACTTATTCCGTCAACCTCGCGCTCACCCATTCACAGACCGGCCTGGACGTTCCATTTGGCACTGGCTACCTGACCTGCGCGACAACAAAGAGTTCCAAGAGCATGGTCCTTTGCATCGGCAGGCTGGGCGATGGCTCCGTGATTAGCTTTAGCAGTCCACTGGACGCCAACGGGCATATCTGCCTTTATCATTCATATCCCAGGGATGGCGGCACCCTCGCAGGGATGTATCCCAATGACATGGAAGCGAAAACGGCCACCTGGTTGAAACTGCCTTCGATCAGCCCTCTGCCCACGGATGCCTACGCCAGCGGTTTCGGGCCGGTGAATCTGACGATTCGAGGTGGAGCCCTTATGTCCATCCTGCCCGGTGGCGTGCGACCTGGGGCAACTGCCACCCTGAACTTCAGCCATAGTCCGCTGAACGTCACGGAAAGCAGTTTCAGCGTGCCCTTTCAAATCGTGAATCCGAGCACCAAAGGTCTGACCAACCGTGCCGTCTTCGATGCCAGCACAAACCCCAATTCCGCCACCCTGCCCACCTACAATCCGGTCACTGGAGCGTTTGCCGGCTCATTCACCCTTCCTGGAGCGACCGCATCGGCCAAAAGGAAGATCACGTTCCAGGGTTTGCTGGTGCCCGGTGCAGGAAGCTTCACCGGGCACGGTTATTTCATGCTGCCGACCAGCAGTGCGAAGAACGCACCGCAGATCTCAGGACGTGTGTCGCTGACCGGCAACTGATGATTTCAGACGGGGCGCCAGTCATCTTTTTTCATTTCAAGTTCCGCCGAGCCCGCCACACTCACCGATCCAGTTCATGGCATCCTGGTGAACATCATTCAGCCAATGTTCAAGCGTGTTTGAACCCGCATGGAAACCGACCACAACCTCCACGAAACCACGATCGACGGCCCGAAGACAAGGCGCTGGATTTTGGAGGCGCAGGCTTGCGCGGAGATGGGAAAGCATCGCATTGCGCGGCTGGGGATGGATGAGGCGCTGCCGCCCTATCGTCGGGTACGGATGAAGCCCGAGGGCAGCTTTGTCCTGGCCTGCCTGAGCGGCACGGGGAAAATCCTGCTGGATGGAAAATGGCAGCGGGTGAAACCCGGCATGATCTGCCTGGCTCCGCCCCGGGTGCTGAACGCCTTTGAGGCCAACGGACGCGAGCGCTGGTGCTTCGCCTGGGTCCGCTATGACGAGCCGGCCTTTGTCACCCCCGTCATCGGCGCGTCCTCCCCGGTGGTGCCGACCTCCGAGGCGGGCGACGTGGTCCGCCTGATCTCGGGCATCCGTTCCGAATGGGAGGGAGAGCGCGAACCAAGAATGCTTCATCACTGGCTGGAGCTGCTGCACGCCACCATCCGGCGCATCGCCCAGCCCTGGCGCAGCCGAGAGCCGCGCGTGGCGAAGCTTTGGGCGGACGCCGTGCAGGATCTGGCGCGGGACTGGACTCTGGCGGAACTGGCCCACCGCTGTCACTGCAGTCCCGAACATCTGCGCCGGCTCTGCCTGAGGGAGCTGGGACGCAGCCCGATGCAGCACCTCACCTGCCTGCGCATGGAAAAGGCACGGCTGCTTCTGGAGGCCGGTGATGACAAGCTGGAGGTTGTCGCAGCGCAGGTCGGCTATGCCAACGGCGCCATCTTCTCCCGCGTTTTCAAACGCTGGGTGGGCGTGGCGCCAGGAGAATACCGGGGTCGCGGCGCTTGAGGCGGGGCTTGTCATGCCGACTGTAGCCGTTAGGCTGAAAAATCATCCCGCCGCCCATGCAGACCGACCTCGCTGAAAAAATACGGAGCAACCTGCTCACCCAGGCTCTCGTGGTCGTGCTTTGCGTCTCCTTTTCCAGCAGCCGGAGATCGCAAACGGCGGACATGGCCAAACTGGAGAAGCTTTATGTCGCGCATCTGCTGCTGACCGCCTCCGCAGGCCAGATGCGTGCGCATGATGCCCCGGGGACGGGCAGCCTGCGCCAGGAGGAGGCCGATGAACTGGAACGCAGCACAAGCCCGGCCTCCAGCCTGCCCGCCGCCGATGCCATCGCCCGCTTCTTTGACTCGGACCGGATAGCTGACGCCAAGGGATCCCCGGTGCATCGGCTGCCTCTTCCCAGCGGTGGCTGGCTCAGGTTTCAAGCCGAACAAAATTCCTACAAGCGGCTCGCTGCGGCGGCCGACGTGAGCGCAGCACCGCTTTATGAATTCACCTTTGTGACCCTGCCGAACTCCGACCTGCATGAGCGCACGCCGATTTCCGTGACAGTCACCAATGCCGAAAAAGGCCTGCATCCGGCGACGGGAAAGGAGCACTGGCAGCTCATGCCATTGAGAGCCCTGACCCATCTGCATGCGGAGCCCATGCGGGCCGACGACATTGAAAGCGCCATCCGCCGCAAGGCCCAGGCATGGACGGATTCGACCGGTGACATGGATGACCTTTACGCCTCGGTACGGCATGCCTATGAGAACGAGCAAATCTCCATTCCGATGGTGAACACCAGTGTCTCGGCGAGCCTCGCCCTGGCAGCCCTGGCCCTGGTTTCCACCGCCCTCAGCGCCCATGCCTCCCTTCTTTTCCGGCAATCCGGCACCCAGGAGGACGAGGGCGACGAACATCACGGCCTGCTGATCCTGCGGCCTGACGCCGGCACCGTGCCGCCCGGACTCTGGCATCAGCTCCTGGCCCAGGCTGAAGTGCTTTTTGTTCAGCCGCCCTACTGGGCCGGGCTTTCCGCGCCCGTCATCTGCTGCCTGCTCCTCGGCGTCATCCATCGTGACATGGACGGCTGGTGGCTTGGCTGGGCCCTCCTGCCCTTCGCCCTCGCCTATGCCTGGAGACTTGGAAGGCGGGTGATCGGCACCTCGACCGCTCGCGCAAAAGCCCGGGTCTGAGCCCGCACTTTCCTTGTCCAAAATGCGCCTGCCGCCACCTTGAAGCTTTCCCATTCCATGCAACGCCGCCCCTTTCTTCTCTCCGCCCTTGCCTCGGTGCTCCCACAAGCCGCTTCAGCAGCCGGCCGTCCGGCCAGGCTCATCCTGCGCTCCTCCTGGCAGACGGTGAATATCGGGGACATCGCCCACACCCCAGGCGTGCTTGCGCTGCTCGAGAAGCATCTGCCGGAAGTTGAGGTGCGCCTGTGGCCGAGCAAGGTGGACAACGGGGTCGCCGAGATGCTGATGAAGCGTTTTCCCAGGCTGCGCATCCTGCAAGGTGCCGAGGACATCAAGACCGCCTTTGCCGAATGCGACTTCCTTCTCCATGGCTCGGGACCGTCCTTGGTGGCCCAGAAGGATGTCGAAAAGTGGCATGAGGAAACCGGCAAGCCCTATGGAGTCTACGGCATCACTCTGCCCCTCCAGGGGTCGGCATCGACCAAGCCTTCCAGCGAGGCCGCCGTTGCCAGGACCCTCCAGGTTCTCAGCGTCGCGCGCTTTGTTTATTTCCGCGATTCGGTCTCCCTGGAGGTGGCGAGGAAACGTGGCTGCACCTGCCCGGTCATGGAATTCGGTCCCGACGGAGCCTTTGCCACGGACCTGCGGGACGACGAGAAGGCGGAGGCTTATCTGAAGGCTTCCGGCCTGGAGCCCGGAAAGTTCCTCTGCTGCATCGCCAGGCTGCGTTACACCCCTTACTGGAAGATCAAGAAGGGCATGAAGTTCGACCCGGTGAAGCACGAGAAGAACGAGCAAATGAAGGAGCATGACCTGGCGCCGCTGCGCCAGGCGATCACGGATGTCGTGCGTGGCACCGAGATGAAGGTGCTGCTGTGCCCGGAGGATGCGAGCCAGATGGAGGTGAACCGCGAAATGCTTTTTGATCCGCTTCCCGAGGATGTGAAGGCGCGTGTCGTCTGGCGGAAGGACTACTGGCTGACTGCGGAGGCCCTGAGCACCTATGTCCGCAGCGCCGGGCTTTTCGGTGCGGAGATGCACAGCCCGATCATGTGCATCGGCAACGGCATCCCCGCCATCGTGTGCCGCTGGGCGGAGCAGACCAGCAAGGGCCTCATGTGGCGGGACATCGGGTTGCAGGACTGGCTTTTCGACCTCGACAAGGAGGAGGAGCTCAAGCGTGTTCCGGCAACCGTTCTGGCGATGGCCAAGGATCCAGCCGCCGCGAAGGCCAGGGCGGCCGCCGCCCGGGAAGTCGTGCTCAAACGTCAGCGTGAAAGCATGACGAGGGTCGGTTCTTCGCTTGGTTGAAATCCCCCCTTATGAAACGCATTGAAGTCAGCATCGGCACGCAGAGGCTGCGGCTTTTTGAAAATGAGCGCCTGCTGCGTGAGTGGCCGTGCAGCACCTCCAAATTTGGCATCGGCTTCACTGAGGGCAGCAACAAGACGCCTCCGGGAAGTTTCATCATCAGGGAGAAGCATGGGGAGGGCGCCGAACCCGGCACCATCTTCAAGTCCAGAAAGCCCGTCGGGCATTGGCAACCCGGCATGGACACGGACTCCGATTGGGTCCTCACACGCATTCTCTGGCTCGACGGACTGGAACCCAGGAACGCCAACACCTGGGGGCGGTACATCTACATCCACGGCACCAACGATGAAAAGGGCGTCGGCAGGCCGGCAAGCCACGGCTGCGTGAGGATGCGAAACCGGGATGTCGTCGAGCTTTTCGACGCCGTCTCGGAAGGCACACCCGTCTGGATTGACCTGTAGGCAAAGCCACCCCGGGCCGCTGAAACAAATTCAGCGCCAGGGATGCCGCTCGGATCAGGCCAGCACCTCGGGAATGACCTGGCCTTTATCGCCCACGGTGAAGGGGCGGTTGCTGGGGGACATGACCACCTGGTTCACGTCCATGCCCATGGCATGACCGATGGTGCTGTGGAAGTCCTGGATGCTGGCCTGTTTGTCGGCCACTGAGGCACCCTCCTTGTCACTGGCGCCGTAGATCGTGCCGCCACGAACCGGGCCGCCGGCGAGCATCGTGGAAAAGACCTTGGGATGATGATCGCGACCGCTGCGACTGTTGATCGTGGGTCCACGGCCGAATTCGGAGCACAGGACGATCAGGGTGCTGGCAAGCAGGCCGCGCTCCTTGAGGTCCGCGAGCAGTGCGGAGATGGCCGTGTCGATGATCGTGCCGTTCTCCTCCATGGCGTCGTCGATGTCGTTGTGCATGTCCCAGCCGCCCTGGGTCACCTCGATGAATCGGACGCCATGCTCAACCAGGCGGCGGGCCAGCATGCAGCCCTGGCCGAACTTGTTCAGGCCGTACTTTTCACGTTCCGCATCCTTCTCGTCGGTCAGCTTGAAGGCGTTGAGGTCGTCACTGCTCAACAGCTTGAGGGTGTCGTCGTAGAAGTCGGTGTACGCCTTGAGGTTGGTGTCCTGGAACTTGGAGCGAAACGGCGTGTCGATCTTGTTCAGCAGAGCCAGGCGGCGACTCATGACGTCGGCGGAGGCGGCGAAGGTGGAGTATTGCAGTCCGGCCTCCGGATCGTGAATGGGCAGAGGGCTGAAGGCGGCGCTGAAGAAGCCGTTGCCGTGCTCCGGGCCCCGGTTGATGCAGACGGAGGAAGGCAGGGTCTTGCTGCTCTTGCCAAGCAACTCCTGCGCCCAGGCGCCGAGAACCGGATGCTTGATCGTGCCACGCTGCTCGTAGCCGGTGCGCATCAGATACTGCCCGGAGGCGTGAACCCCGGTCTTCGAGCTCATGCTGCGAATGATGGCCAGCTTGTCGGCGTGATCCCGGGCCAGCGTGGGCAGATAGCCGCCGAGCTGATAGTCAGCCTTGGTCTGGATGGGGTCGCGCGCGCCTTTGCTGTCACCCGTCTTTGGGTCGAGCGTGTCAATGTGTGACATGCCGCCGATCATCTGCAGCCAGATGACGTTCTTGGCCTTTCCAAAGCCGGGAAGCCCGGCTGGATTCGGCGCTGCGGATTCGGCCGCAGGCACGAGATGAGGCAGCAGGGTCACCCCGAGGGCTGTCCTGGCGACCTGTTCCGCAAAGTGACGCCGGGTCACCAGCTCGGTTGAATGTGGCGTTCTGTTCATGAGGGCGTTGTTTGAGGATCAGGGATGGACCGGCGGCTTACTGGACGAACACAAACTCACGGGAGTTGAACAGCACCCAGGCGAGGTCGCCCGGTTTCAATCCAGCCTCAATGTCGGCATAGATGCTCTTGAGCTCCTCAGGGCTTGGCTTGCGGCTGAAGAAGCTGAGGTAGAGGCTTTCCACCTGGCCCTGGGCGCTTTCCTGCTTTTCAGCCGTGGCCACGGCAAGCGCCTGACGGCTGCTGAGCACACCCTGCGCTTCGCCATTCATGAGCATGAGCACCTGAGGAACGCTGCCCTCCTCGGAATTGCTGTCGGCGATCTGCCGGTCACTTTGGCCGAACATGCGCAGGAAATGATCGTCTCGCTCCGGCTGGCGAAGCTCGCTGGCTCGGGCGAGCACGAGGCCGCCCATCGTTTCAGGCTGATTGGGACCCTCACCTTCCGAGGCTTCGGTCCTGGCCCTGGCCATGGCGCGCTTCTTTTTCGCCCCAGCCTTGCCCTTGCCATCAAAGCCAAAGGCGCTGCCGGCGCTTTTCCGCATGTCCTGCATGGCGGTCAGCTTTTCCTTGATGACCTCGACCGACATGTCGGTTCCCGTCATGTTCATGACCTGGGCGTAGGTGTCGGCGCGCTTAAGTTTGAACTGGTCCACCTTGTCACCAATCGCCAGCGTGACACAGCTGTCCCAGGCTTGTTCGGCGGTCATGCGGCGCAGCGTCGGACCGGGGAAATAAAAAGGCTCGCCCATCGCCAGTTCGGCGGTCACCGCCTCGCGCTGATAGGTCTGCGTGTTGCAGAGCAGGCGCATGAAGGCCCGGATGTCGAACTTCAGGCGGACCATTTCATTCGCCAGATGCTGCAGAAGCGCCGGGTTGCTGGAATCGGCGGGTGAGTCGAGGTCCGTGACCGGCTCCTTCACGCCCACCCCAAACATCAGCTTCCAGAGGCGGTTGGCGATGGTCATGGCAAAACGGGGGTTGTCCGGCGCGGTCATCCATCCGGCAAAGATCTCACGCAGCCCGGCCTCGCTGCCAGACTTCTTGAGTTCAGCCTCGGCCGCCTGATAGCAGCGCAGGCGGTGGTCGTCCTTGCTCCAGACCACAAGGCCGGGCTTCACGGAATCACCGGGTTTGCCATCCTTGTACTTGTAGTCGGGAGGCAGGACGAGGTCATTCTCCTGACCGTCCTTGATGCTCAATGAATTCACGTCAAACAGACGCCGGGCCTGCTGAAACGCCTGCTGGCCAAGCTCCTCACGAAGGCCGCGCAGCGCCACTCCGGGGCGCAGCTTTTCCCCGGCTTCCGACGCGCCGAAGAAAGCGGCCATTTGATAGAACTGCTTCTGCGTCCAGTCGGCGAACGGATGATCATGACACTGGGCGCAGGCCACGTTGGCCCCGAGAAAGGTGCTGAGGGTCAGGCTCAGGTTGTCGAGCCTCATGCCGCGATCCCTGAGCAGGTAGCCCGCCGCGCCGTTTTCAAGCATCTTGCCGTCGGCGACCAGCATGTCATGGACGACCTCGTTCCAGGGACGGTTCCTGACGATCTGATCCTTCAGCCACTCCTGATAGGAGTAGAACTTCGCCTTCTGCGCATCATCCGCGATGCGCAGCATGTCGCTGAAATAATTGTACATCCTGGAGCTGAACCCGTCGCTGTTCACCAGCTTGTCGATGACGTTTCCACGCTTGGATGAGCTGCCATCATTGAGGAACTCCAGTGTTTCCTCGCGCGTCGGGATGCGTCCCACAAGGTCCAGATAGACTCGACGGATGAACTGTTCGTCGCTGGCCAGGGGATTCGGCTTCTGCCCCGCCTTGGTGAGGCCCATCAAAACCCCCTTGTCGATGATGGCCGCAGCCTGGGCGACGCCGGGATCCTTGGGAATGCCCAGGCCTTCCGGCTTCATGGTCATCGCGAGCTGGCGGTCTGTTTCAGAGAGGGCTTCCAGCGGGATGCGATGAACAAGGCCGTTGCGCGCCTGAAGGAACACATTCCCGGACTCCACGCCGCGAAAGGTCGCCTCCAGGGTCTTGCCTGCCGTGTTGGTCCAGATCCGAAAGTTCGAATTGCCGTCCGGAGCGGTGACCGCCTGCCGGGACGGCTCTGCCACTGGGGCGGGAACCTGGCCGGAAACAAGGGACGCCATCGTGGCCGCAAGAAGGCCGGTCAAAGTTGTCTTCATAGGAGGTGGTGGACGCGTGCTGAAACGCCAGCTCCGAACCGAAGTTGCGTCCATTTGTGAAATCGCTTCAGCAGCCCGACACCGCCAGAAAAAAGCCCGCACCCCGGGGCATGGGGTGCGGGCGAATCCTTCAGGGCGCTCAGTTGTTGCCCACCATGAAGAGCATGGTGTCGCCCTTGCGCCAGATTTTCAGCAGAACGGTCTTGGAGCTTTCCCTCGCAAGGGCGTTGGCATCCCCAACCGCCTTGACCGGCTTGCGGTTCACCTGGGTGATCACATCCCCTTCCTCCACCCCCATGGCGGCGGCGCGGCTCTGGGGATCCAGCTTTGTGATGATCACCCCCGTGACGTCTTCAGGCACTTCATACCTCTCGCGAAGCCCTGCGGAGAGATTCTGAATGGTCACACCGGGCAGAATGTCGCCCGGAGCCCCCTTGTTGCCTTCATCCGGTGCCTCAGCGCCCGCCAGGACCTCGGGGGTCAGCTGCTCCAGCTTGGCTGACACCGTCATGGGCTTGCCCTCGCGGATGATCTCGAGGGTGATTGCCTGCCCGGGACGGTAGCTGCTCACGATGACGGGCAGATTGGAGGCGTTTTCAATCTTCTTGCCGGAGACTGACAGAATGACATCACCCACCTGCAGTCCGGCCTTGGCGGCTGGGGAGTTTTTCTTGACCGTCCGGATGATGGCCCCGCTTTCATCATTCAGCTTCCAGAGCTTGGCCGTCTCGGCGTCAATGTCCGCAGGCAGGATGCCGAGGTAGCCGCGGGAAACCTCCCCATCGTCGGTGAGATCCTCGGCGATGCGCAGGGCCAGATTGATCGGAATCGCGAAGCCGATGCCGGCGTTCATGCCGGAGCGGGAGTAGATCGCCGTGTTGATGCCGATGACACGGCCGAGAGAATCGACCAGAGGGCCGCCTGAGTTGCCGGGGTTGATCGCGGCGTCCGTCTGAATGAAGTCCTCATAGGCCGGCATGTCACGACCGCGGATGATGCCCATGCCGCTGCGTCCCAGGGCGCTGATGATGCCCTGGCTCACCGAACGGCTGAGCTCCATCGGGGCCCCCAGGGCCAGAACGATGTCGCCGACCCTGAGCTTGGAACTGTCGGAAAGCGTGGCGGCCGGCAGACCGGTGCCCTCGATCTTGATCAAAGCGACGTCCGTCTGGGGATCGGCCCCGATCACCCTGGCGACATAGCGCTTCGTGCTGCCGTTGATCTGCACAACGGCCTCGATCTTGTCCGCCTCGGCAACGACATGGTTGTTGGTCATAATGTAGCCGTCGTTGGAGATGATGACACCGGATCCGACGCCGTTGGGCTCAAACTTCTTCTCGTCGTCATTTTCCTGGGGCTGCTCCTGGCGCTGTCCGCGCCTTCCACGCGGTGCCGGGCGGGGCTCCTCCCCCTCCTCGCCCTGCTGCTGGCGGTACCACTCCCGGAGGTATTCGCGAAACATCGGGGGCAGGCCCTCGAGGTCGGGCATCTCCTGCCCCTCCCTCATCGCCCTGCCCGCCTTCTCGCCATAGGAAAAGACGGTGACGACGCTGGGCAGGATCTTGTCGACGACGCCGGCGTAGCTCATCTGAAGCTGGCCGCCGGCCGGCAGGGCGCTGTCGTCCTTCCTCAGGCGGGAGTGAAACTCCTCGGAGGAGATCTTGGGGGCGGGCTGTTTTTCCTCGGCGTTCAGCAGCGGGGCGCCGAGCATGGCCACCGCCGCGCAGGCGACGGCCGTCTGAATTGTCTTATGATGGATGGTTAGGGGGGACATAGTTGGTTATGCGCTTTAAACGCAGGCGGATATGACGAAGATGCAGCAAGGCTGTTGAAAACTATTTCACACACAAAAAACCGCGACGGCAACGTTTCCGGCGCTTTTCTCGGCCTCAGGGACGCAGATCCCGGCAGGCGGGGACTTCGACCGGCCGGGCGGCGGACGTCAGTTCAGGCCCGGTGCGCCCGTGCGGCCGCCGAACTAAAAGTGCTTAATTTTTTGATCGACGCCCGGCACGCCTGCGTGATAGCCATAAAAGCGTCCGGGTGCATTCCGCCCCGTGGCGGAGCGGATCCCCGCCAAAGCAGCGATCCCGTCCTCCTCTCATCATGAAAAGCATCCTGCTCCAGGCGGCATTCAACGCGCTGCTCATCGTGACCGCGTGCGCAGAAATCAAAAACGGTAATTTTGCCAGCGGCAAGGAGGGCTGGAGGGGGGGCGGCAAACCGGACAAGGTCGATGGCGACACGGTGATCACCCTCAACCTTTCCAAGTTCACCTTCCGCGAGCTCAGCCAGGCCTTCAAGATGCCCGACTCGCC
>CAZXPU010000070.1:0-29514 GCA_964642905.1 uncultured Prosthecobacter sp.
TACGCCATCCATCTCTAGAAATCCGCGCTTCATGAAATGGTTTCAACTGAGCAATGTTGAGTTTGCTTTTACGGGCAATCACTTGGTTATCGACCGCTTTTCTGCGCCTGAAGAAATGTGCGCTGATCTCTATTCGGAGGATGCTAGAAAAGAAATCCAAATGGCTGATTGGGCACTGGTTTCTCAGAGCCATGATCAGAAGGCGATAGCACAAGACGCTAATCTACTTATGACAACTTTTTGGCTAATGAGCGACAACACCAGTCCTTATATTAAATTTCGTTTTAGCCCCGAAGATTCAGAATATGCTGTTATGTATGATACATTACAGCCAAATAGGGTCAATAATCCACCGTTTGAAGAGTATACGTCGAAGACTTTGCGATGCGTTTATGAAGCTTGCCAAGAATTAAAAACTGCAGACGGGCAGTTAACATCATCTCGCCCACACAATGCAATTTATTTCCTTTACATAGCGACCCACACAGTTCACTGGACCTGCCGGTTTGCATTTCTCATGAGTGCTTTGGAGGCAGTATTTGGAAACGATCATTCACGAACGAAGATCAAAGGCCAAAAAGGAGTGACCGAGACCATAAAGACCCGCGTTAGCCATTTTGTTGGGGACACGGTGGCTTGCTCACCTGAGCTAGTTGGCGAACTCTACGAAACAAGATCAAGAATTGTTCACGGCGACATCCGCGCAAACGAAGATCCTGCGGAGAATCTTAAAACACTCAAACTCATGGAGGACCTTGTTAAGCAATGCTTTCGCAAGATTGTTCAAAACAAAGTTTTTCGTCAGTTTGGTGACAAGCTCACCAGAGACACGTTTTTGACCTCGTTAGATTAGTTCGTGGAATTCCAACATCTTTTAACGTTACTCATCATGTTCAATCTCTGAAACCCAAGGGTCTGTCCCTCTATAGGCATTCAAGCCCACCAGGTTTCATCAAGCAGCCCAGGAATTCATGCGCAGCGGACTCTCCAGGTCGTGATGGGCTTTAGCCCGTCACCATGCCGGTCGAACCCACGAGCGTTCAAGGCCTTCCACGGTGTCACGAGCTGAAGCTCATGACTACTTTCCGCCGCAGCCGAACCTAGCCGAGGCTCCGTCACCCCAGGAGCCCTGGGGGGCATCTCATCTCCGCCGCCCTTGCTCTTCGGCCCCGACTCAGCGGGGCCCTACCAGGGATCAGCGAATCATCTTCAGGCCGCGAGGGTGGCGCCAGCAAAGTGGCCATCTCGCTCCGCCGAGAGGAGCGAAAGGCTTGCGCCACAAGGAAGGGTTTTCGGAATTCGTGAACGTCTGAGTCTGCCGGACTGCCCGCTCATCTTGCGGAGCAAGATGGCTACGTTGCTTCGCCATCTCGGCGCGTTCAGGCTTGCCTCACTGAGCCTTCCCGAGCAGTCGAGCCACCAGCTCGTCGGATTTTCCAGACGGTGAAGGGAAGGTGTGAAAGTAACTGTTTTTGTAGCGACCAGTGTTCACCACGGCGTTTGTTTTTGCGTCGTGCAGGGTGACGTCCAGAGAGACGAGATACATCGCGATATCCCAATACCAGCGGTCCACATAAGTGACGTAAAACTGGGAGGCGGCGGGCATTTCCGCCTTGGTTCCTGAACTCGCCTTGTAGCCGCGCTTGGCAAAGGCGTTGCGAAGATACATGTCGATGTCCCGGCTGGAACTTTCATGTTTCACCACATGCACGGAAGCTCCGGCAGGGATGTTGACGGAGGGAGCCTTGGGTGGGGTGATGGAGCTGCAGGAAACAAGCAGTGTGGAGGCGAGGAGCAGCAGTGTGGAAAGGAATCTGTTCATGGAGACCGCGCTGTGGGTCAGAGAAGACAGCCCTGCAATCGTTTTGCGGCTTAATGCGAAATGAAAAATACTCCGAACCTGCCTCGGGCGTTTGGAACAGTCTTCCGAATCAAGAGCGTCGTATCTGGCACCTGTCCCTTGATCTGAACTTCCTCTTCGGCCCCGACGCAGCGGTGCCCTGCCAGCACTGACACTGATAAAGGGACAGACCCTTTATTCGTTTATTTCCCAGCCCCCCTCACTTCAGCTTGGCATCGTTGATAAAGATCGTGAGAGAGGTGTAGTCGCTGTCGGTGCTGCTGCCGTTGAGAGAGACAAAAGTCCTGCCGCTTGCCGTGATCTTGTCACCCGGCTTGATCTTGGCGGCCTTCTCATTTTCACTCTCATTCAAGTTGATGTTGAAATAGACGCTGAAGTTGGTGCCCGAGACGCGCACGCGCTCCCGCTCCGCATAGGCGTAATAACGTCCATTGGATTTGTCCGTGTTGCGCACCCGGATGGTGCGGCTGCCAGTCTGGTCCCTGTATTTTTCCACAAGCTTCTGCGAGGCGGCATCGATCGCTTCCTTGCGCTTGGCAGCATTGCCCGCGATGTCCTTCAAGAGCTCCTTGGGAATGGCTTCCAGAATCTTTTTGGGATCCAACTCTCCCGGCGCATCCGCCGCTGGGGCAGTCACTGGACTGACTAACATTGCCAAGACAGCCAGAAGCAATTTAAAGGCAGTTTTCATAGAAGGAGCGTTTAGGGGGAAATTATCCCTAATGGCAGACTTCTCCTAGTTTATACCCCTGTCAATATTAACCTAACACAGGCACAGCACCCGACTGCACAGATCAAGAAGCCCAATAAAGGGTGTATTCCTTGTTATCGAAACGATAAAGGGACAGACCCTTTATCTGAGGCAGGCCGCGAGGATGGCGCCAGCAAAGTGGCCATCTCGCTCCGTCGAGATGAGCAGAAGGCTTGCGCTGGCACGCTGAACTTTCGAGCTACGAGAACGTCCGGCTCGACGGAGCGCTATGGCGGCTTGATTTCGACTGCACGCAGACGGAGTGCTTGCGCCGGCATGCAGACGGCTTGGTCATGGTGAGCGATTGAGCGTGCGGGACGTGCGGCTCATCTTGCGGAGCAAGATGGCCACTTTGCTTCGCTTGATCGGCGTGTGCCGAACGACACTCATTGAAGCGGCGGCATGTGAAAGGTCTTCAGTGTTGTTGGGCTCGAACGGAGTTGTGACGGGCTGAAGCCCATCCCTCCTTTTGCGAGAGCCAACGATCTCTAAGCCTCCATCGACTTCACTGACGGAGTTCCACGCCACCGCTCAAAATCGGTGTCGTGCCCGCTTTTTCACCTTCCTTGGGAATCTGTGGCAGCAGAAAGCAACCGGCCGCCTTGCGGGCGGCGTCCCGGCCACGGATGACCAGGCCGTTGAAGACGACCCTTCGACTGAGCCGGCCATCCAGGAGATTGAAGGCACCGGTGATGGCGCCGCTTGCCTTGTTGATGGAAAGCGTGGCCCCGGCCGGATTCGCCTCCGTTCCCGCCTTGGGCAGGACGACCTTGAAGGTGTCCGTCCAGGAAAGGGCGGGAACATCCGGATCTCTCGAGGCGAGATCCAGACCGGCATCGGTGAACAAGAGCGACACAGGGCCGGCGGCGGGCAGACCGAGCGCGGTGAATCCGAAGGAGCGGGGTGCGAGCCAACGACCGTAGACGTCGAGGTTCAACAGAGAAAACCCAGGGCCGTAAGCGCGCGAGGCATTGCGCGGCTTGGACCAGGTCAGGGAGCCGGACAGTTCGTTGTCGGCGCTGGTCGCACCACTTTGCAAGGTGAGCAGGCCGGTGATGGAACCCAGGTTTTGATAGAGGGGCGCATGCAGCAGGAGCTCGCCGCCAGGCCCCATGAAGCCGGCGCAGGTCATTCCCTGGACGTCGGCGGTCCTGCCGACGATGGTCAGGGTTCCCCCAGTGGTGAGAGTGAAGGCGGCATAACCGGTGCCCTGGGGAACCGTCAGGACACCGTCGTCCCGGGCATCGGCCAGATGGAGGCCGAAGGTGTAATAGCCGGCCCTGCTGGTCGCGGGTTTGTTCAACGCATGCCAGCCCTGTCGCCAGCCCGTGAGCGAGGCCGGGCCGTGGCTGCCGGCCACGAGGTGGGATTCGGAATCGAGGGAGAGCGTCAGCAGGCTGCCAGCCACCTGCGTGCGGATCTGGGGCAGCGTGGAATCCATGAAGCCGGTGACGGCCCTGGCCGTCGATCCCGTGGTCACCCGGGCCGTGTAGGCGCCGGTGGTGGTGGTGGTCAGGCTGAGTCGGCTGCCCAGCCCCTGGTTCGCCACGGCGTTGCGCTCGATGAGCCCGGTGAAGCTGCCGACCAGATTGCCATCGAGGGGAAGAACGGTCAGGGGAGCCGTCACCGTGGTGCTGACACCCGCCTTGTTGGCCCCGCGGATTTTCACTTGAAAGGTCCCCCTGCTCTTCGGCCGGCCGCTGATCACCCCGGTGCCAGCCACATAGCTGAGGCCCGGAGGAAGGCCGGTGATGCTGTAGGATGTGGGGTAGTTTCTGGCGGTGATAGCCTTGCTAAAGGGGGCGCCGATGGTGGTGCTGCCAAGCAGGACCTGGTTCACCACGGGAATCTGCCAGGTGGTGTAGACATTGCAGGTGAAACGCCGTGCTGTGACAGCGCCCAGAGCATCCGTGACTTCAAGCACGAACTGGAACAGACCGGTCGAATCCGGCGAGCCGGTGAGAGTGCCGTCTTCCAGGAGGATGAGCCCACCAGGCAGGCTGCCGGAGCGCAGCCCCCAAACCAAAGGTGCGACACCGCCTTCCGAGCTGAGACGTTCCGTATAGGGCACGCCCAGCACAGCACCCGGCAGAGGCGAGGTGCTGGTGATGTTGAACGCAGAGGCGGCGATGTTCACCTCGAAGGCGGCCGTGCTGAACAGTCCGAGCGAATCGGTGACCTTGAGGGTGAGGGCGTAGTCGCCTGCCGTGGTCGGCAGCCCGCTGATCTGGCCGGCGGCGTTCATCTCGAGGCCGTCGGGCAGGGCCCCGGAACTGATGCTCCACGCATAAGGCGGGGTGGCGCCGGCGGCCGTCATGGCAACGTCATAATCCTGTCCCGTGGCCCCGGCGGGGAGCGGCGACAGGCGGGTGATCTCCGGAGGAAGCGTGGTGATGGAAAGCCGGAAGACCTGCGTGCTGCCGAAGGCGCCGGAGGCAACACGGGCGGTGAAGGTGTAACTGCCGATGGCGGCGGGCGTGCCGCTGATGACGCCCGAGTTGTCCAGGGTCAGCCCCTCGGGCAGCGCACCGGCCGTGATGCTGCAGGTGAAGGGCGCCACGCCTCCGATGATGGTCAGCGCCTGATGATAGGACTGATTCACAATACCGGCGGGAAGCCCGGCCGGCGTGGTGAAGAAAGGCGTGCTGGCCAGGATCTGATCGTACCAGTCCGCGTAGCCGTTCTGGTTGCCGTCCGCCACGCGCACCAGGTTCAGGCGGCCCTTGGAGATCACCTTGCCATTGAGGCTGGTCTTGACCTCCACGGCCTGGATGATGCGCTGCCGCCTCTGAGCGAGGGTTTCCTCAGGGTTGTTCATGGCGGCAAACGCGGCCGCCGCGGTGACATGTGGCGCCGCCATCGAAGTGCCGTCCAGGAACTGATGCCCGGCCGTCACGACAATCGACCCGCTTTGCGGCAGCGAGGCCTTGATCGCCAGTCCGTCCGCCTGGGAGATGGCGCGCGCGGGAATCCACAGCCCGCTGCTCTGCAGGGTGCCGTTGAAGTTGCCGCTCACGTTGTTGAAAATGATGGCGGCCGTGGCGCCGGCGGCCATGGCGTTGGCGACCTTGGTGGAAAAGTTCAGCGTGCCGCGCTGGATGAGCGCGATGTTGCCCCTGACGCCGGCAGGGAACTCCGACACATTGCCGATCCCGCAATCCACAATGCTGCCGCTCAGGCCAGTGGTGACGCCTCCAAATGTGATCTCGTTGGTCTCATAGGTGGTCGTGCCGACCTTGAAGCCAATGCTGGAGGGCTTGGTGGAGAGGATGTTGGTGCCCGGCGCGGCGATGTCCACGGTGGTGGCGCCATAGTTGGAGAAGCTGGAAAGCGCGTCGTTCTGATCCGTGGAAGCCACCACGATCATGCTGGGCAGCCGGTAGCTGGCCGGATAGGTCGGCGTTTCATCGTTGTCCGAAGACTCGTTGCCGGCCGCCACGCACAGCAGGATGCCCGCATTGCCGGCGGCCTGGATGGCGGCCCTTTCGGCGGTGCTGTTGCCGCTTCCGCCATAAGAGGCGTTCAAGGCCACGATGTTGACGCCGCGCTGTTTCAACGCCGTCGCATAGTCCAGCGCCTCGATCACGGCCGAGGTGGCGATGGTGCTGCCGTTGGAGGAGACCTTCAGGGCCAGGATGCGGCTGCTGTCACACACGCCGACAACGCCCAGGCTGTTGTTGCCGAGCGCGGCCACCGTGCCCGCCACATGGGTGCCATGGTAGCCGGAGTCCGAGGGGTCGGAGTCGTTGTCCGCAAAGTCAAAGCCGTTGACGTCGTCGATGTAACCGTTGCCATCTTCGTCAATGCCATTGCCCGCCACTTCACGGTCGTTCACCCACAGCACCGGCGACAGCTCGGGATGCACGACATCCACACCGGTGTCGATGACGCCGATCACCACCTCGCGGTCAGGCGTGCGCGCCATGTCCTGGGCGGGCAGGAAGTCGATGTCCACCCCTGCCGTGCCACGCGCTCCATCCACGCTCTGGCCGGTGTTGCGCAGGGCCCATTGCTCGGCAAAACGCGTGTCATTCGGCACGGCGGCGCTCACCCGGCGCAGGTAGTTCGGCTCCACCATCTCCACGTCCGGGTCCTTCTTCAGGTCGTTCAGAAGCTGCTGGGTGCTGCGGCCGTCCTGACGGACCAGGCCCGTGGTTTTGCCCCGCTTTTCCGACAGCCTCCCGAACCGCCGCGTCATGCGCAGCGACCGGGTGCTCAGCGCGCGACCCGCCCTTTCCTGGCTGACGCCCTCCTTGAAGGTCACGATCACCTCCCCCTCCACATAGTCCGCCGCCCCGGCCTGTTGAGACAACAAGAGACCGGCTGGCAGCAGCAACACCAGCACCAGAAGGGGTTTCATTAATATCCGAAATTATGCATTATTTCCTCAGCTTCGGCAAGGCTGCGAGTAAAGGCCTCCTCCCTGGCTAGAACGGCAAAGATGGCCTGCGGTCGGGCGTTGTTTACGAATGCGCCTCTTTACCCTGGTTCTGTTCCTGCCCCTGGCCCTTTCTGCCCAGCTGCCCTCCGCCAAGCCGGTCCCGAGGGTGCAGGCAGTGCCAATGCCGCATCACATCACCTCCTTCCAGCTCGACGGCCGGGAGCTGACGGCGCTGCATTTTGACCCGCAGGACATGCGCCCGTTCTGCCACCCGGTCCGGGCTACCCAAGACGTGAGCCTGACGCGCATGGGCCACCCGCACGACCCCCTGACGCACAGCCATCACAACAGCGTCTGGGTTTCCCACAACAGCGTCAATGACATCGACTTCTGGGGCGACTACGCCAAGCAGCAGGGGCGGATCCTCAACATGGAGGTCTCCCGTGAAGGCTATGAGGACACGGACGAATTCGCCTCCATGCGCATGGTCAACCATTGGGTGCGTGCGTCGGACCAGAGCCTGCAGCTGGTCGAGGTACGCCGGACGGAAGTGCGCCCGCTCGAAGGGGCGAAGAGCTGGTTCATGATCTTCGACCTGGAGTTCACCCCGCCCAAGGACAAGCCCGCCGTGTTTGGCGCCACCGGCTTCGGCCTCGTCGCCGTGCGCCTGGCGAAAAGCATCGGCGTCCATGACGGCGGCGGACGCATCCTCAACTCGGAAGGTCAGATCAACGAGGCGGAGGTGTTCCGCAAGCCGGCGCGCTGGTGCGACTACAGCGGGCGCCTGACCAATGACGCGGACGGCTTCGGCGGCATCACGCTGATGAACCACCCGATGAATCCGCACAACCCGACCGCCTTCCATGTGCGCGACGACGGCTGGATGGGCTGCTGCCTCAGCCTGGACGAGCCGGTGCAGGTGACGGCGGAAAAAAAGCTGCGCGTTCGCTACGGCCTCTGGGTGCATGACGGCGTCATCAGCCGCGAACAGGGCGAGGCGCACTGGCGCCGTTTCACGGAGCTGCCGGTGGCGGATCTGAACCCGCCTGCCAAAAAGTAACTCAACAACGCGGCCGCGGCCCGTCTCAGCCGCCAAGCTGCACGCTGCGCTCCGTCGCCTTGCGCACGGCCTGGATGAGGGCGTTGCGCAGGCCGTTCGCCTCCAGCTGTTCGAGGCCGGCGATGGTGGTGCCGCCCGGGCTGGTCACCTCATCACGCAAGGCGGCCGGATGCTTGCCGGTCTCCAGGACCATGCCAGCGGCGCCGGCGACCGTCTGCGCCGCCAGCCTGAGGGCGGCGGCACGCGGCAGGCCCATCAGCACGCCGCCGTCCGCCAGGGCTTCGATGACCGTGTAAACATAGGCCGGGCCGCTGCCGCTCAGGCCGGTGACGGCATCCAGCAGCTTTTCAGGCACTTCATCGGCGGTGCCGACGGCACCGAGGATCTGGCCGGCGAGCGCGGCGTCCTCCGGCGTGGCATGGCTGCCGGGGGAATAGGCGGCGGCACCCCAGCCCACCAGGGCGGGCGTGTTCGGCATCGAGCGCACCACGCGCTGCTTCCTGCCCAGCCAGCTTTCAAGCTGTGCCAGCTTCACCCCGGCGGCGATGCTCAGGAAGAGCCGGCTGCCTTTCGCCTTCGAAAGGCTGGTGCACAGCGCCTGGATGTCCCCGGGCTTCACGGCGAGGATCACCACGTCACAGGCCTCCGCCACCTGCAGCGGCGTGCCGGCGTGAACTTCACAGGCGAGACCCTTTTTCAAGGCGTCCACGGCCGCGGGCACCACGTCGCTCAAATGCGCCACCAGGGCTTTTTTGCCCAGGGATTTCTCCACGCCGCGAAGCAGCGCGCCGCCCATCTTGCCACAGCCGATCAGTCCAAGTTTCAACGTCATGGGCCAAACGTGGCGGCGGGCGGCGCGGCGTGCAAGAAAAGATGCCGTCCTCATGACGGCGCGCTTGATCTCCTCCGGACGCCACGGCAGGCAAGAGCCTGCCAGCCCGCCCCGTAACCACGCCACGCGCCCATGATCCTCCGCACCCTCCTCCTGCTGCCCCTGCTCTGCCTGAACCTCCACGCGGCCGAGCCGACCAACGCGAAGGAGGCCGCGGAAAAGAAGGCCGCCGCCGACAAGGCCGTCGCGGAAAAGTTCGCCCTCTGGAAGGCCACGCTGCCGGCCGAACAACAAGCGTGGGAAACCCTGCTGGAGCAGAATCTGGGCTCCTTCTACCTGCCCATCTACCAGGCAGAGAAGGTGAAGGGACGCGTCAGCTCCTGGGACTATGTGAAGGACGTGCCCGGCCTGCCGCGCGTGCTGCTCATCGGCGACTCCGTCTCGCGCGGCTACACGCTCGCGACGCGCAAGGCCCTGGAGGGCAGCGTCAACCTGCACCGCGCTCCGGAAAACTGCGGCCCCACCGCCAACGGCCTGAAAAAGCTCAAGGTCTGGCTCGGCTCCGGCCGCTGGGACATCATCCACTTCAACTTCGGCATCCATGACCGCAAGACGCCCCTGCCCGACTATGAGAAGCGCCTCGAGGAAATCACCCTCCAGCTGAAGGCGACCGGTGCACGGCTCATCTGGGCCAGCACGACACCGGTGGCCGAGGGCGGCATGAAGGACGCCACCCCCGCCGACCTCGTCGCCCGCAACGAGGCGGCGGCACGCCTCATGGCAAAGCACGGCGTCGCGATCGACGACCTTTATTCGGCCATGCTGCCGCACCTCAGCCAGCACCAGCCGCCGGCGGACGTGCATTTCCGCGAGCCCGGCTACCAGTTTCTCGGCGAGCAGGTCGCGGCCTCGGTCATGAAGGTGGTGCCGCTGCTGAAGACCGTGAACACCGCCGCCATCCCGATGGGCAGGCTGGAAAAGGACGGCTATGACTGGAAGGCCCGCCATGAGGCCATCCTCAGGCTCAAGAAGGAGGTGAACCCGGAGATCGTGCTCATCGGCGACTCCATCACCCACTTCTGGGGCGGCCAGCCCGACGGCGGCCGCATGGGGAACCGCGGCAGCGAGACGTGGCAAAGTTTGTTCGGCAACCGGCGCGTGCTGAACCTGGGCTTCGGCTGGGACCGCACGCAGAACGTGCTGAAGCGCCTGGACCTGGGCGAGCTCGACGGGCTCAGCCCGAAGGCGGTCGTCATCCACATCGGCACCAACAACACCGCGGAGACCGTCAACTGCCGCGCCAGCACGCCGGCGGAGATCGCCGGGGGCGTGGCCGCCATCATCGGCCGCTGCCGGAAGACCTGCCCGGAGGCGAAGATCCTCCTCATGGCCGTCTTCCCGCGCGGTGAGAAGGCCACGGATCCCAAGCGCGCCGTGCTGAAGGAGATCAACGGCCTGCTCGCCTCCGGCCCGGCGAAGCTGCCCGGCGTCACCTGGCTGGACATCACGGACAGGTGGCTGAAGCCCGACGGCGGCATCTCCAGGGACATCATGCCGGACTTCCTGCACCCTAACCAAAAGGGCTACGCCATCTGGGCGGACGCGCTGCGGCCGGTGCTGCCGCAGTGAGCGAAAGCCGGGAATAAAGGCGCGGACGGCGGCTCCCATGAACCCCGTCCCCACCATGAAACGACTCCTCACCCCCGCCCTTTTTTTCACCGCAGTCCTCAGCCTGGCCGCCGCGCCTCCCGACGACTTCACCGTCAAGTCCGCCACCAGCCGCGACAGCTTCCGTCTTCAGGACGCACGCGGCAAGTTCGTGGCCCTGCACTTCCTGCTGAAGACCGAATGCCCGCTCTGCCTGCGGCACACCCGCGAGCACCTCGCCAGGGCCGCCACGCTGCCGGACCTGGTGCAGGTCTTTCTCAAGCCCGACACCGACCGTGAAATCGCGGCCTGGGCGACCAGGCTGGCCGACGGCAAACCGGCCTCGACGCCCATTTACCGCGATCCCAACGCCCGTCTGGCGAAGGCCTTCGGCATCCCGGACGGCTACGCCTTCCACGGCCAGGTGGTGCATTATCCGGCGACCGTGCTCATCGGCCCGGACGGCCGCGAGGTCTTCCGTCATGTCGGCAAAAGCAACGCCGACCGGCTTTCCTTTGAAAAGCTCGCCGAGAAGGTGGCGGAGCTGCGCAAGCCGTAGCAGAAGTACCGCCGTGCCCCTCTCCACCCGCCCCGCCACCGAGTCCGACGCCGCCTTCCTGCTTCAGCTGATCCGCGAGCTCGCGGAGTATGAAAGGCTCAGCCACGAGGTGGTGGCGACGGAGGAATCTTTGCGAAACACTTTGTTCGGCCCGAACCGCGTGGCGGAGGCGCTGGTCGGCTGCGTGGACGGCGAGCCTGCGGGCATGGCCATCTTTTTTCACAACTACTCCACCTTCCTGGCCCGGCCCGGCCTTTACCTGGAGGACCTCTATGTGCGCCAGGCCCATCGCGGCCGCGGCCTGGGCAGGGCGCTCATCACGGCGGTGGCAGGGCTGGCTGTCGAACGCGGCTGCGGCCGCTACGAGTGGACCGTCCTGGACTGGAACACGCCCGCGATTGAATTCTACCAGGGCCTGGGCGCCGAGATGAAGCCCGACTGGCGCATCATGCGCGTCACCGGCGACGCCCTGGCCCGCATGGCTCGGCAGGCCGACGCCTGACTTAGTTCCGCTTCCCCTGAAGGCGGGTCTTGTGTAGCCTGCCCACATGATCTGCATCGACTGCGGCCGCGACCGGCTCGAGGCCATCCAGGACATCTTCAACGACGCCATCGTGAACTCGACGGCGCTTTACGACTATGTCCCGCGATCCCGCGAGGTGATGGAGGCCTGGTTCGAGTCGAAGGAGAAGGCGGCCCTGCCGGTGATCGGGCTTCTGGATGACGACGGCGCCCTCATGGGCTTCGGCAGCTATGGACCGTTCCGCCCCCATGCCGCCTACAAGTACAGCGTCGAACACTCGGTCTATGTCGAGGCACGCTTCCGCGGCAGGGGTGTCGGCCGACGACTGCTGGAGGAGCTGATCCGCCGCGCCCGCGACCAGGACTACCACATGATGATCGGCGTCATCGACGCGCAGAACGAGTCCAGCATCGCCCTGCATGAAAAGCTTGGATTCAGCGCCTGCGGCAGCATCCGTCAGGCGGGCTACAAATTCGGGCGCTGGCTGGACCTGGCGCTTTACCAGAAGGTGCTGGACACGCCTGAAACACCCGTGGAGCACTGAACCACCGACGATCATGATCCAATATCAGACCGAGCCCGGACTGGGTGTGGAGGAGTTCATCGCCCTGCTGGCTAGAACATCGCTGGGCGAACGACGTCCGCTCGACAACGTGGCGCGCATGGAGCGCATGCTGCGCGAGGCGGACATCCTCCTCACGGCCCGGGATGAAGGCCGCCTGGTGGGCGTGTCACGCGCGCTCACCGACCACGCCTACTGCACCTATCTCTCCGACCTCGCCGTGGACGAGGACTGGCAGCGGCGCGGCATCGGGCGCGAGCTGCTGCGCCGCACGCATGAGGAGGCAGGGCTGCACACCAGCCTGATCCTCATCGCCGCACCGGCGGCGCGCGACTACTACCCGCACATCGGCATGGCGGCCCACGACTCCTGCTGGATGATCCGGGGCTGCGACTGACAGCGCCCTTGATGTTTCCCCGCCCGCGTCCTATCACCCTCCGCACTCATCCCCACCTCCCATGACCCCCCTCCATCACCTGCGCGCCGGCATCATCGGCACCGGCTTCATCGGCCCCGTCCACATCGAGGCGCTGAAACGTCTTGGCATCCAGGTCACCGCCATCTGCGGCTCCTCGCGCAGCGCCCGGCAGACGGCGGACATGTGGGGCATCCCGGAGGTCTACGGCGACTATGATCACGAGGCGATGTACGCCAGCCCGAACGTCGACGTCGTGCACATCACCTCGCCTAACAAAGTGCATGTCGAGCAGTGCCTGAGGGCCCTGGAGATGGGCAAGCACGTCATCTGCGAAAAGCCGCTGGGCATGAAGACGTCCGAGACCGCCCTGGTGGTGGACGCGGTGAAAAAGGGCGGCAAAAAAGGCCCGGTCTTCGCGGTGAACTACATGTGCCGCTTCTTCCCCGCCGTGCTGCAGATGCGCGCCATGGTGGAACGCGGCGACCTCGGCAGGATCATCCACGTGCAGGGGCACTTCTTCCAGGACTGGCTGCTGCATGAGACCGACTACAACTGGCGTGTCCTGGCCAGCGAGGGCGGCAAGCTGCGCGCCGTGGGCGACATCGGCACGCACTGGATTGACGCGGTCAGCTTCATCCTCGGCGCGAAGGTGACCAACGTCTTTGCGCACATCGAGACCTTCCACAAGCAGCGCCTGCGTCCGAAGGGCCAGGTGCAGACCTTCGCCAAGGTGGATCCGAAGTCCCTGGTGCCCTACAAGGTGGACACGGAGGACTTCGGCAGCGTGCTGCTCAAGTTCGGCAAGGCCCGCCATGGTCATGCCGACGCCGTGCATGCCAACGCCAGCATCTCCCAGGTCGCCGCCGGCTGGAAATGCAGCCTCGGCCTCGGCATCTACGGCACCAAGGGCAGCGTGCGCTGGGACCTGCAGCAGCCCAACGAGATCCTCCTCGGCCGCCGCGACGAGCCCAATCAGATCCTGCAGCGCGCCACCCCCGGCTTCATGGAGGACGTGGCGAACTTCACCGACTATCCCGGCGGCCACCCCGAGGGTTTCAGCGACGCGCACAAGATGCACTACCGCGCCGTCTATGAGCACATCGCCAGCGGCAGGAAGACGCCGGCCCTGTTTGCCAGCGCCGCCGACGGCCACCACGAGGTGAAGCTCTGCGAGGCCATCCTGCAGAGCAGCGCGAAGAAGACCTGGGTGAAGGTTTGACCTGCGGTCTAACTTCCCAGGTACTCGCCCGGCACCACCTCCTCATCCCCCGAGTCCTCATGGATGGCCTGGGCGATGACGCGCTGCGTGACCTCCTCCAGGTAGCTTTTCAGCACTTCGCTCAGCTCCAGGAACTCCGGCCACAGGGTCTCGTTCACAAAGCTGCGCGGCACCCGGACCATGACGGTGTTCCGGCGCTGGCGCGCGTAGCGGTAGGGCCTGAGCTCATAGCGGCGCAGCAGGGCGAGGAAGAGCTTCTTGGACCAGCCGTCCATGAGCGTGAAGCGGTATTCAATCGCCTGCTCCGTGCGCGACATGTCATTCAGACGATGGCGGATGCGCGCGATGGCCTCGGCGGCGGCCTCCTTTTCGCCCGGCGTGGCGGCGCCTGCGTAGAGGCGCTCGATCTTGCGCAGCTTTTCAAGCAGATCACTTTCCTGCATGACTTTTCGTTAGGTCTCGTGTCGGTGGGGAGGAGCCAGGCGCCGCCAGGCCCAGGCGAGCAGCACCAGGGCCAGGCTGCCCAGCAGGGCGGGTGAGATCAGGAACAGCCAGCCCGGCTTCAGGGCGAAAACCAGGAGCGGGTTGGAGCCGGCCGGAGGATGCACCACGCGGGTGCCGATCATGGCGGCGATGCACAGACCGACGGCAAGCCCGGCAGACCACCAGGCCGGCCCCAGCAGCTTCAGGCAGAGCAGCCCGATGAAAACGCACAGCACATGAGCGCCGACGACGTTCCGTGCCTTGCTGAAGCCGGAGTCCGGAAAGCCGAAGACGATGACGGCGGACGAGCCGAACGACCCCATCAGCAGGGGCCAGTGCAGGCTTTCGGTCTCACAGGCCAGCAGACCCACGGCCAGTCCTCCTCCCACTCCGGCCAGCAGGGCCTGCTGCCAACGGTGCCGGGCGGAAGTCACATAGGGGTGGGACATGAGGATGAAGTGTGGGGGGAGGAGGTAAACGCGCTACTCCATAGGGGGAATTGTTGCTTGCCCAACATTATAATTACTATAATTATAGGGTGTGCAACTCATCTCCCCCCATCCCGACACTCGTGTTGCCCTGGCCTGGAAGTATCAGGCGAAACCCTTGCTGACACCCACGGAAGCCCATTTTCACCAGGTGCTGCAAAGTGTTTCCGACCGACGCTGCCATATTCTCTGCAAGCCCAGACTGGCGGATTTCCTCGACCATGGCGGCGATCTCACGGCCTTTAACAAGATCAGCCAGAAGCACGTCGACTTCCTGATCTGCCGCCCGGACGACTGGATGCCGATGCTGGCGATCGAGCTGGACGATGCAAGCCATGAACGCGCTGCGGTGAAACAGCGGGACATGCTGGTGAACGCCATCTTCGCCCAGGTGAGCATTCCCCTGGTGCGGATTCATGTCAGCGAGATTCAGATGCTGGAATCGCTGGTGCAGAAGCTGTCCCAGGCCTGGAGCAGCCGTTTGCAAAACCTGGCAAAAGTTACCCGAAACTTGTCTGGAAACACGGCCCGGATGCTGCCTGATAGGGCCACATGTCAACGACCTCCGCCGAACCAGCGCCTTTGAACGACCTCAACGTCCTTCCTGGAAGGAACCGGCTGTCGCTGGTCCTGGTGCTGGCGGTGACCGGGCTGAACGCCTTCAATGACAACATCCTGAAGATGATGCTGGTGGGGCTGGCACCGAAGGTTTCCGCCGGTGCCCTGGGGCAGGAAATCGGGGCCTGGCTGGGTGCGATGATCCTGCTGCCCTTCGTGCTGTTTGCCCCGGTGGCGGGCTGGTTTGCCGACCGCTGCTCGAAGCGCACGGTGCTGATTGCCATGCTGGTGGCCCAGGCGGTGATCCTGCTGCTGGCGGGTGCCTGCTTTGAATCGGAGCTCGGTGACACGTCTGTCCTGCTCGCGCTGGGGGCGTTTTTCCTGCTGGCCGCCCAGTCCACGTTTTTCAGCCCGGCGAAGATGGGCATTCTCAAGGAGCTGGCAGGTTCGCGGAGGCTCGGCATGGCGGCGGGCTGGATGCAGATGGTGACGATGGTGGGCATCCTGGGCGGGCTTGGCGTGGGCGGGGCGTGGTTTGACCTGCTCTACGAACGCACCGGCAGCGCCTGGCAGGCGGCGGCGACTCCGATCTGGATCCTGTTTGGCATCGCCATGCTGGCCCTGGCGGCGGGGTTTGCCATCCAGAAGACGCCCGCGCATCCCGAGGTGACGTTTCGTCACGCGCTTTGGTGGGAGCATTTCAAGAACCTGCGCGAATGTCTGGCCGACCTGCCGATGCGCCGCTCCTTCCTGGGCAATTCAACCTATTGGTTCGTCGCCAGCATGGCGGCGGCGATGTTTGTCGACATCGGCCTCGTTTTACATCCGGACCCAACGACGGGCGGGGCCGCCAGCGCCTCGTCGCACATGACGCTGATGGTCGGGCTGGGAACGGTGGCGGGCAGCCTGCTGGTGGCCTGGGTGAACCGGCGCGGCCTGCAGCTCGGCCTGATTCCGCTTGGAGCCCTGGGCCTGGCGCTCGCGCTGATCTGGGCGGGCCTGGAGCCGGTCCGTGGTCGCGGCTTCGAATGGGCGCTGCTGGCGGTCGGCCTGCTGGGAGGCTGCTTCATGGTGCCGATCCAGACCTTCATCCAGGACCGTGCGCAGCCCTCCAAACGCGGCATGGTGCTGTCCTCGATGAACCTCCTGGACAGCATCGCCGGGGTGCTCGCCGTGCTGCTGCTGGTGGGGCTGAAAAAGGCAGGCCTGGGCTTCATGGGCCAGTTCTGGACGCTCGGCGTGCTCATGCTGGCGGCGGCGGTCTACACCTTCCGGCTGCTGCCTCATTACCTGCTGCGCTTCCTCGCCCTGCTGCTGGTGCGCTCGGTCTACAAGGTCCGCTCCATTCATCATGAGCGGGTGCCGGAAACCGGCGGCGTGCTCATGCTGTCCAATCATGTCAGCTACATGGACGCCTTCATCCTCGGCGCGGCCTGCCAGCGGCCCGTGCGCTTCGTCATGTGGGACGAGCTCTACAACATCCGCGCGGTGACCTGGTTCCTCCGCATCGTCGGCACCGTGCCCATCTCCGCCACACGTGCCAAGGACGCCATCCGCACGGTCGGCGCGCTGCTCAAGGAGGGCCACGTCGTCTGCCTCTTTCCGGAAGGCCAGATCACGCGCCACGGACAGTTCAACGAGCTGCGCAAGGGCTTCGAGCTGATGGCGCGGCAGGGCCATGCCACCGTGCAGCCGGTCTATCTCGACGGCCTCTACGGCTCCGTCTTCTCCCACGAGGGGGGCCTGTGCTTCAAGAAGCTTCCCCGCAAAGTTCGTTATCCCGTGAAGGTGCACTTCGCCAGGCCGCTCGCCGCCAGGGAGGCGACCACGGACGCCATTCATGACGCCTGGCTGGACCTGAGCGCCGCAGCCTTTGACCTGCGCCTGGAGAAGGCGCAGGCGGAGATGCCCGGCGCGTCGGCCCAGGCGGTGCGCAACGCGGTCTGCCTGCGCGAGGCGGAATGGGCAAGACCCGGGGAGACGATCCTCTGCCTCGCCCCGGACAAGGGCGTCATTCATGAAACCCTGGCCGCCTATGTCCGGCTGCGTCCACAGGTGCGGCTGGCCATGAAGCGGCAGGATCTGACGGGTGATTTCATCGCCGTGGGCCGCGCCAGTGACTTTGAGGCCGGAACGCCCGAAGGCGCACGCTTTGCCATGTGCTGGGATGAGGTGGATGCAGCAACACCCGCAGGAACCCTGCGCGGCATTCTCGATGGCGGCACCGGCGCGCTGCTCACGCTCAGCGTCCCCGATCCCGCGATGCCGCAGGGCGAGGAAGGTCTTCAGCCGGGCAGCTGCGAAGGCGGGTTTGGGCGCGTGCTCACCGGCGCCTTCACGGCCGACGGACTGCGTGAGTTTCGGGCCAAACACGGCCTCGAGCTGACGGAGGCGGGCTTCCTCATGCCGGCGAATCCTTCGACCACGCCGACCTGATGAAAACCCTGCTGCTGGCTGGCCTAACAAGCCTCGTGGGCGCCCTGGCCCAGGGCGCTGACTGGCGCACGACCCCCAGGGACCTCACCCTTCCGGAAGTGCTCAAGGCGGAGCCTGCTCCCGGGCGGCGGGTCATCCAGACAACAGCAGGCTGGACAGGTCCGGACGTGCATCATGTGCTGCATCTGCCGGAGGACTGGCGCCCAGGCGGACGTTATCCGGTCATCATCGAGTATCCCGGCAACGGACCCTATGCCGACGCCAGGGGCGACACCTGCGACGGCAGCGTGGAGGGCTGCGTGCTGGGTTATGGGATCTCCGGAGGGCACGGCGTCGTGTGGGCCAGCCTGCCGTTCATCGAGCGCACCGGGGACGGCCTGCGCAACGCCGCGAAATGGTGGGGGGATGTGGCGGAGACAAAACGCTACTGCCAGACCACCGTGCGCGACATCTGCCAGCGCTTTGGAGGCGATCCGGAACGCCTGTTCATCGCCGGCTTTTCACGCGGCGCCATCGCCTGCAACTTCATCGGCCTGCACGACGACGAGATCGCCAAGCTCTGGCGCGGTTTCATCTGCCACAGCCATTATGACGGCTCGCGCCCCTGGCCCGGCGACGGCGGCAAATCCGCCGTGCTGGAGCGGCTGCGACGCCTGCAAGGCCGTCCACAATGGATCAGCCAGGAGCTGACCACCGAGGCCACGGAGAATTGGCTCAACAGCACGGGTGTGAAAGCTGACTGGACTTTTGTGTCAATGCCCTTTCCCAATCACAGCTCAGCCTGGGTGCTGCATGACCTGGCCGAGAGACGAAGGTTGCGTGAATGGTTTGCCAGGGTGGCGGCGGGACCAGGCGCGGCAGGCACGATCCACCGATCAATCACAAAGTAAAAAAGACTCGTAACTCCGGGTCTCTCCGCTAGGCTCCCGACCGTGTTGAATTTAAGCAGACGTCTCAAGCGTCCGGCACTGATGATGTGCCTGACGGGCGCTTCCTTCCTGCAGGCGGCCGAGACCATGAAACTGGTTCTGAAAAATGGCACGGAGATGCAGGGCACGCTGCTTCGAGAGCGTGACGATGTCGTGATGATGGACCTCGGCTTCACCGTCCTGAGCGTGCCACGCCCGGAGGTCTCGAGGCTGGAAAAGGCAGCCGGCGCCACTGCGGCTCCGGCTTCGACAACCCGAAGCGAGGACATCTATTACGTCGAACCTGAGCGGGTGCCGCTGCCGGTCGAAAAGAACGTCGAGAGGGTGGCCGAGGCGGTGGTCCAGGTGCAGACGGCCTCGGGACTGGGCTCAGGATTCATCATCAACAGGATGGGTTATGTCGTCACCAACCAGCATGTCATCGCCGGCGAGCGTGAAATCACGGTCGTCGTCTACCGCCGCGAGCCGGGCGGGCTGGAAAAGCAGGCCTTCACCAAGGTCAAGATCATCGCCATGAACGGTTTTCTGGATCTGGCCATCCTGCAGATCGACGACCCTGCCGCCTCAGCCCTTTCCTTTGTGCCCGTCGGTGACTCGGACGCACTCACGCAAGGCCAGCCTGTCTTTGCCATCGGCAGCCCGCTGGGACTGGAACGCAGTGTCTCCCAGGGCATCGTCAGCATCAGGGCGCGTGAAAACGGCGGCCGCTGGTACATTCAAAGCACCACGCAGATCAATCCAGGCAATTCGGGCGGCCCCCTGTTCAACAGCCGCGGCGAGGTCGTCGGCGTCAACAACATGAAGGCGGCGGGCGTCGGCGTCGAAGGCCTTGGCTTTTCCATTCCCGCCAACGTCATGAAGCTCTTCCTCAGGAACCGCGACGCCTTTGCCTTTGATCCACGCAATCCCAACGCCGGCTTCCGCTACCTGCCACCGCCGGCGCCCCCCGGATAAGGGACTTCAGATCGTGCCTTCAGTCGGACCTGCTTCGGCCGACCCGGCACAGACATTCGATGCCACGGCGCAGGCCCCGCCCTCGTCATCCTCCGACCTGCTTCACCTCCCCCCTGCCCACGATGAAAAAAAGTCTCGCCGCCCTTGCCCTGCTCGCCGTTTCCGCGGCCTCCCTTCATGCCGAGAAGCTGCCGCAATGGCTGCGTCTCCTGCCTGCAAACACGCTGGGGTATGTCGCCATCAGGAACACGCCGGAGCTCGTGGCGGACTGGGAGAAAAGCGGCTACGGACGGCTCATGGCGGATCCTGAATTCAGGAAATGGATCGCCCCGCTTTACAAGGACGGCGAAGCGGCCTGGGACAAGACGCTCAAGGAGGCCACCGGCGAGGGCCTCGAGGCCAACCTGAAACGCATCCAGGGAAGCGTGCTGCTGGCCGTCGCCGCCGATTCGGCCAAGGCCTTCGAGGATGCGAACAACAACAACCCGTTCATCATTCTGCTGGAGGCGGGCGACCAGCAGGCGAAAATCCAGGAACTGCTCGAAAAGGAGGTCGATGAGGATCTCGCCAAACACAAGGAATGGCGCAGGATCACCAAGGATGTCGACGGAGTGCCGCTGAACGTGCTGGCGCTTTCGGAGGAACCGGACGCGCGCTGGAACCAGGCCTATGCCTTTGTGGGCGACGTGCTGGTGATCGGCGACAAGCCGGCCCTGCTGGAGTACTTCATTCCCGCCTTGAAGAACGGCACCGGTGATGCCGCCGGCACGGTCGCCGGACATCTCGAGCGCCATGCACGCCTCATGGACGGGCTGCCGGACCTTTCAGTCTATGCGAATGGCGAGGTGCTCATGCAATGGCTGGAAAAAGGCCTGGCTGAATCGCACTCCAAACGCGACGAACAAAAGCTGCCGGTGGATCCCAAGCTGATCCTGAATGCGCTGGGCACCCGGGAAATCCAATCCCTGGGCATCGGCCTTGAGATGGGGGACGCGCAGTCCAGGACGGACATCGCGCTGCTTCATTCGGAAAAGCCTCAGGGCATCCTCTCTCTCTTTCAAGGCTCCAGCACGGATGTCACACCGCCCGCCTTCGTGCCCGAGGACGTCCTGAGCGGCCAGGTGGCCAGGCAGAGCCTGAACGACATCTATGGCTCGCTGCTCGCCATGGTGGGCAGGTTTGGGCCGATGGCGGCGATGGCGACGATGCAGATCGGCATGCTGGAGCAGCAGATGGGATTCAAGCTGAAAGAGGACCTCTTCGGCAGCCTTGCGGATGAGGTGGTCACCGTCAGCGATGGCCGCGCGGCCTCCCTGAGCGAGGTCTATGGCATCAAGGTCAAGGATCGCGCCAAACTGGCGGGCGTGCTCGACGGGTTGAAGCGCTTTGTCGGCCAGGGCTTCGGCGCCGCCTTTGAGGAGGGCGAATACCTGGGCAACAGCATCTTCACCTACAAGATGAGCCAGGCCGGGGCGACGCCTGAGGCCAGCCATGAACTGGCCTACTGCCTCACGAACGACTACCTGTTCTTCAGCACCGGCCCCCAGGATGCCCTCAGGAAGCTGCTCGCGCGCATGAAGGAACCGACCGGAGCCAGCCTGTGGGACACTCCCCGGACCCAGGAGTTGATCGCCGCGCTTCCCAAGGGCTATATCGGCCTCGGCGTTTTGGATGCCAGCAAGCAGTTTTTCATGGCCGTCGACGCCTTCAACACCGTGCAAAAACAGGCCGCAGGCCAAAAGCAGGCTCCGGCTGCGAAAAAAGGCCCGGTCAAGGGGCCGAAGTCGACTGGCAAACCCAAGGAAGCGGCGGAAAAAAAGGACGCGGCCGCCTCCTGGTTTGATCCCGACGCCCGCCCCTCGAATGACCTGATCCAAAAGTACCTCGGCAAGGATGTGGGCGGCACTTACAACCACCCGGACGCATTGCATTTCCGCCTGCTTTCCAAACCGGTGGAGTAAACCCGTGAGCCGGATCGCAGCCAGATCCGAACTTCACCAACTGCCTCTGCTTTCTGCCTGTCCGCCCTGCCATGCGCCCCGTCATCCTCCTCCTCGCCGCCACATCGGCCTTCGCCGCCGAAGGCCTTTACTTCAATGGGCCGGAAGTGGTCAAACTCGACTGGAACACCTCCTGCCCCCGCGCGGCGGACTTCAACGGCGACGGGCTCATGGACCTGGTGGTCATCAACCAGGATCGTGCACGCCTGGAATTCCTGCTCCAGCGCAAGGAGGGTCTGCGGCCGGGAGACCCGGAACGCACCTCGCGCCCGGACCGCTGGAGCCCGGTCCTCGAAATGTCGCGCTTTGACAAGCAGCCGCTCGTCATCGGACACAACGCCACCACGCTTGCCGTGGGCGACTGGAACGGTGACCGACGCTCGGACATCGCCTATGTCACAGATGAGGAAAAGCTCATCCTGCGCACCCAGGCGGACAGGCCGGGGGCCTGGAGTTCTAAAAAGGAGTTCATCCTCGACTCCATCTCCGAAGACACCGAATCCCTGGTCTGTGCCGATCTGGACAGCGATGGCAAAAGCGACCTCGCCCTGCTGACCAGCACGCGCCTCATGATCCTGCGACAAGGCAAGGAGGGCTGGAAAGAGCCAACCCGCTATGTGCTCGGCCAGGCGGACTGCGGCGGACTGCGCGCCGCCGACCTGAATGGAGACGGACGGACGGACTTGTTCTACACGGCGCCCGATGCGCAGGCCCTGCTCGTGCGCCTGCAGCTGAAGGACGCGTCCTTTGCCCAGGAATGGCGCCTCGAAACGGAGGCCGGCCGCTCCTGGGCTCATGCCGTCAGGCTCGGCACAGCCGGGGGTGCCGGTGTCGCCACAATCAACGACGGCACCGGCATGATCGAGGTGAACAGGCTGACCGATGACGAGGTGAAACCGAACGCCGACCGTGCGTCGAGCATCCGCTACGCGATGCCGGTGGATGATGCGAAGGGCGGCGCGGTGGCCTTCGGGGATTTGAACGGCGACGGTGACCCTGACGTTGTACTGACGGAGGCCAAGAACGCGCGCCTCTGGTTCTTTGCCGGAAACAACGACGGATCCTTCCAGGAAGGGCGTGAATTCCCGGCGCTCAGCGGCATTGAGGCGCTCGCGATCGCGGATGTGAACGGCGACTCCAAAAACGAGCTCATCGTCCTCAGCCAGCCTGAGAAGTCCATCGCCACGGCCCACTGGCAGAAGGACCGTCTGACCTATCCGGAAGTCATTCATCAAAGCACGGACGCGCTGCTGACGCTCACCACAGGCAGCGTCGACGGTGAACCGGGGACGACCGTGCTGGCCCTCAGCGAATCGAAGGGCAGGGCCAGCCTGCTGACGCTCCGCTGGTCGGCGGCCGAGAAAAAATACACGTCCTCCGCACAGGAACTTCCCGGCAATCCAGGCAAACCCGGCGCCCTGCGGGTCATCGACGCCAACCAGGATGGACGTGGCGACCTCGCGCTTTTTTTCCCTCTGGCACCCATGCAGATCCTGCTCAGCCAGGCGGATGCCAAAGTGCCGTTCAAACGCGTCGAAGGACTGCCGGATTCGCTGCTCAACAAAGTTCAGCCCGTGGCCCTCGCCATGGCGGATGTCGACGGCGATGCCAAGGCGGAGGTGATCGTGGCCAAGGACCAGCTCGCACGTGCCTTCCGCGTGGGCCAGGACGGCAAGGCGGTCACCGTCGAACAATTCAACGCACCCGACTCCACCTCGCAGCTGAGCGCGGTGCTGGTGCGAACGGACAAGGCCGGCAAAAAGCAGGTGCTGCTGGCGGACAGCGCGCGGCAGAAACTGCATGAGATGGTTCCCGGTGCCGACGGGGTCTTCCGGGCCGCGCACACCCATGCCCTTTCATCGCTGCCCGCCGAGGAGATGCACCTGCTGGGGGAAAAGCTGCTGGTGATCGGCAAGACCCGCTTTGAACTCAACCCCCTTTCGGGCATGGCGCTCCGGCTTGAGACGATCCTGTCCTTTGATTCCGAGCTCAAGGACACCCGGCCCTCCGACATGATCGCCGCCGCCTTCTCCAACCCCGGCGCGGACGACCTCGCGCTGATTGACTCCACCGCAAGCCGCGTCATTGAATTCTTCCAGCCAACCTCGGAGAAAACGCCGCCGGCCTGGCGCAGCGGAATGTATTTCCGCGTCTTCGAGACCGACCCGCATTTCCGTGGCAAGTCTGGCCGTGAAAACGAGCCGCATGATTACCTGGCGCTCGATCTGAACGCCGACGGCAGACTGGACCTCGCACTGCTGGTCCATGACCGTCTGCTGATCTACCTGCGGAAGTAGGCGGCGCCTTGGGACGGGCTCAGACGACACCTCCGCCGAGGAACAGGCGCAGGACGGCCACGATGGCGACGGCGACGTTGATGATCAGGCCGATCTTCCGTTCCGGGAACGATCCGAAAATGATGCCGGCCACGCAGCCTGCGAGCGTGGCCCAGAGCGTCCAGCCCAGCAGCGGGATGATGCCGAAGATCATCAGCACCGCGCACACAACACCAATGAGGACCGACAGGATCTGGCAGAGGGTTTTCATGACGGCGTGACTCATCCCCGGCACAGGCCGGAAGCCAATCGAATTTTTGCTTCGCTTTATACCCTTTTCAGCGTCCCTTGGGCTCATGAGCAACGCCGCAAGCGCCACACTGATCCGTCATGAAGGCCACACCGCGCGCGAACGCAGCACCTGCGGGTGGCGTGACCGCCTGATCAGCCGCGAGGACGAGGCCCTGCATCCCGCCGCCTGGGCTCACGCGGTGGACATTGACGGCTCGAAACCGCACTTTCACAAGCGCTCCACGGAACTCTACTATGTCCTGGAGGGCGAAGGCACGGTGTCGCTGGACGGAGTCGAGCACCCGGTCAAAAAGGGCTCGATGGTTCACATCCCGCCCGGGGTGGTTCATGGCGCCTGCGGACGCATGCGTGTCCTGGTCGTCGGCATTCCCGACATCGCGGATGATGACTATTACCTGGCCGGGGAAGCGGCGGCTGAGGCCAGCGCATGAGCCCGTTCCAGGCGCCTCAGCACCCATGGAACGAACTTGATTTCCACCCGCTGAGCAACCGCGACGCAGTCACTTCGCCCTTGGATTGCGCATGTAATACAGGTGGCCGTCCTCGGCTCCGCCGACAAAGTCAGGCAGGCCGTCGTCATTGAAGTCCACCGTCGTCGGGCTGACGTCGTGACCTTCAATGTTGGCGTCGGAGAGCAGGCCCATGTCGGCAAAGAACCATTGGCCGTCGGAGAAGCCGTCCTGACGCAGGAAGTTGGCGTTGGCCGAGTTGAGCAGAATGTCGATCCTGCCATCCTGATCCCAGTCCATGAGGCAGATCTTGCGCCGGCCGCTCTTGCCCGCGATGCCGCTGTTGAGGCGCAAAGGTTCGCCAGGGGTCATCGCGACGGGTGTCTTCACCTTCAAATGCTCCAGGGCCTTGTCGAGCAGCCCGGGTTTCTGCACTTCCTTGGAGGCGCAGAGGACACGCTGCGGATGCTTCAGGATGATTTTTCCATCCTGCTTCGCACGCTCAAAGAAGGCAAGATAACCTTCCTGGTCGAGCATGACGAGATCGGTGAGTCCATCCTTGTTCCAGTCAATGCCCACGGGCGTCGTGCGCCACTGGGTGAGCAGGGCCTTGCCTTCCGGACGCAGCCAGCCATACGCGAGATGAGGCTGGGCGCCGTTCCACTCGACCTCCACCGGCTGGGCCGCGGCCAGCTTGGGCTGCTGGCGCGTGCCGATGTTCTTGTGCCACACGACCTTGCCGAGGATGGAGTTGAGCAGCAGGTCGGGCAGGCCGTCGTGATCCCAGTCAGCGACAGTCTGGGTGGTGTAACCCCACTTGGCTTCACAGGGGCCTTGAATGGAGCCGTTGGGGCCGGCCATCGGTCGGATGACCCTGCCCTCGGCCTCCAGCCTGACAGGCGCGGCCCACCGGGGCTGCTCGACGCCCTTGCCGCTGAGGTTTTCAATGAAGGCGACATAACCGGCGGTGTTGCCGCAGATCAGATCGGTGTCGCCATCGCCATCCCAGTCAAAGCCGACGGGAGTGACAAGCGCGCCAAACTTCACCTGGTCGGCCTCCTGCTTGAAATAACGGGGCTCGGCATACACCGGGGCCTTGTTGTCATAGCTGCCGGTGTGTTCGATGAAGGCCACGCGGCCGTCCTCGTCACCACAAATGAGGTCCAGGTCGCCATCCTTGTCCCAGTCAAAGGCGGTGGGCGTGATCATTTCAAGATCCATGGTCAGGTAGCGGCCGCTAGCGGCCTTCAGGCGCACGCCGAGCGCGTACTTCGGCTTGCTGCGCGAGCCGGTGTTCTGGAAGTAGGTGAAGCCGTCAAGGAACTCGCCGCACAGCAGGTCAAGATCACCGTCGCCGTCGAAGTCGCCGAAGTTGGGCGACGGCCAGCCGTAGGTTTCCACGGGCCGGTCGGTGGCCATGACCTTCTTCGGCTTGTCATACTTGGGCGCCTCGTTGGTGCCAGTGTTGCTGAGCAGGTACACATAGCCGCGCAGCGGGCCGTTCATCCAGCGTCCGTGCTCGTTGTAGGCGTTGTCCCAGCCATATTCCGTCCAGTCACCGACACCGACGATGAGATCGTTTTTGCCATCGCCTTCATAGTCGACCATGCGCCACATGTTGGCGCGGACCTTGTTCATGTGGATGTTGGCGGGCGGGCCGAGCTTCACCTGCTGCTCGATGCCCGTTTTGAGGAAGTCGGGATGGCTGCTGCCCGGCGTGAGCACGACCGGCCGGCCGTCGATGTAGCTGACCTGGACGTTCTGGGCGCCCTTGCTGAAGCGCCTGCCGGGCTTGAAGACGGGCATCTTGTTCTTCGCGGTGTCACCGGCGGCGTTCTCAAAGAAGTAGATGCCGTTGTAGGGCTTGTCGGGGCAGTTCACCACCAGGTCGAGGTCGCCGTCGCCATCGAAATCCATGGGCATGGGCCAGGCCCAGAGACCGACGCCGAGGTCGACGACCAGTCCGGGATGGTTGTACTTCAGCGGCGTCAGCGTGGATTCAGCGGCGGAGGCGTGGGTGCAGAAAAGTACGGACAGGACCAGGGAGGTGAGATGAAGCAGACGCATGGGATCGAGGAAGAGGAGTAACGCGGGCAGGATGAGGTCTTGCACAGAAAGGCGGAATGGAATCCTGGCCGCCGGTTGACGATGCTTGACCTGGGCTCGGCGGCTGAGGATAAACGCCGCATGAGACATCGAGACAAGGCCACGCTTTACCGGGAGCTTGCCAAGCTGACGGACGCGTCCTTGCATCTGGACCGTTCACTGGACTTGCTGATCGCCAAGGATGCCCACCCTCTGAGGCAGAAGTATCTGCAGGGGGTGAAGCAAGGCCTGGCGGAGGGCATGAGCCTGGCGGAATCCGTGGGCAAGCATGACCGGGAGCTCGTCACGGGCCTTGAGCTGGCGCTGATCGAGGCTGGCGAACGCAGTGGCAGGCTGGGCATGGCCTTCAATCATCTGGCGCGTTACTTCGCAGCCATGGACGGGGCCGGGCAGAAGGCGCGGCAGGCGATGATCTATCCCCTGATCCTGGCGCATCTGGCGATCCTGCTGCCGGAGCTGCCCGCCCTGGTGGTGACGGCTGAGGGGGATCACCCGCTGAGCCGCCTGGCCCTGGGCCTGGTGGTTTTGTGGCTCTTTTTGTTCGGCGTTTCGGCCCTCTGGCGATGGCTGTCCGACAAGGCGGTGGCCTCACCTGCCGTGGATGCCTGGCTGGACCGGGTGCCCTTTCTGGGGAGCGCCCGGCGGCACTGGGCGCTGGCACGGTTCTGCCAGGTGTCGCATTCCTGCCTGCTCGCCTCGCTGAACATGGCGGAGACGGTGCAGCTGGCGGGACTGGCCGCGCAGAGCGGCCGCCTGGCCCGGGCCTGCAGGGCTGCGGCGGAGGAGATTCACAACGGCCAGCCGCTGGGGGACGCCCTGGCCGGGGGCGGCGCCTTTGACCCGGATTTCATCCATGCCATCGCCACCGCCGAGGAGGTGGGCAAGATCGACGAGGAGATGGCGCGCTGGGCCACGGTGGAGACGCTGGCGGCCCATGAGGCCGTCGATCGCGCCTCCCAATGGCTGCCCAAGGCGGGCTATGCGGTCGTGGTCATCTTTGTCGCCTACAGGATCATCACGATGATGCAGGGCATCTACGGCGGCATGCTGCGTCAGTTTGAAGGTTAGGCCGCCCGTTCCGCCGCCGCGAAGCAAGCGTTTGCGTCCCCGCCCTCCTGGGGCACTTTCCGGCCGCTTTGACTCTCGCCAGGGACAGATACTTCCAGACCGGCTTCGCAGGATCGTTTTTGATCCATGCGCTGGCGCTGCTTTTTCTGATGTGGCTGTTCAACACGGAATCCGGACGCAGCTTCCTGGGCACGCCCGAGAAGGTCTCCGTCACACCCGCCCCCGAACCCGAGGTGACGATGATCTTTCCGGAGATGGTCATCCCTCCGCCCATGCTGCCGAAGCCCCGTGCCTACATCCGCACGACGCAGAACGAGGCTTCCGGCGTGAAGCCCTCCGGCGCGGCCTTTGAATCCGATCGCAACACCATCGCCGCCAGCCGCCTGCCCCCCAAGGCGGACGCCACGGTCATGATGCCCACCACCGCGGGCAGCGCCCCCACGAAGATGGAGCTGGCGAACCGTGACTTCCGCGACGGACAGATCAAGAACGACGCCGTGGCCGCCACGCCGCCGCCTGCCAACGCCACGCCCCTGGACATGCGCTCCCCGGAACCGGTCGCTCCGCCTTCCGTGCTCAAGCCGCAGCCTGCTCCACCGCCTTCGCCCCCGACGCCGCCCGCTCCCCCGGAACCTCCGACCCAGGTGGCCAAGGTGCAGCCCTCGGACATGGCGCCGCTGGCGAAAATGATGGAGGAGATGGACAAGGACAGCGTCCGGCTTGAATCACGGCGCCTGCCGCTGGAAGTGCGCAAACCGGAGATCTCCAAGGCTGCTGAAACGCCGCCACCGTCCAAGCCGCAGGTGCGCGCCCCGGAAGACACCCCGCCTCCCGTCGCCAAGGCGGTGCCTGTGGCCGAGGATGTCAAGGCCACCGCCGGCAAGCCGGAGATGGACGCCTTCAGCCCCTTCACGCGCACGGGTAAAAATGACGGCGGCATCAGCCGTGAAGGCGAGGACGCCGTCGATGCCGTGGCCACCCCGCGCGGCATCTACATGCGTCAGGTCACGGGGGCCGTGGAGAAAAAATGGCACCTCTATGTGCGGCTCGCCCGCGACTCGGTGAACTTCGGCCGGGTGCGCTTCCGGTTTTACGTGAACCGCCGCGGCGTCCCGCAGGACCTCAAGATCCTCTCCGACGCCCGTGACGCGGACCCGCGCATGAGGGAGCTGACCCTGCGCGCCATCCTGGATGCCGAAATCCCGCCGATCCCGGACGACCTCCTGCCCGAGCTGGAGGACGGTCGCCTCAAGATCGAATATGAGGCCATTGTCTATTAGTCCGCCGTGCGCATCCACACCCTCGACCTGCATTTTCAGGACACTCCCGGCCTCATCGCCGCCTACCTCGTCGAAAGCGCCGGTGAGCTGGCGTTGATCGAAACCGGTCCCGGCTCGACCCTTCCCGCCCTGCGTGCCGCCCTGGCCGAGTCGGGTCATTCCGAAAAGGATGTCCGCCATGTCTTCGTGACCCACATCCATCTCGACCATGCCGGCGCCGCCGGCTGGTGGGCCGGACAAGGCGCGCGTGTTTACTGCCATGAAAACGCCGCCCGCCACCTGATCGATCCGTCCAGGCTCGTCGACAGCGCCCGCATGATCTATCAGGAACGCATGGACACGCTGTGGGGAGAGATGCTGCC
>CAZXPU010000071.1:0-29305 GCA_964642905.1 uncultured Prosthecobacter sp.
ACGCTGACTATGTGAAGAACATGATCACCGGTGCTGCCCAGATGGACGGCGCTATCCTGGTCTGCTCCGCTGCCGACGGCCCGATGCCCCAGACCCGTGAGCACATCCTGCTTGCCCGTCAGGTCGGCGTGCCCGCCATCGTCGTCTTCCTGAACAAAGTGGACATGGTGGACGATCCTGAACTCCTCGACCTCGTCGAAATGGAAGTTCGTGACCTCCTTTCCAAGTATGACTTCCCGGGTGATGACATCCCGATCGTCAAGGGTTCCGCTCTGAAGGCCCTTGAAGGTGACGCCACCCAGCGCGCCAACATCCTCAAGCTCATGGAAGCCGTGGACAGCTACATCCCGCTGCCTGAGCGTCCGATCGACCAGGACTTCCTCATGCCGATCGAAGACGTGTTCGCGATCGAAGGTCGTGGCACCGTCTGCACCGGCCGTGTGGAGCGTGGCATCGTCAAGAAGATGCAGGAAGTCGAAATCGTCGGCATCAAGCCCACGATGAAGACCACCGTCACCGACATCGAAATGTTCCGCAAGCTGCTCGACGAAGGTCGTGCCGGCGACAACGTGGGCCTTCTGCTCCGCGGCATCAAGAAGACCGACGTCGAGCGCGGCCAGGTCATCGCCAAGGTTGGCTCCGTGACCCCTCACAAGAAGTTCACCGCCGAGGTGTACGTCCTGTCGAAGGACGAAGGCGGCCGTCACACGCCGTTCTTCAACAACTACCGTCCCCAGTTCTACTTCCGCACCACGGACGTGACTGGCAGCGTGACCCTTCCTGAAGGCGTCGAAATGGTGATGCCTGGCGACAACGTCTCGATCACCGTCGAGCTGATCACCCCGATCGCCATGGAGAAGACGATCCGTTTCGCCATCCGTGAGGGCGGCAAAACGGTGGGTGCTGGCCGCGTCGCCACCATCCTTGACTGATTGCGCTAGTAGGTTCGCTTGTCTGAGCCGCCGCAGGGGGAGGTTTCCCCGTTCCCTGCGGCGGTCTCATCATCCTCAGTCACAAAGCGAACTTTACAAACGCGTCAGAGTCAGCCATTCTGCTTTTCGAAGGTCAAAGGTATACAGGTCAGTAGCTCAATTGGTAGAGTAGCGGTCTCCAAAACCGTCGGTTGGGGGTTCGAGTCCCTCCTGGCCTGCCACCTTCTTCGATCCAAGCGGACAGTGTCCAACCTGAATCACGTCCACTCCCTTCATGAGCCGCATCATTGCCTATTGGAACGAAGTCGTCATCGAACTGCGCAAGGCCACCTGGCCCTGGGACCCCAAGGAAAAGGGGTTTGCCAAATACAAGGAACTGAATGACTCCACCATCGTGGTTTTCATCGCCATGATCCTTCTTGGCGGATTCGTCGCCTTTTTCGACTTTTCCTTCCGCAAGGCCTTTGATGCCATGACTGGCTGGCTCACCGGGATGTGATCCGGTATCACTCCGCCACCCCAACCCCTTTCCGTCCCCCTCCGAACCTATGGGAGCCATTCCTGCCCCCCGTGACCAGTGGTATGTCATCCACGTCCGTGCCGGCCTTGAGAACAAGGTCAAAGATTCCATGACCCGCCGCATCCAGACGGAGGAGATGGGGGATTTTATTTTCAACGTGCTTGTTCCGACTGAACGCGTGTCGGAAGTCAAGAAAGGCAAGAAGACGGAGAGCAACCGGAAGTTTTTCCCGGGCTACGTCATCATGAACTGCCACCTCCTGGATGAGCACAACCGCCTGATCGACAAGACCTGGTACTTCGTGAAGGAGACCGATGGTGTGCTGAACTTCGCAGGCGCCAAGGATCACCCGATCCCACTCCGTCCCCGGGACGTCGAGGGTCTGCTTGCCCAGCTTCGTGACAAGGAGGAGGGCTCGGTGCCCAAGATCGCCTTCAACGTGGGAGACAATGTGCGTGTCACCGACGGTCCGTTCGAAAGCCAGAACGGCCAAATTGAGGAAATTGATCCTGAGCGCGGCATTCTGCGCGTCTCCGTCAACATTTTCGGGCGCTCCACGCCGGTGGACCTCGAATACTGGCAGGTTGAAAAGGCGGAGGAGGCTTCCTGAGTCCTTTCCATCGCCTGACAACTGTGTCGTTTCAATCAACCACAAGCTAAGAACCCCCGCCCATGGCCAAAGAAATCGTCAAACAAATCAAGCTCCAGATCAAGGCTGGCGCCGCCAACCCCGCCCCTCCCATCGGCCCTGCCCTCGGTCAGGCCGGGGTGAACATCATGGCGTTCTGCAAGGAGTTCAACGCCGCCACCCAGAAGCTTGGCGGTGATGTGCTTCCCACCGTCATCACGGTTTACAAGGACAAGTCCTTCACCTTCATCACCAAGCAGCCCCCGGCTTCGAACCTTCTCAAGAAGGTCGCCAACATCGCTTCGGGCTCCGGTGAGGCGAATAAAAAGAAGGTGGCCAAGATCACCAAGGCCCAGCTTCTTGAAGCCACCAAGGCCAAGCTTGCCGACCTGAACACGACGGACCTTGAGCGCGCCTCCCGCATCATGGCCGGAACCGCCCGCCAGATGGGCATTGAAATCATCGACTAACCCCAACGCAGGAGAACGGTTCTCGTTCGCCAACACTGCACAACACCATGCAAATACGAAGCAAACGCTACAAGAAGGCCGCCGAAATGATCCCGGCGGGCAAGTCGTTCACCCTTGACGAGGCTGCGGAGCTGATCCGCAAGCTTCCGGGCACGAAGTTCAACCAGACTGTCACCCTGTCCTTCCACATGGGAGTGGATCCCAAGAAGGGCGACCAGATGATCCGTGGCACCTGCCCGCTGCCTAACGGTTCCGGCAAGACTGTCCGCGTCGCCGTTTTCGCCGTTGGCGCCGCCGCTGAGGCCGCCAAGGCCGCCGGTGCCGACATCGTCGGTTACGAGGATCTCATCGCCAAGGTGAAGGACGGCATGATGGACTTCGATGTCGCCATCGCCACTCCTGCCGCGATGAACGAAGTTCGTAAGCTTGGTAAACAGCTCGGTCCCCGCGGCCTCATGCCCAACCCCAGGACCGGCACCGTCACCGATGACACCGCCTCCGCCGTCAAGGACGTCAAGGCCGGCCGCGTTGACTTCAAGCTCGACAAGAACGGCAACATCGCCAGCACCATCGGCAAGGTTCAGTTCGAGAGCAAGGCTCTGGTCGAGAACGGCACCGCTCTCATCGACGCCATCGTTCGCGCCAAGCCTGCCTCCGCCAGGGGCAAGTACGTCCACAGCATCACGCTTGCCTCCACCATGTCCCCGGCGCTTCGCATTGATGTGTCCAAGTACGTCAAACTCTAATCTAGGAGCCCCAGAATCATGAAAGCTGAAAAAACCCTGCTGATCGAAGACCTCCTGCGTCGCGTGAACGCTTCGCCGTTCCTGCTGGTGGTTGATTACACCGGCCTGAAGGTCGATAAATTCACCGAGCTTCGCAAGCGTCTCAGCTCCGTCGGCGCTGAGATCCATGTCTTCAAAAACAACCTCGTTCGCAAGGCTGCTGAGAAAGCTGGCTATCCTGGTGATCTGAGTGAGCATCTCACCGGCCAGAGTGCCTTCGTGACCGGTGTTCAGGAGATCTTTGCCGCCGCGAAGATTGTCAAAAACTTTGCTGCTGAATTTGAGAAGCCGGTCATCAAGTCTGGCGTGCTCGATGGCAAGCTGCTCGACGTTGCGACCATCAAGGCCCTCGCCGATCTGCCCTCCCGTGAAGTTCTCTATGCCCAGCTGCTTGGCGTTCTCCAGGCTCCAGGCTCCGCTCTCGCCCGTGCCCTCAAGGCCAAGGCTGAGAAGGATGGTGCGCCCGCAGAGTAACCTCCAGCAATCCACACCCGACCCCTTTGACCAGATGGCTGCGTTTCACGCGGCCTGATAACACAAACACCCAATGGTTCCTCGCCGGAGCAAAAGCTTTTGCTCTTAAACCCACCGAAGCTTCGGAAAACGGCGATACCACCTACTAACATGGCTGACCTGAATAAAATCGTTGAAGACCTGAGCGGCTTGACCGTCCTTGAAGTTTCTGAACTCGTCAAAACCCTCGAAGAGAAGTGGGGCGTGAGCGCTGCTGCTCCTGTCGCTGCCGCTGGTGCCGGTGGTGGTGCGGCTGCCGCACCTGCCGCTGAAGAGAAGACCGAGTTCGACGTGATCCTCGTTGAAGGCGGCACGAACAAAATCGCCGTCATCAAAGAAGTCCGCAACGTCGTCGCCGGTCTCGGCCTTGCCGAAGCCAAAGCTCTCGTCGAAAAAGGCGGAGCCAAGCTGAAAGAAGGCGTGAAGAAGGAAGAAGCCGAAGAGGTCAAGAAGAAGCTCGAGGCTGCTGGCGCCAAAGTGGAGATCAAGTAACTCCCTTTTTTTCAACCGGGCGCCTCTCCCTTTGGGACGGCGCCCGGACGAAAAAAGCCTTCCATTTCCGACATTCCCAATCCCGCAGATGCCCGTCACCTCCCCCGCAAGCAGCCCCATTCTCAAAGCTTCCGCTTCGAGTTCAGGGAAAGTTGCAGGAGGCCGGTCATCCTTTTATTTTTTCTGTCCCCGCATCCTGGCAGCCGCTGCCTGATGGCGGGTGACGCCCGTTTCCCTCTCAATATCCTCGAAATCCGGGCTGGCGGCCTGGCTTTCGAATTTTGAGTGTTACCGCGGAACCCCGTTCCGCACCCCCCACCGCCACCGCCATCCCGTAGCCTCCCCACCTCGCTTATGTCCCAGCGCACTAACTTTGGAAAAATCCACGAAGTCGCCGAGCCGCCGAATCTGATCGAGATCCAGCTTCGGTCTTATGAGGAGTTTCTGCAGAAGAACATCCTCCCTTCCAAGCGCAAGGAGGTCGGCCTTCAGGCGGTTTTCAAGGAAGTCTTCCCCATTGAGAGCTACGACCAGAAGATGACGCTCGACTTCGTGCTCTACGAAATCGGCGAGCCCAAGCTCTCTTCATTGGAGGCCATCCGCGAGGCTGAGACCTACAGCGCCCCCCTTTACGTCACCTTTGAACTCCGTGAGGAAGCCGGCGCCAAGCAGGAGCGTGTCTACATGGGCGAAGTGCCCCTCATGACCGACCGCGGAACTTTCGTGATCAACGGTGCTGAACGCGTCGTCGTCTCCCAGCTTCACCGTTCGCCGGGCATCTGCTTTGAAAGCACCCAGCATCTCAACGGTCGCTGGCTGTTCGGCTTCCGCATCATTCCTGACCGCGGCACCTGGCTTGAGGTTCAGTTCGACACCAACGACCTCCTTTACGTCTATCTCGACCGTCGCCGTCGTCGTCGCAAGTTCCTCGCCACGACTCTTCTGCGTGTCATTGGCTATTCCACGGATGAGGAAATTCTTCGCCTGTTCTACAACATCGAGGACCTGAAGCTCAAGGAGGGCCTTTCCGAGGAGGAGATCGCCTCCAAGCTCCTTTACAAGGACATTCTTGACGGTGAACTCATCGTCGCGCGTGCCTACGAGCCTCTCTCCGCCGGCGTGGTCCGCCAGCTCATCCAGCTTGGGCACAAGAGCATCAAGGTCATCACCGCCTCCCAGGACGACCTCATCGTCACCTCCCTGCGCAAGGATCCTGCCAAGGATGAGGAGGAGGCCCTCAAGGAAATCTACCGTCGCCTGCGCCCGGGCGATCCGCCAACCGTGCCGAATGCCAAGGCCCTGGTGAAGCGCCTCTTCTTTGATCCGAAGCGTTATGACCTGACCCGTGTGGGCCGCTACAAGCTGAACCAGAAGCTCGGCCTCAAGACCGACACCAATGTCCGCGTCCTTGATCCCAACGACGTGGTTTCCGCGATGAAGTACCTCTTCAACCTGCGTGCAGGAGAAGGTCTTCTGGATGACATCGACCACCTTGGTTCCCGCCGCATTCGCGCGGTGGGTGAGCTGCTTGCCAACCAGTGCCGTGTCGGCCTTGCCCGCACCGAGCGTCTGGTGAAGGAGCGCATGACCTTGTTCGACGTCAGCATGGACGTCATGACCCCGGGCAAGCTCGTGAACCCCAAGGCCCTTGCCGCCGTGGTGCGCGACTTCTTCGCCCGCAGCCAGCTGAGCCAGTTCATGGACCAGATCAACCCTCTGGCCGAACTGACTCACAAAAGGCGTCTGTCCGCCCTTGGGCCTGGTGGTCTGAATCGTGACCGCGCAGGCTTCGAAGTTCGCGACGTTCACCCTTCGCACTACGGACGTATCTGCCCGATTGAGACCCCGGAAGGTCCGAACATCGGTCTGATCAACTCCCTCGGCTCCTACGCCCGCATCAACGAGTTTGGTTTCATCGAGACCCCCTACCGCCCCGTGAAGGACGGCGTGGTTTCCGACAAGATCGAGTACCTGACCGCCGACCAGGAGGAAAACCACCACATCGCCCAGGCGAACAACGTCATCGGCGAAGGCGGTCGTTTTGCCGGCAACAAGGTCACGGTCCGATATCGCGGCGACTTCCTTGAAGTTGAGCCCACGAAGGCGACGCTCATGGATGTGTCGCCGAAGCAGATCGTCTCCATCGCGGCCAACCTGATCCCGTTCCTTGAGCATGATGACGCCAACCGCGCCCTCATGGGTTCGAACATGCAGCGCCAGGGCGTGCCGCTCCTCGAGGCCGAGGCACCCTTGGTCGGCACCGGCATGGAAGGCAAGGCGGCCCGTGACTCTCGTGCGGTCATCGTCGCGGATGCCAACGGCACCGTTGCCGCCGCAACCGCCGATGTCATCATCATCACCAAGGACGGCAACCTGCCTGTCAGCGAAAAAGACTTCCTGGCGAACCCGGCCAAGTCGGTGAAGACCGACCCGGACTTCGGCACCTACGTCTACACGCTGCGCAAGTTCGGACGTTCCAACGCCGGCACCTGCATCAACCAGCGCCCGCTGGTGAGGCGCGGCCAGAAGATCAAGAAGGGAGATGTCATCGCCGACGGACCTTGCACCGACCAGGGCGAGCTCGCCATCGGCAAGAACATGCTCGTGGCCTTCATGCCCTGGAACGGGTATAACTTTGAGGATGCCATCGTCATCAGCCGCCGCGTGTCCCGTGAGGACATCTACACCTCCATCCACATCGAGGATTTCGAAGTCCAGGCCCGTGACACCAAGCTCGGGCCCGAGGAGATCACCCGTGACATCCCCAACGTGGGCGATGAGGCGCTGAAAAACCTCGATCAGGATGGCGTTGTCCGCATCGGTGCCGAAGTGAAGCCCGGTGACATCCTTGTCGGCAAGATCACGCCGAAGTCCGAGACCGAGCTCGCCCCCGAGGAGCGCCTCCTGCGCGCCATCTTCGGTGAAAAGGCGGCCGATGTGAAGGACACCTCGCTCCGCGTGCCGTCCGGCTGCGCAGGCATCGTCATGGATGTCCGCATCGCCTCCCGCGGCAACCAGAACAAGGGCGAGGAGAAGGAGAAGCTCTCCCCCGCCGAGGCCAAGAAGCAGATCAAGCAGATCGAGGAAGACTATCGCACCAAGAAGGAGGACCTGACCGAGCAGCTCACCGAGAAGCTCAGCGACATCCTGCTCAACGAGAAGATCCCGCTCGACGTGGTCAACGGTCAGACCGGTGAGATCATCATCGGCGCCAACAAGAAGATCACCAAGACCCTGCTGCGCAAGCTCGCTGAGAGCTATGACAGCGTGGAGATCGACCCGAGCCCGATCCGCAACAAGATCTTCGACATCATCCAGAGCTTCGAGCAGAAGTTTGCCGACGCCGACATGGAGCGTGAGCGCAACCTCGACCGCATTGAGACGAGCGAGGACGGCGCCGCCGACGGTGTCGTGAAGATGGTTCGCGTGTTCGTCGCCTCCAAGCGTAAGCTGAGCGTCGGTGACAAGATGGCCGGACGTCACGGCAACAAGGGCGTTGTCGCCACCATCGTTCCCGAGGAGGACATGCCCTTCCTTGAGAACGGAACGCCGGTGGACATCGTCCTCAACCCCCTGGGTGTGCCTTCCCGAATGAACGTCGGTCAGGTGCTTGAAACCCACCTTGGCCTCGCCGCCAAGGCCCTGGGTCTCAAGATCGCCACCCCGGTCTTTGACGGCATCCCCGAATCGAAGATCATGGAATACGTCAAGGAGGCCAAAAAGGTCTCCGGCTATGAATGGATGGGATTGAACGGCAAGTCCAGGCTCTATGACGGCCGCACTGGCGACCCCTTCAACCTCGACGTCGTCGTTGGCTACATTTACATGCTGAAGCTGGGCCACCTTGTCGCCGACAAGATCCATGCCCGTGCTGTCGGACCTTACTCCCTCGTCACCCAGCAGCCCCTCGGCGGCAAGGCCCAGTATGGCGGCCAGCGCTTCGGGGAAATGGAGGTCTGGGCCCTTGAGGCCTATGGCGCCGCCTACACCCTGCAGGAGCTCCTCACGGTCAAGTCGGACGATGTCCAGGGCCGCACAAGGATCTATGAGCAGATCGTCAAGGGTGACCATGCCCTTGAGGCAGGCACTCCTGAGTCCTTCAACGTGCTCATCAAGGAGATGCAGTCCCTCGGTCTCGACGTGAAGGTTCACAAGCGCGCCAGCGCCCAGGAAGCTGAGATTGATGTCATCGAACGCTTCTCCGCCTGATTCCAACCCTGAACCAAGCACACAACCCAAAAGCACACCCATTTATGAGCGCTGATCTGAGCTTGAAAGAAATCTTCGGGGAAAAGCCCGCCGGTGAGGAGTTCGACTTTGTGTCGATCTGCATCGCCTCCGCCGACCGCATCCGTTCCTGGTCCTCGGGCGAGGTCAAGAATCCGGAAACCATCAACTACCGTACGTTCAAGCCTGAAAAAGGCGGCCTGTTCTGCGAGCGCATCTTCGGTCCCACCCGCGACTGGGAGTGCGCCTGCGGCAAGTACAAGCGCATCAAGCACAAGGGAGTGATCTGCGACCGCTGCGGCGTCGAGGTCACCCTTTCCCGTGTGCGTCGCGAGCGCATGGGCCACATCGAGCTCGCCGTGCCGGTGACCCACATCTGGTTCTACAAGTGCATGCCCTCCCGCATCGGCCTCATGCTCGACATGACCGCCCGCAGCCTGGAGCGTGTGATTTATTATGAGGACTTCATGGTGGTCGACACCGGTTCCACGCCCCTGCAGCGCGGCCAGCTCCTGACGGAAGTCGAGCTGCGCGAGGCGGAGGAGCAGTATGGTGCCGACGCCTTCCGCGTTGGAATGGGTGCCGAGGCCATCCGTGACATCTTCAGCCAGATCAACCTGGCCGAGGCCATCAAGGACCTGGAGGAGGCGATGACCAAGACCCGCTCCAAGCAGATCCGCAAGAAGCTCGCCAAGCGTCTCAAGCTCTGCCAGGGCTTTGCTGAAAGCCACAGCCGCCCCGAGGCCATGATCATGGAGGTGCTGCCGGTCATCCCGCCGGATCTCCGCCCGCTGGTTCCCCTGGAAGGCGGCCGCTTCGCCACCTCCGACCTGAACGACCTCTACCGTCGTGTCATCAACCGCAACAACCGTCTGAAGAACCTTCTTCAGCTGCGCACGCCGGACGTCATCATCCGCAACGAGAAGCGCATGCTTCAGGAGGCCGTGGACGCCCTCTTTGACAACGGCCGTCACGGCCGCCCAGTCACGGGAGCAGGCAACCGCCCCCTCAAGTCCCTGTCCGACATGCTCAAGGGCAAGTCCGGCCGTTTCCGCCAGAACCTTCTGGGCAAGCGCGTCGACTACTCCGGCCGTTCCGTCATCGTCATCGGACCCGATCTCAACCTGAACCAGTGCGGTCTGCCCAAGAAGATGGCGCTCGTGCTGTTCGAGCCTTTCATCATCCGCCGCCTCAAGGAGATGGGCCTGGTGCACACGGTTCGTTCCGCGAAGAAGATGATTGAGCGCCGCACGCCCGAAGTCTGGGACATCCTGGACGAGGTCACCAAGGGGCACCCGGTTCTGCTCAACCGCGCTCCCACGCTTCACCGCCTTTCCATCCAGGCCTTCGAGCCCAAGCTCATCGAAGGCGAGGCCATCCGCGTGCATCCTCTCGTCTGCACGGCTTACAACGCCGACTTCGACGGTGACCAGATGGCCGTTCACGTGCCTCTTTCCATCGAGGCCCAGATGGAGGCCCGTCTGCTCATGCTCGCGCCGAACAACCTGTTCAGCCCCGCCAGCGGCAAGCCCATCACCACGCCTTCCCAGGACATTCCTCTCGGCTGCTTCTTCCTCACCTACCTCCGCGAGCTGCCAGGCCCGGACGGCAAGAAGAAGGAAGGCAACGAGCGCATGCCGATCTTCAACGATCCCGCCGAGGTCGAGTTCGCGCTCGCGGAAGGCGCCCTTGGCGTCAATGACAAGATCCGCTACCGCAATCCGGACTACCAGAAGGAGAAGCGCATCTACGGTGACAACAGCAAGCCTTACATTGAAACCACGGCCGGTCGCGTCCGCTTCAATGAAATCTGGCCTGAACGCCTTGGCTTCTACAACAACACCGTCGGCAAGAAGCAGATCTCGGACATCATCTGGCGCTGCTTCCAGACCGTCGGCCAGAAAGAAACCGTCGCCAGCCTGGACCGCCTGAAGCTTCTGGGCTTCCGCGAAGCCACGCGCTCCGGCTGCTCCATCGGTATCACCGACATGGCCATTCCCGGCGCCAAGAAGCCCGCTCTTGAGAAGGCTTACAAGGACATCGAGGACGTCGAGAAGCTCTACAAGCGCGGTCTCATCACCCATGGTGAGCGCTATCAGAAGATCGTGGACGTCTGGACCCAGGTGGGTGACCAGACCGCCGACGAGGTGTTCCGCACGCTGGAATACAACGACGGCAAGAAGATGCACAACCCGCTCTACGTGATGGTGACCTCGGGTGCCCGAGGCAACCGCACCCAGATCAAGCAGCTCGGTGGCATGCGAGGCCTCATGGCCAAGCCCTCCGGCGAGATCATCGAGCGCCCGATCACCTCGAACTTCCGTGAAGGTCTGAGCGTGCTCGAATACTTCATCTCCACCCACGGCGCCCGCAAAGGCCTCGCTGACACCGCCCTCAAGACCGCTGACTCCGGCTACATGACCCGCAAGCTGGTCGATGTGTCCCAGGACGTCATCGTCACCGAGGAGGACTGCGGCACCGTCAACGGAATCACCCTCAACTCCATCTATCAGGGGGATGAGGAGGTCGTTGACCTCAAGACCCGCGTCTACGGCCGCACCAGCTGCGAGACCATCCATGACCCCGTCACCAAGGAGGCCATCATCGCCGCCAACCAGCTCATCCTGGAAGGCGAGGCCAACCGCCTCTCCAAGATCGGCGTCGAGAAGCTGAAGATCCGCTCCGTGCTCACCTGCGAAAGCAAGCGCGGCTGCTGCGCCATGTGCTACGGCCTCAGCCTTGCCACCGGCCGCATGGTGAAGATCGGCGAAGCCGTCGGCATCATCGCCGCCCAGTCGATCGGCGAGCCTGGAACCCAGCTCACCATGCGTACCTTCCACGTCGGTGGTGCCGCCATGAGCTCCTTCAAGCAGCCCTTCATCAACCTGAAGAACGCCGGCACTCTCCGCTACTCGGACATGCGTGCGGTGCAGACCGCCGAAGGCCAGTGGGTGGCCCTGACCAAAAACGGAGTCATCTCCATCATCAGCGAAGACGGTCGTGAGCTCGAAAGCCACAAGCTGGTTCTCGGCGCCCTCATCGCCAAGCCCGACGGCTCCGCCGTCAAGAAGGGCGAGCAGGTCGCCACCTGGGATCCCTACAACATCCCGATCATCACGGAAAAGGCCGGCAAGGTCGAGTTCCGTGACATGATCGCCGGCATCACCTTCACCAAGGAGAAGAACGAGCAGACCGGCAACGAGGAGGTCGTCGTCATCGAGCACAAGGAGGACCTGCATCCCCAGCTGGTCGTCACCAATGCGAAGACCCACGAAATCCTCGCCTCCTACACCATCCCTGCCGGCGCTCACTTGAACGTGAAGAACGGCGAGAAGGTCGAGGCAGGCACCACCCTGGCCAAGACTCCGCGCAAGGCCTCCAAGACCAAGGACATCACCGGCGGTCTTCCCCGAGTGGCCGAGCTTTTCGAAGCCCGCAAGCCCAAGGATGCCTGCGAGATCGCCCGCATCGACGGCACCGTCGAAATTGGCGGCCTGGTTCGTGGCAAGCGTCGTGTCATGGTCACGGATCCGAAGACCGGCCAGCAGGAGGAGCACCTGATTCCCCGCTCCAAGCACATCCTGGTCTTCAACGGCGACCATGTCACCAAGGGAGACCAGCTCACCGACGGTCCGGTCGTGCCGCATGAGATCCTCGAAATTCTTGGCCCCCAGGCGCTTCGTGAGCATCTCGTCAACGAGGTGCAGGAAGTGTACCGTGCCCAGGGTGTGGAGATCAACGACAAGCACGTTGAGATCATCATCCGCCAGATGCTCCGCAAGGTGAAGATCACCGACACGGGTGACACCGAGTTCCTCTGGGGTGACCAGGTGGACCGCACCGAGTTTGAGAAGGAGAACGCTCGCGTCAGCGAGGAAGGTGGCAAGCCCGCCGAAGCCGAACCCGTGCTTCTGGGCATCACCAAGGCCTCCCTCGAAACCGAGTCCTTCATCTCCGCCGCCTCCTTCCAGGACACCACCCGTGTCCTCACCGAGGCCGCAACCCTGGCCAAGTCCGACTTCCTCCGCGGCTTCAAGGAGAACGTCATCATGGGTCACCTCATCCCTGCAGGAACCGGCTTCATCAAGAACCGTGATTTCGACCTCGCAGAGACCGAGAAGCCTGTTTCGGACGTCGTCCAGGAAGAGGAGGATGAGGCGGCCTCCGCCTGATCTCCCCAACGCCCTCTTGTCCAAAGCCCGGCCGGATCACCTCCTGCCGGGCTTTGTGTTTTTACATCGGAAGCAACATGCCGGTTGAAAAGCCCCGGCATCCGTCCTGCTTGCCGCATGACCCAGACAATGACCCGCCAGCTGCAGGAAGCAGGAGTGATCGCCGTGCTCATGATTGAAAAGGCTGAAGATGCCGTGCCGCTTGCAAGGGCTCTGCTGGCAGGCGGGGTGACGGCGATCGAACTGACTCTGCGCACGGATTCTGCGCTCGAGTGTCTTCGGCGCATCCGTTCGGAGGTGCCGGAAATCCTGGCGGGCGTGGGGACTATTCTGACACCGGGTCAGGTTCAGGAGGCGATGGACAACGGCGCCAGTTTTGGTGTCGCGCCCGGGATGAATCCGAGGGTTGTCGCCGAGGCCCGCAGACTTGGGCTGCCTTTTGCGCCTGGCGTCTGCACGCCGACGGACATTGAGCTTGCGGTGGAGGCGGGCTGCCGTGTGCTCAAGTTCTTCCCCAGCGAGCCCTGCGGCGGCCTGGCTTACCTGCGCACCATTCAAGCGCCCTTCGCCCACCTGGGAGTGAGCTTCATCCCGCTTGGCGGTGTCGGCCCTGCCAATGCCGCACAGTATCTTCGCGAGCCCTCCGTGCTTGCCCTGGGCGGTTCCTGGCTGGCGCCGAAGGAGCTGATTTCACGGGGTGCCTGGGATGCCATCACCAGGCTTGCGTCTGAAGCCCGGGGGATTGTGAAGGAGGTCCGGCCATGAGCCGGGTCGTCACCTTTGGCGAAATCATGGCCCGTGTCGCCATGCCGGGTTTTGCCCGCTTCCGGCAGGCCATGCCAGGTGCGGTGAACCTGACCTTTGCCGGCGCCGAGGCCAGCATTGCCGCATCCCTGGCCTGCCTTGGTGTGGATGCCGCCTTTGTGACGGCTCTGCCGGATCATGCCGTTGCTGACGCCTGCATTGATGAGCTGCGCGGCCTGGGGGTGGAGACCCGGCACATCCTGCGGACAGCCGCCGGGCGCATGGGCGTCTTTTACCTTGAGCACGGGGTCAACCAGCGCGGCGGCAACGTGATCTATGATCGCGAGGGGGCCTCCGTGGCGGTGACACCCGCCGGCGCCTATGACTGGCAGGCGGTCTTTGCCGGCTGCGAGTGGTTTGTGATTTCAGGCATCACCGCGGCAATCTCGCGAACCGGGGCCGAGGTGGCGCTCCATGCCGTCAGGGAGGCGTCACGTCGAGGGATCAAGGTCGTGTGCGACATCAATTTCCGGACGAAGCTGTGGCGCTGGGATCCGCCTGTGGAGGCTTCGGAGCTCGCACGCAGGACGCTCTGCGAAATCCTGCCTTTTGTCACACTTTTTGTTGGCGGTGCCTCTGATGCGGCCCTGGTGCTCGGTGTCGGGGCCGGTGACGACCTCAGGGAGCTTGCGCGCCGGCTTTGCACGCGGTTTCCAGGCCTAGCCCATGCCGCCTTTACGCTGCGGGACGGAAGCACCTCCTTGATGCAGGCCTTTGGAGGGGCTCTTTACGATGCGGCTGCGGAAGAGCTTCATGTCTCCCAGCGGCACTCGATCGCTCATGTGGTCGACCGTCTTGGGGCGGGTGACGCCTTCACCGCAGGCCTCGTGCTGGCATTGATGGAAGGCCGGCCTGGTGCGGAGGCCGTTGCATTTGCCGCCGCCGCAGGCTGTCTGGCCCATTCCACTGAAGGAGACTATCACCGCGGTTCCCGCGCGGAGATCGAGGCGTTGATGCTCGGGGATGGAGGCGGCAGGGTCAGCCGCTGATCCTGGGAGGCGGCATGCCCCTGCCAGGGCGTGAAAAAACGCCGGCTTCCTGTCAATCAGCTCCAATGTTTCAAGATCGCATCCACAAGCCCGGGGATGGTGTGCACCTCCGCGGCGACATCCACCTTGAGGCCATGCTTCTGCACGGCCTCGGAGGTGACCGGGCCGATGGAGGCCACCTTGCAGCCTGCGGGCAGCGGCACGCCCAGGGTCATGAAGTTGTCCACGGTGCTGGCGCTGGTGAAGGTGATCATGTCGGCGCCCTCGTTTTTCAGCCTCGCCAGGGCCTCCAGGTTGTCCTCCCTTTCCGGGACGGTGCGATAGGCGATGGCTTCATCGACGATCGCCCCCATGCGGGTGAGCTCGCGTGTGATGACATCGCGAGTTTCCTCGGCCTTCACCCAGAGCACGGAGACATTTTCCATGTTCTGGCATTCGCCGAAGGCCTTGACCAGCCCCTCGGCCACGAAGTCTTTTTCGGGCATCAGGTCCACCGCGAGGTGACGCGCCCGGACCTTTTCCGCAGTGCCGGGACCGATGCAGGCGATGCGTGCGCCGCCGATGCTTCGGATGTCATTGTAGATCTTGTCAAACATCCTGAAGAAGGCGTCCACCCCGTTCGGGCTTGTGAAGACGATCCATTCATAGGTATGGCAGTCCTGAACAAGCTCACCAAAGCCGAGCAGGTCAATGGGCTCCTCGATCCGGATGGTGGGCAGCTCGATGACGTCGGCGCCAAGATCACGCAGCTTGCGGCTGACAACACCCACCTGCTGACGGGTTCTTGTGACAACGATCCTTTTTCCGAAAAGCGGTCGGTTTTCAAACCAGTTGATCCTTGCCCTTTCGGTCACGACATCTCCCAGCACGGCGACCGCCGGCGCCTTGAACCCTGTTTCCTCAACCCTCCTGGCCATGGTGCCGAGGGTGGCGACCAGGGTCTGCTGCCTGCCGTGCGTGCCCCAGCGGACAAGGGCCATGGGAGTGTCCGGCGAGACGCCGTGCCTGAGGAATTCGCCGGTGATCTCCGCCATGCGCTCCACCCCCATCAGAAACACCTTGGTGCCCTCGGCGGCGGCCAGCTTGGCATAATCGAGGCTTGTTTCACTTTTGGTTGGGTCTTCATGACCGGTGAAGATGGTGAGCTGGGAGGCGTGGTCACGATGTGTGACCGGGATGCCGGCGTAGGCGGGCGCGGCGATGGCGCTGGTGATGCCTGGGACGATCTCAAACCGCACGCCCGCCTCGGCCAGCTCCGCGGCCTCCTCGGCTCCCCGCCCAAAGAGGACGGGATCGCCGCCCTTCAAGCGTGTGACCACCTTGCCTTCACGGGTCAGCTTGACGATCAGCGCGTTGATCTGGTCCTGCGGCAGGGCATGATCGCCCGCTTTCTTGCCGACGTAGATTTTTTCAGTTCCCTCCCTGGCGTAGCGGAGAAAATCCGGATTGCAGAGGTAGTCGTAGACCAGCACGTCCGCCGCTTCGATGCATTCTTTGCCCTTGAGGGTCAGCAACCCGGGGTCGCCAGGGCCTGCGCCGACGAGATAACAGATGCCTTTGGAGAGGGGGGAGACGGGGGTGGAGGAAGCCATGACTGGATAGCGTCATGGTGCCGAGCATGTCACCGGCTGCAAATGCTGATGCAGCAGCGGGTGACCAGGGCTTTCCACAGGTCAAAAAAGTGTCAGGGAACCGCAGCATGGACAGGCATGCTGCCGTTGCTTCCGTCAGGACCTGGCGGGATTCGCGAGCTGGACATCCGCGGCCCCTGACACGCCTAGATTGTCCAGGGCGGGAGCTGGCGCAAGTGGTTTGAATCATGAGGCTCAGGCCGGTGCTTTGTCCGGCGGAGCTGGCTTCTCCGGCAGCGATTTTCACGGATGAAAAAATTGGTGTTGTCGAAAAAGCAGGGATTCGGTAGAAGGAGGTTCTAAACCCTACTTTTTCCCCCGAATCATGCTCTGGAAGATCCTCTCCGTATTTGCCGCCGCCTGCCTGGGCGCATCCTGTTATTTCGCCTGGTCGAACCAGAAAGACCTCGCATCGGAGCGTGATCGCGAAAACAGCGCCAAGAACAACATCAAGTCCGCCCAGGACCGTGCCAAGGAAGGTGCGGAGGCCCTGACCGCCAGGCAGTCTGCGCTTCAGGGCGTTCAGAAGGACCTGACCACGGCCAAGGATGAGACCGTCAAGCTTGCGGCCCAGGTGCAGGAAAAGGAAACCGCGCTCTCCGTCGTCAAGGGCAACCTTGATCAGCAGCATCAGAACGTGACTGCCCTGGAGAAGCAGATTGAGGAGGCGGGCGATGTGGAAAAGCTGGTGGCCCAGATTGAAAAGCTGAAGCGTGACAAGCAGGAGGCTGAAGCCGCGCTTGCCAACCAGACTCAGCGCGCCGCCAGCGCCAAGGAGAATCATGACAACCTTGTGAACCAGACCACCAAGCTTCGTGACGCCGAGGTTCGCGGCCGTCGCGGCATCGTGGATCCGGAGTTCACCGCCCGGGTGGCCCAGTTTTTCCCGGAGTGGGACGTTGCAGTCCTGAACAAGGGCAATGCCGGCGGTGTGTTTGCGAACGCGGACCTTGAAGTGAAGCGTGGTCAGAATGTGATTGCCAAGCTCAAGGTCAAAAACGTCGAGCAGACGGGTTCCGTGGCGGAAGTCGTGCCCGGCTCACTGGCTGAAGGCCAGCGCATCCAGAACGGAGACGTTGTTGTCGCATCCGCCACGCAGTCCGCCGCCGCTGAAAAGAGTCAGCCGGCACCCAATGAAACGGCACCATCCCAGCCAGCGGCCCAGGCCCCGACCGCGCCTCCTGCCGCACAGGCACCGATGAGCAGCGATCCCTTTGGAGCCCCCGCAGCGGCTCCTGCCGCCGCGCCTGCCATGAACAGCGATCCCTTTGGTGCCGCTCCCGCTCCCGCACCTGCTGCCGCTCCCGCGGCGCCCGCCATGAACAGCGATCCTTTTGGCGCCGCTCCGGCACCTGCTCCAGGAACGACTGAAAAACCCAACACCGCTGATCCCTTCGGCGCGGCTCCTCCCAAAAACTGAATCACTCTTTCAAAAAGTTCCTGAAGCTTTCAACGATTTCATCCAATGACAAAAGTTCTTTTCATTCTCAGCGCGGTCATCATCCTGGTTTCGTCCTTTTTCGCCTACCAGAACGGGCGTGAATTTGCGGCGGTCAGGAACAGCGTGACAATCCTGAACCTTGAGGTCCAGAAGGAACTCGCCAATGCGAAGTCCTCGGTGGACAAGGTGGTGGAGGTGAATGGTGAGATTGCCAAGGTCCAGGGTGAACTGGATATTGAAAATGAGAAGATGAAGAGCCAGAAACTCAAGCTGGCGCAGGTGGAAAATGACCTGAAGCGTGACCAGGACGCCCTTGATGCCAGCAACAAGAAGCTGGCCGACCTGAAGATCCGGCTCGACAAACTCCCCCAGGGCATGAAGCCGGAGACTGTTGTTGAGGAGATCAACACGATGAAAAAGGCCACGGCGGAAACTCAGGCCCAGATTGAAATGAAGCGCAAGGAGGCTGAGGCTGAGGAGACCAAGGCGGCCGACGCACGCAAGGCCTACGAGGAAATTGTTCGTAAGATTGAGGACCGGAAGAAGTCCTTTGACCGTAACTCCCTGGTCGCAAGGGTGGTCGCCGTGAACCAGGCCTGGGGTTTTGTCGTGGTGGACGCGGGCCAGCGCCTGGGCATCACGGAAGCCACCAAGCTGCTGGTGACCCGTGGCAACAAGACGGTCGGCAAGCTGAGCATTGTTTCCGTGCAGAACGAGCGCACGGTGGCAAACATCCTTCCTGAAACTCTGGCGGGTGGATTGAACGTCGCTCCTGGTGACCGCGTGATTCTTGAGAACCTCTTCCAGTGACCTCGTGGCCACGGTGATTGGCACGTTCCGCAGCTTATGAGACTCTTCCTGCTCTTGCAGATTTTTGCTCTTGGCGCCAGCCTGGTATCTTGTTCATCCAACGAGCCCAAGCGTCGCGAGCGCCAGCCCCCCCCGGTTGCTGAAGGCAGTCTTCCATGGAACCGGCCCGCCAAGTGGGAGGGTGGCGGAAGATATGGGCAGATGATGCCGCAAAGCCGCTGATCATCGGTCCTGGTGCATCCCTGCAAACATGTGAAAGGGAAGTCTGCGGTGCATGTTGCATCGAAGACCTGGGTTGATTTCCTTCATTTGATGCCGGGCTTGGCCCGATTCTGGCGTCGGGATATCTTCTGACCTTGTTCCATGTCAACCGAAGTCATCCCGCAGGCTCGAGCCATTCTCTCCACGGAGTCTGCCTGCCCTGGCGCGCGGATGCAGCGGGGGTATTCGATGGAGCGGGGTGTTTTCGATGAAATGGTGGATGCCAATGGCGTCCTGAGGCCGCACTGGAAAACCTTCGGCGGTTTTTTGGACCAGTGTGCGGCGGAGGACTTCAAAGCGAGATCCGAGGATGTTCAAAGGCTCCTGCGTGATCATGGGGTGACCTACAATGTGTATGAAGACGCCTCGGGCACGAGCAGGCCATGGTCTCTGGACATTCTGCCGTTCATCGTTTCCCAGGATGATTTCAAGACGGTGCAGGCCGGTCTGGATCAGCGTGGCAGATTGTTGAACGCCATCCTTCAGGATGTTTACGGTCCGCAACGCCTTCTCAGGGACGGGCTTCTTCCGCCCGGCATTGTCTACGCCAACCCGGGCTACCTGAGGCCTGTCCTGGGTGTCAATCCCCCCGGAGGACGCTTCATCTTCACCTTTGGCAGCGATCTTGTCAGGGACGCGTCAGGCCGCTGGCAGGTGCTCGCGGACCGGGCGCAGGCTCCCAGCGGCCACGGGTATGCCCTCGAAAACCGCATCATCATGGCGAATGTGCATGCGGAGGAGTTCAACGCTTCGAAGATCCGCCGCCTGGCATCCTACTACGAAACCAAGCGTGAGATGCTTCGTTCGCTGGCACCCAAGCATCGGACAGGGGAGGCCGGAATCCTGATGCTGACACCGGGGCCCTACAGCGAGACGTATTTCGAGCATGCCTTCCAGGCGAGGTATCTTGGATTCCCTCTGGTCGAAGGAGCCGACCTTACGGTCAGGGACCGTCATCTGCATTTGAAGACGCTGGAAGGCCTGCGCCGTGTCGATGTCGTCATCCGCCATGTCGATGATGTCTATTGTGACCCTCTTGAGCTCAATGCCGACTCCCTGCTTGGCACGGCCGGCCTGCTGGAGGCATGGAGAAACGGCGGCATCGCCCTCGCCAACGGCCTGGGCGCCGGAGTGGTGGAGACGCCGGCCCTGCACCCTTTCATGCCTGGCTTGTGTCGTCATCTGCTGGGTGAGGAGCTGATGCTTCCCTGCGTTCCGACTTGGTGGTGCGGCCAGAAACGTGAACTTGACCTGGTGCTGCGCGATCCTGACAGGTGGGTCGTGAAGCCTGCCTTCGTGAGGGGCGCCAGGGATCCGGTGTTCCTTGCGGACCTTGATTCGGAGCAGAAGGCCAGGATGCTGGACACTCTACGTGCGGCCCCGCATGAGTGGGTCGCCCAGGAGGTCCTGGAGCTTTCAACCGCACCCACCTGGACCGGCAGCAGGATCGAGCCGCGAGCGCTGGTCTGGAGGGCTTTCGCCATTGCCCAGGGCGGGGGATTCATCACCATGCCGGGCGGGCTTGCACGGGTCAGTCCGGAGCCTCATCGCTGGCTGGTGACCATGCGCAGCGGCGGCATCAGCAAGGACACCTGGGTGGTTGGAGACGGCGCTCCGGACCCGTTTTATGAAAACCTGAAAAAGCAGCAGACGGTGGTCATTCGTCCTGCGCGACCGCCAAGCGGGGTGCCCAGCCGGGTGGCTGACCATTTGTTCTGGTTCGGCCGTTATGCGGAACGGCTGGAGGCCTCCACCCGCGTGCTGCGCGCCGTCATGCAGCGCCTGGCCGGTGAGCGCAGCCTGGTTCAGGGGCACGAAGTGGATGGGTGCGTCTCTCTCATGGTTTATCTCGGGCTGGTGCCTGCGGGCACGGCGAACGCCTTGGATCATCTGCCTGCCCTGCTGACCGATCCACGTCGTCCCGGCAGCATTCCGGATCTTTTGGGAAGGCTTCGCTACAATGCCGCCGCCGCACGGGACCGCCTTTCCGATGACATGTGGAGGCTCGTCAACAGGCTTGAACGGGATGCCCGGCTTCCCGCTGGAGCTTTTCTTCTTTCGAGTGCGCAGGGGGTGCTCGACAACCTCATTCTTGATCTCGCGGCCATCGCCGGCATGCAGCAGGAAAACATGACCCGCGGTCATGGCTGGCGGTTTCTGGAGCTTGGCAGGCGCATTGAGCGGGCCTGCGGAGTTCTGGAGCTTACCGGTGCCGCCACGCAATGCTGCGAGCAGGACGACAGCCTGCTCACGCCGCTGCTGGAGATTTGTGACAGCACGATGACCTACAGGAGGCTGCATTTCGCCCGTCCCACGCTGGCTCCAACGCTGGATCTTCTTTTGCTGAATGACATCAACCCAAGGTCGGTGATTCACCAGTTTCAGATTCTGGGGCGGCTTTCCGCGCAGCTGCCCCAGGTGCCGGGCACCTCCAAGATCAAGACGCCCCGGGAGCAGACAGACAGCCTTTTGTCAGACATCTCCGCCGTTCACTTGGATTCGCCTGCCAGGGATGCCGCAGGTGTTTCTGCCGTTATTCCGCAGGTCTGTGCAAGCCTTGTGAAGGAGCTGGAAAAGCTCTCCGACATCATCACCGAGCACTTCTTCTCCCATGCCAGCCGGAATCCCGAATGAAGGGTGTTCCTGCAATTCCCACCCTCCTGACGTGCGCTATCGGATCATCCATCGTACCACCTACACTTATGAGAGCCCTGTGACGGTCGGGCATTACATTGCAAGGCTGGAGCCCCGTTCGCTGCCCTTTCAGGAATGCCCCTGGCATGAAATTTCCATCCGACCGGTCCCCATGCAGAGGGCGGAACGAGAAGATTCCTTTGGAAACACCTGCGTTTACTTTGAAATCGAAGGCTCGCATCAGAAGCTGGAGGTCATCGCCCGAAGCCTGGTGGAAGTGCTGCCAGGTGATCCGGTCGACCCCTCGGAGACGCCGGCCTGGGAGGTGGTCAGGGACGCCTGCCGGGCGGATCATGCCAGCCCGGCAAGCCTGGCGGGTGAACTTGCCTTCAGCTCACAGCTCATCCCCACAGGGGCTGTTTTCGCCGATTATGCGCGCTCTTCGTTCCCGGCCCGCCGTCCTGTTCTCGAGGCGGTTTGCGACCTCAACCGGCGCATTTTTGAAGACTTTATCTTCGATCCGGCGGCCACCGATTTCGCCACGCCCGTGGAACTGGTCCTGAAAAAGCGCCGTGGTGTGTGCCAGGACTTCGCCCAGGTGATGATCGCCTGTCTGCGCAGCCTGGGATTGCCGGCACGATATGTCAGCGGTTATCTGGAAACCCTGCCGCCTGCCGGCCAGGTCAAGCTCGTCGGTGCTGATGCATCGCATGCCTGGGTTGCCGTCTACTGCGGTGAGGTGGTGGGCTGGGTGGATGCGGACCCCACCAACAACCTGCTGCCCTCCGATCGTCATGTCACCGTTGCCTGGGGGCGTGATTTCGGAGATGTCAGCCCTCTTCGGGGGGTGACCATCGGCGCCGGTGAGCAACGGCTGCAGGTGGCGGTGGACGTTCTGCCGGAAGGGGAATGAGCCGCATGTTTTCCGCCGGCTGCATCGTATGATCCCCAGCCTTCCCTCGATCGTGAACCTGCGCCTCCTTTTCATCCTCTCCATGGCTCCTTTTGTCCAAGCCGCAGACCCGCAAGGGGCTGGGGCGAAAACGGCCACGGTGACGCTTTATCTCTCCGGAGTGGAGTGTCCGGGCTGCGCCTACTCCGTGAACTATGCCATCAGTCAGCTCAAAGGGGTCGGCGAGGTCGTCTCCGGACAGTGGGTGGATGATTTTGTGAATGTGACGTTTGATCCCGGGGTTGTCACTGTCCACCAGCTGGCGCACGCCGTGTTTGACGCACCCGCCCTTCATGGAGTGCCTTACCAAGCCTCCTTGAAACTGATCATTCCGGATTATGCGAGGGAGGGCAATGCCCGCAGGGTGGACGCCTTGCTTCGAGGATGGGCAGACTGGGCGGAGGTCGAGCTCGTGGACCCTGGCAAAGGGCATTTCACCCTGAAATTCAGGCCGTTGAAGCCTGGCGTGCAACTGGGACCCCAGGGGCTGGCTCTCGAGAAAATCATCGAGGCCGTCAGCGCACCTGCGCCCAGGGGCATCGGCCTTCGACTGGAGATCGCCGCAGCCAAGGAGCCGATGTGATGAATCGTCGACCAAGCAGCAGCTTTGCAGCAGTTCTGATGGCCGGAGGACGGTCTGTGCGCATGGGGAGGGACAAGGCATGCCTGGACTGGCAAGGGCGGCCACTCTGGGAGTTTCAGGCTGAAAAACTCATGGGCACCTGTGGTGATCCGGTGGTCATCGCCTGCCGCCGACAGCAGGGGTTGCACGAGAAAACGGAGTTCGGGGCACGACTGACCTGGCGGTTTGATCCGGAGGAGGAAGCCACGGGGCCGGCCGGTGTCGTGCTGCGCATGCTGGATGAGTTCAGGATGCCGGTGCTGCTGCTCGCCGTGGACATGCCCTTGATGACAGCGGCCTTTTTAAATGAGTCCATTGTGGCGGCCACAGAGCCTGGCCAGGGGCTTTTCCTTGAGTCGAGCCAGGGGCTTGAACCTCTTGTCGGCTGGTACTCACCCGGCATGCGGCCGGTGATGCATGACTGCATTGACCGCGGCATTTTAGGGCTGCGGGCGATGATTCAGGAATGTCGTCAGCAGGGACTGGCAGCGGTGCGCATGCTGACGGGGCCGGAGGAGTCGTTGTTTTCCAACCTCAACACACCAGCGCACTGGGAGTGCGCCGTTGCCGCTTCAGGCGGCAGGTGCTTGTGATTCGGGGCGCCTGCTGGCAACGACCTCTACTTGGCCGCCTTGTCCTCGCTGCTCTTCCGCTTCTTCTTTGAACCCGCGTTGCGCAGCACCTTGGGAATCGGGTCCTCCTTTTTCTGAAGGGCTCGGCGCAGCTTGCGCAGGGCGATGTTCTGAAGCTGGCGGATGCGTTCGCGTGTCACGCCAAACTCCTGGCCGACTTCCTCCAGCGTGCGCGGTTTCTGGCCGGCAAGGCCGAAGCGTGCGTCTATGATTTTGCGTTCACGCTCATCCAGCACGGTCAGAAGACCGTCGAGCTGGCCGTGCATGTTCTTGTGGCTGAGCAGCTCAAAAGGAGTCTGGGCGTTTTCATCACCGACGATCTCACCAAACTCGGTGCTGTCATCATCGCTGATGGGAGCGTCCAGGGATGCCGGACGCATGGACGCCACCTTCAACTGGCTCAGCTTGGCGCGATCGATGCCAATTTCCTCGGACAGTTCGTCATCGGTGGGCTCGCGGCCAAGTTCCTCGGACATCGCCATCGCCACGCGCCGCATCTTGCTGATCTTGTCCACCATGTGGACGGGCAGGCGGATGGTCTTCGACTGGTTGGCCAGGGCGCGCTTGATGGACTGCTTGATCCACCAGGCTGCGTAAGTGGAGAGCTTGCCACCCTTGTTGGGGTCGAAGCGCTCCACCGCCTTCATGAGGCCGATGTTGCCCTCGGAGATGAGATCCAGGAGGGGAAGGCCATAGTTGGCGTAATCCTGGGCGATCTTGACGACCAGGCGCAAGTTGGCCCGGATCATGTGTGAACGGGCCTCGGGATCACCGCGTTTGATGCGTTCAGCGAGATCCACCTCCTGTTCGGGAGTCAGCAAGTCGGTCTTGCCAATCTCTCGCAGGTAAATTTTGATGCCTCCGTCTAGTTCCATGTCTGGGAATTACAAATGTAGTACGAAATACTTTGAATGATCTTCTCCCCAACTGTGACGAGGGGGACGGATACAATAACACATCCTTTATGCTGTGCCTCTCATTTTTTCAGCAACTAATCTGCCAACTGCGGCAGCCGTGAGCCAGATTAAAATGAGCCAATTTTGCAAAGTGGTGGGTTTCAGGGGAGAGGGGAGGGGAGGCAGGACACTCCAGTGGAGGTTGCGGAGTGAATAAAAACTTGGCGCTTGTGAAAAGTCACGGTTGCGTGAAATCGCAACCTGTTTAAGACTTCAATCCAGGATGAAGGACAAGATGTTTTGATATCCAGATTGCTGATTTTATCAGCATTTCTGAATTTTAAAACTTTTTGTGCTAATTCTAAAAAATATCTTGCGGCAGTTAGATATTGCGCGTTATTATAACTTTAACTGCGGGTATAGCTTAATGGTAAAGTTCCAGCCTTCCACGCTGGCCATGTGGGTTCGATTCCCACTACCCGCTCCAGAGTTAGTTATCCCGTCCTCGCTCTTCAACTCGCCGCTGTTATGAACTCCCGCCTACTCACAAGGTCGATCGCGTCTGCCTCTGTCCTTTGGTCATGCGCTCTGACGCTGCCCTTGGCTGGCTTTGCAGGCCAGTGCGATGACATTACCCGGGACGTTGCCGCCGCCGTGAGCAAGGAGCCTGGCAAAGTGTTGATGATCATCGAAGACGCGCTGGTCATCAATGAGTCCTGTGCCTGCGAGATCATCAAGGCGGCGATCACCGCCGCCAACGCTGACGCCACGCTGGTCAGCCAGATCGTGCAAACGGGGATTTCCGTGGCTCCCAAGATGGCGGGTGTCATCACCGACTGCGCCGCAGCCATCTCGCCTTCGGCGGCTGCGTCCGTGGCTCCGCCGGTCGTGGATTCAGGCAAGCAGGTCAAAAATCCGCTGCCCGTGAGTCCGTCGCCCGAGGAGGAGGAGGACTTCAGCCCGATACCATCCAGCATCCGTGGCATTTACCTGATGCAGCCTCCTGCCGGGGGATTTCTGCCAAGGAATCCGAAGGACCGGACTTGTGACAACACGTGCGTCTCTCCGACGCAGAACGTGCCATACTATCCGTGAGGATGCGATGAGAGCCTAGACTCCTGCCCCCTTAACCCAGACTTCCCAGGCCATGCATAAAAATCTCCTCCCATTCGTGGCTCTTGCCTGCCTTGCCTGCTGCGGGGAAGCCGGTGCCCAGGGGCTGACCGCCATCCAGAACTATTCGGGGGACTTTGAGACCGAGCAGCCCCTGACCTGGAGCATCACCTCCAGGGGGGGGTATGATTACCTGGATTATTCGGTGACGACTCCAGGGCTGGACAGTTTTGAATCCTACTACGCCCAGGGCGGCATCGGGGCCACCTACACGGACGCCGACAGGACAACGCCATGGAGTGTTGCCCTGGATCTCGGGGCCATTCACTACTTCGACAACATCCCTCGCTACGACGACACTTTTTACAACGCGCGCATCGCCTTCAACATCGCCCACCAGATCTCCGAGCGGCTGAAGGTCAGCAACAACTTCTTCCTGACCTACGAGGCTCAGCCCAACCTGGCTCTTGGTGGCACCACCACCCTCTTCAACGGTCAGTACCTCTACGGGTTCAACAACTTCAATGTCAGCTACGCCTGGTCGCAGAGGTTCTCGACGACCACCTCCTACACGGTGGACGGCATCACCTACGAGGACGACATCGTCTCCAACTCGGAGGACCGTCTGTCTCAACTTGTCGCCCAGCAGTTCTCGTATGCTCTGACCCAGCGTACCAAGCTGACGGCAGAATACCGTTACAAGAACACCGGCTACCAGAATGTGCCCGGACGCGACTACCAGTCTCATTTCGCGCTTGCCGGCGTGGACCACGCGTGGAGCCAGCGTTTCTCCGGTTCCTTCAGGGCGGGTGCTGAATTTTATCGCTCGGAGCGTGCCGACAACACGGCTCCCTACGGTGAAGTTGCCCTCAACTATGCCGTGGCCCGCAAGACGCAGGTGCGGTGGTTTGGCGCGGGCGGCTTTGATGGTGCCGAACTTTCCGGTTACGAAAGCCGCTACTCCATCCGCACAGGGCTGAACGCCTCCCATCAGATCAACAAACGGGTGGGTCTCCATGCGGGTGCCCAGTATGTCTACAGTGACTTTGACGGAGGCGGTGTGATTGCCGATGTCACCGAGCATTCGCTGCTCCTTTCCGCAGGCGTCAGCTACCAGATCCTTGAAAACCTTTCCATGGACGCCTCCTACAACTACTCCGTCCTGGCCTCCGACGACCCGAGCCGCGAGTTTGACAGGAACAATGTCTCGGTCGGCGTCACGGCCACCTTCTGATTTCAGACACATTCCCGACAAGCCTTTCCCCCTCACCGGCCAGCGGCAGTTTTCCTGTCGCTGGCCGGATTGCAGGATGCAGATTACCTAACAAATGCTAATATCCAGCCAACATGAATGATGCGGGCCAAGAAATGCAGCGACAGGCGGTCGACTCCTGGCAGGTCATCCGCAACCGGCTTGGCCTGATCAGCCTCTCCTTCCTGCTGGTCTTCGCAACGGCCGCCATCATCACCTACATCATGCCGCGTAAGTACCGTGGCCGGGTCGAGATGAAGATCGAGCGTCTGACCAACAAGGTGCAGGTCTTCAACCGGGGTGCCGAGGAGTTCATGGCGCCTGGTGACGTGGTGATCAAAAACGAGTTTGAGAGCATCACCAAGCCCGAGACCCTCTATCCGGTGGTGGACAAGCTGGAGCTTCAAGGCCGCTGGTCCCTGCCGACGCGCCAGGCCGCGCTGGCCAAGCTGCGCGGTAACCTGGACACCCAGTCCAGCGTCCGGTCGGACTTTGTGGTGATCGAATATTATGACCAGGATCCCGCCCTGGCCGCCGAGGTCGCCAACGCCGTGGCCTCAAGCTACATGACGCAGCGCATTGACATCGAGTCGAAGCAGAAGAGCGAGGCGCTGGAACGCATGGGCAAGCAGATTGCCGAGCAGGAGCAGCTGAGGGATCAGGCCCGGCTCAAGATGCAGGAGGCGAAAAAGAAGGCCGGGATCGTGGGGGACTGGATGCCTGGTGGCGGGCCTTCAATCACGCCGGGTGCCACCATCCAGACCACGGAGGATTCCATGGTGGTTTCCCGCGAACAGGCTCTGCTGCAGGCGGATCTGGAGGTTCAGTCGCTCTCTGCGGAAATGGAGCAGCTTTCCAGCCTCAGCGCTGACGACCTGGTCACCCGCGCTTCCGGGCTGCGCCTGGAAAACCCGAACGTCGCCTCCATGATGGCCAAGTATCAGGAGCTTTTGGTCGCGCGTGAAGGGCTGGCCCAGCAGGGCCTCGGAAAACGGCATCCCCAGGTTCAGGGCCTTGACAGCCAGATCAGCAAATACAAGGAGCTGATTTCGGGTGAGACCAAGGGGCATATTCAGGGGCTCGCCAGCAGGCTTGAAGCCGCCAAGAAGCGCAGGGAGTCTCTGCAGGCCTTCAACGAAGGCGCCAAGAAGGACCTCCTCGACCAGCAGTCGGCGTTTAACGAATACAAGACCGCCAAGGACGAGGTGACCTACATCGAAGCCCTGCTGGTGAAGTTCAAGGAGAAGTACTCCGAGACCAACGCCGACCTGCAGCTGGTCAAGTCGCCGGCGACCATCTATGCCAAGGCGGAGGTGGAGCCCCGACCCACCAAGCCCAACGTGGCGGTCAACCTTTCGCTGGGAGCGGTCCTCGGCCTCATGTTCGGCCTGGGGCTGGCGTTTTTCCTGGAGTACATGGACACCACGGTCAAAAGCCTGGATGACGTGGAGCGATTCCTGGGCGTGCCCGTCCTGGCCGTCGTTCCGAAGGATGTCGGCGTGCTGCATCGCACCAGCGGCTTCAACCCGGACGCCGAGGCCTACCGGATCCTGCGAACCAACATTGAGTTCAACCGCCGCAATCCCGAGGCGAACTGCATCACTGTCACCAGTGGCGGGGCGGGGGAGGGCAAGTCGACCACGCTCTGCAACCTGGCGACCGTCTGCGCCCAGGGTGGCTACAGCGTGCTGCTGATCGACGCGGATTTGCGGCGCCCCAGCCTTCACCGACTGTTTGATGTCAGCAACGCCACCGGCCTGACGAACTACCTCATGACTTCGGCGCGGCTGGAGGAGGTCGTGATGCGAACCCCGGTGGACAACCTTTACTTCCTTCCCAGCGGCCTGCTCCCGGCCGACAGCGCCGGCATTCTCAACTCGGAGCGCATGAGCGAGCTCATCGCCGATGTGAAGAGCCGGTTTGACCTCGTGCTCATCGACTCGCCGCCGATCCTTGGTGTCAGCGATGCGTCCGTCCTCGCGAACGAGGCCGATCTGACGATGCTCGTGGTCCAGCATCGCAAGCTGCCGCGGCACATGCTCATGCGGGTGAAGCAGACGGTCGAGAACGTCGGCGGACGCGTGCTGGGCGTGGTGCTGAACAACGTCGACGTCCGCAGTGACTCCCAGTATCAATATTACACCAGCTACTACACCTACTACACCCCGGGCAATGCGAGCGCCGCCGGAGGTGAGCAGCCCCGCCGCAGACGCTCGCGGCGTGCGGATGCACAGGCTGCGGCAGGCGCGCCCTCCGCTCCGGCGGCGAAGGCCCCGCGCGGGGACATCTTCTAAATGAATTCCATGAAAACATCACTCTTCAGCATCCTTGCCTGGATGGGCATGCTTTCCGTGTCATTCGCGCAGAGCGGGGAGCTGCCGCTGCGACCGGGCGACCGCATCACGGTTTCCGTGGGGGGGATTCCTGACAACGAAATCGCCCAGATCCGTGGCGTCTACACCGTGGGTGAGGACGGCACCATCCCGCTGCTCTACATCGGCAACGTCAAGGCTTCCGGCTTCAAGCCGT
>CAZXPU010000072.1:0-29146 GCA_964642905.1 uncultured Prosthecobacter sp.
GCGGTGTGAGTGGCGTGGTGAGCAGCGGCAACAGCCTCGTCGGCAGCACAGCCGGTGACCAGGTGGGCAGCCAGGGCGTGACGGCGCTGAGCAATGGCAACTACGTCGTGCGCAGCCAGTTCTGGGATGACGCAGGCGTGGTCAATGCGGGAGCCGCGACCTGGGGCAGCGGCAGCGGCGGTGTGAGTGGCGTGGTGAGCAGCGGCAACAGCCTCGTGGGCGCCAAGGCCGGTGATCAAGTCGGCAACGGCGGAGTGACCGTGCTGAGCAGTGGCCACTATGTCGTGCGCAGCGCGTCCTGGGACAACGCAAGCATGGCCGATGCCGGAGCCGTGACCTGGGGCAGTGGCAGCAGCGGGATCAGCGGAGCGGTGAGCGGCAGCAACAGTCTCGTGGGGCTGGCCAGCAGCACCAATCTGCAGGCCGTCGTCGTGGATGATGTCAATGGCACATTCTGTGGCCGGTTTGTGGCTGAGGGCTCTGGCAAAGTCCGCCTCGCCTCCCAAGCGGACGGCCAAGCCGCCGTCAGCGCGCCTTCCGTCGTCAGCATCGCCCCCGCCAGCGGCAGCACCCTCGGCGGCACCAGCGTGACCATCACCGGCACGGGCTTCAGCGGAGCCACGGGCGCTACCGTCGGCGGCGTGGCCCTGACCAGCTTCAGTGTCAGCAGTGCCACCACTGCCACCGGCACCACTGGCGCACACGCAGCGGGGCTGGTGGATGTGGCCATCACCGGATCACCCAATGGGGCCAGCACCGGCGGCACGGGTATTTTCACCTATTTAACACCGCCCCCCTCGGTCACACTGAACACCGCGAACATCCCCACCACCGCCACCACGCTGACGATCACAGGCACGAATTTCGACGACATCACGCCAGGCAATAACACCGTGGTCTTCACCCCGGCGGGCACCACCGGCACTGTCACCTCGTCCACCAGCACGCAGCTCAACGTGAGCATCACCGGTCTCACCGTGGGCAGCCTTTCCGCCGTGGTGACGACCAACGGCCAGAACAGCGGAGCGCCTGTGCAGGTGGCCTCCATCTCCCTCACGGTCGCTGGTGACCTCGATCCGCTGGATCCGAATCTCGTGGGCAGCTACGTCCTGGCCACGGCCGTGCAACCGGATAAGAAAATCATCATCGGCGGCAAGTTCACCTCCGTGCTCGGCGTGCCGCGCAGCCACATCGCCCGGCTCAATGAGGATGGCACGCTGGACACCGGCTTTGATCCCAAGGCCAATGATGAAGTCTCCTGCGTGGCGGTGCAGGCAGATGGGAAGGTGCTGCTCGGCGGGGACTTCAGCACCCTCCAGCCGAATGGCGCGTCTAGCGCGACGGCCCGCGCCCACATCGCGCGGGTGAATGCGGATGGCACGCTGGACACCGGCTTTGATCCCAAGGCCGGGAACACGGTCACCAGCGTGGCGGTACAGGCGGATGGAAAAGTGCTGCTCGGCGGTTTCTTCAGCGTCCTTCAGCCCAATGGCGCGCCCAGCCCGATGACGCGCAACCGCATCGCGCGGGTGAATGCAGACGGCACGTTGGACACCGGCTTTAATCCCAAGGCCAACAATGTGCTCTATGCCGTGGCGTTGCAGGCAGATGGCAAGGTGCTGCTCGGGGGAAACTTTTCCACCCTCCAGCCCAACGGCGCGCCCAGCCCGACGGGGCGCGACCGCATCGCGCGAGTGAATGCGAACGGCACGCTGGACACCGGCTTCGATCCCAAGGCTAACCTTGTAATTTATAGCATGGCGGTGCAGGCGGATGGGAAAGTGCTGCTCGGCGGGGCTTTTACCAGCCTCCAGCCCAATGGTGCGGCCAGCCCGACGGTGCGCGACCGCATCGCGCGGGTGAATGCAGACGGCACGCTGGACGCCGGCTTTGATCCCAAGGCTGACAGCTTCGTCTATAGCGTGGCGTTGCAGGCGGATGGGAAGGTGCTGCTCGGTGGACAATTCACGACCCTCCAGCCCAATGGCGCGGGCAGTCCAACGGCGCGTAATCTCTTTGCCCGGCTGCTCAATGCACCGGCCCCCCAGACACTTTCCATGCCCTCTGCCGCCCAGATCGACTGGACGCGCAGCGGAGCTGGGCCGGAGCTCTCCCTGGTCACCTTTGAGCTTTCCACGAATGGTGGCACAAGTTGGAGCCCGCTGGGCTCAGGCACCCGTGTGGGCATCACACCAGACTGGCAGCTCACCGGCCTCAGTCTGCCAGGTGCGGGCAGCATCCGCGCCCGCGGCCGCACTACGAACGGTTATTTTAACGGCGGCGGCGGCCTCATCGAGCAAGTTCTATCATTCGGTGTGATACCAAGCCCGACGGTGACCATGAGCACGGCCAGCCTGGTGAGCACGGCCACTACGCTGATCATCAACGGCACCAACTTTTCCACCACGCCAGGAGATAACACCGTGGTTTTCACCCCTTCTGGCACCACGGGCACCGTCACCGCATCCACCAGCACGCAGCTCACTGTGAGCGTCAGTGGCCTGAGCTCAGGCGCCCTGAGTGCCGTGGTGACGTCCAACGGCCAGAACAGCGGAGCGCCCGTGCAGGTGGCTGCCGTCGTGCCCGTCGTCATCAGCAGCACGGCGAATCTCGCGGTCAGCGCGACAACGCTGACCATCTCCGGCCATGGCTTCTCCCCCACGCCTGGGAATAACACCGTGGCATTCACCCCCTCAGGCAGCGGCACGGTCACCGCCGCGACGGCCACGTCCTTGACCGTGACGAGCCTCACGGGTTTGACCTTGGGTGCCCTGAATGCCGTGGTGACGGCCAACGGCCAGAACAGCGGAGCGCCCGTGCAGGTGGCGGTCGTGGTGCCTGTGCCCGAGATCGCGCTCACGGGAAATGGCGTGGGCATCCCTCACGGTGACACGTCACCGGGCATTGCTGACGACACTTACTTCGGCAACGTGGCACTGTTTAATGCGCAGGAGACACGCACCTTCACCATCACCAACGAGGGCAGCCTGGATCTCCACGTCACGACCGTGCTCATCACTCCCAGCGGGTCGAGTGCAGGCGCCTTTGCGGTCACGCTTCCCCCGACATCTCCCGTGGCAGCAAGTGACAGCACGTCCTTTGACATCACCTTCGACCCCACGCTGCCCGGCTCGCATACGGCGACGGTGACGATCTACAGCGACGCTGCCAGCCACCCCGCCTTCACCTTCACCATCCGTGGCTATGGCATGCTGGACATGACTCTTCCTCAGACCATCACCTTTGCACCGCCAGCCGTCGTTTATCTCAATCAGAGTCCGCTGAGCCTCAGCGCGCTGGCCAGCTCAGGACTGCCGGTGACGCTCAGTGTGCTGCCTGCCGGCACCACTGCGGCGGGAGCCAGCATCGTGGGAAATGCCCTGAGCTTCACCGGCACAGGCATCGTGAAGGTGCAGGCCGTGCAGGCCGGCGGGGGCCCTTATGCTGCGGCACCCACCGTGGTGAAGACGATCGCTGTGAAGGTCAACCCCACGCAGCTGACGATGCTTGACTTCGCCCACCTTTACACCGGCACGCTCCGCGTCATCAGCACCCTTGGTGGCTCAGGCCCGGTGACGATCGAATACAAGATCGGAGCGGACTTTGGCAGCACCGCGCCCAAGGACGTGGGCCGCTACCCTGTACGGGCCACAGACAGCAAGGGCACGAAGACCGGCACGCTCGTCATCTCCAAGGCCCCGCTCTATGTCACTCCCGTGGATCAAAGGAAGTTCGTCGGCCAGGCCAACCCGGCACTCACTTTGAAATACAGCGGCTTCGTCAATGGTGAGACGGACAGCGTCGTCACCACCGCGCCCTCCTTGAAAACGACGGCGACCAGCAAGAGCGCGGGCGGCTTGTACCCCATCACCGCCAGCGGCGGGAGCAGCGCCAACTACACCTTCATCTACCAGAAGGGGATGATGGTCGTGGAAAGCTTCGCTGCGAATTATGAAGCGCTGCTGACAAACGATGGTGGTGGTCTTGTGGGCAAGCTCGTCGTCACCATCGCTGCGGCTAACACGAGCTTTACCGGCAAACTCTACTGTGTGGATGAAAAGACCGCGCTCCCGCTGAGAGGTTCGCTGGTCAGCAACCCCGGCAGCGAGTCGGCGACGGGCAGCGCCACAGTCACTTCCGGCGGCATTCCTTATGAGGTTAACTTCACCACCAGGATCACTGGCAGCCTCAGCGCCGATGTGACACGTGGCGGCGGCCCCTATGCGTCCACCAGCACAGGCCGCCGAGTGCTTGCATCTGCCGCCGGTGAGAGTGTTCTCTACGCCGGAGCTCATACTGCCGTCCTGGAGCCCGCCATTGTGGCGGCTGCCGTTGTGCCCGCAGGCGCAGGCTGGGCCACTGCCGCCATCAGCACCAAGGGGGTGATGACGCTCGCAGGCAGGCTGGGCGATGGCACCGCCTTCACCTCCGCCCTTTCTGCGGATGATGCCAGCGACCCCGGTTACCGCCTCTTCCTTCAGCCCTACAGAACCGGTGCCGCACCGCGCCTTCAGTCCCACTTTGGCGGTGCCTTCAAGCTGGTGCCCCACCCCTCGCTGGCCGGTCGGCGCCATGTCGAAGCCGCCGTCATGACCTGGGTCAAGCCCGGTCTGCCCACGGATGAAAGCTATCGCACTGGCTTTGGTGTCATGAACCCTGTGAGTTCGGTGCTCATGCTCGATCCCTGGCTGCCACCTGCCGCCGCCAAACGCGGCACTCCTGCCATCCCCCTGGCGACACGCCTCGGCCTAACCAGCAGCAGCTTTGAGGTTCTGCATGCAAATACCGGCAGCACCCTGAACGACAACCTGCCCACGCGTGCCGGCTTGGGCAGCACCAACTCTGTCACCGTGACTGCTCCCGCCGCCAACAAGACGAAGTGGAAGGCCACGCTGGTGCCCGCCACCGGCCTGTTCAGCGGCAGCTTCGAGCTGGCCGACACGATCCCCAAGCCGCGCGCCGTGAACTTCAGCGGCGTGCTGCGCCAGCCCGTCGAGGCTCCCGATGCCTTGATCGGCGATGGGCACTACCTGCTCCCACCCGTGGCCGGCACCGAAAAGACAACGGGTGAAATCATGTTCCTGCGGCCTTGATCCAGCAAAGCTGCTGCCAGCCCAGGGCGCTCATAGGTTCTGCGCCAGGTCCAGCTCCTCCTCCACCGGCTGCGCGTCCAGCAGGTGTTCGACAAACTGCCGAGCCACCCAGGGGGCGCGCAGCACGCCCTTCGAGCCGAGGCCGTTGACAAAGCCGACCTGGGGGCGTGCGGGGTGGAAGCCGATGAGGGCGCGTTTCCGCGGCACGATCGGACGCACGCCGGTCTGTGCATCCAGCACGGCGTAACTGCCCTTGTAGAGACGGTGCAGCTTCCCCTCCAGCTCCAGGATCGATTCCGCCGAGGGCTTGAAGGGCACGTCAAAATCCAGCTCATAGGTCGGCCCGGCGCGGAACGTGCCGTCGGCGCGCGGGATGAGCCAGCAGCCCCGGTTGATGATGCGCTTTTCCCCCTGCGTGTCCGCCTGCAGCTTCAGCACCGTGCCGCGTGCGGAGCGGAAGGGCACCCAGTCGAACCAGGGATGCCGGGCCGCCTCCCAGCCGATGCAGAACACCGCGTGGGTGAAGACCTCGCCACGCCAGACCAGGGTGCCGTCCGACTCACCGGTCTGCCAGCAGCCGAGGCGTTCAAAATGCCTCCGGCTCGCCTGAAGATACGCCGCCGTGTCCATCCAGCCGCTGTGACGCATCTCAAAGCCGCCATGGGGCGCGGCGAACACCTCTTCATCCACCAGCGGCATCGGAGGCGCCGGATTCACATAGGGCTGGATCTCGGCCTGCCGGCTGCGTTTCCGCCACAGCTCGGCCATGCCTTCGTCGCGCAGCAGCCGGACGATGGGCACCTCATGATAAAAGAGGGTCCCGAGCCGCTTCTCGATGGATCGGTAAAACGCCAGCGCCTCGGGATGGATCGTGTCGTAGCGCCAGTTCAGGTTCAGGCGCATGCCCGTGACCGGCGTGACCAGGCCCGCCGCGACCTTCGAGGAGGTCAGCGGCTCATCGCGGTCCACGATCATGAACGGCACGCCGCGCTCAAGCAGCCGCCAGGCCACCGTGGTGCCCGCCAGTCCGCCGCCGATGATGAGGATTCGTGGTGTCATTGCCAAAGGACCGGACCTTGTCGGAGATCAACGCGTCTGCCTTGCAGATGCTTGTCAAAAAAGGCCTGCATCTTGGCCGTCAGATCCTCGGAAAAGAAGACATGCGGAGCGCCCTCGCCGGTCAGCAGCGTGCTCTCCACCCCCGCCTTGTCGAGCGCGGCGTCAAACTCCAGCGCCTGGGCCCGGGGCACCAGCCGGTCCGCCGTGCCGTGGATGTGCAGGAAGGCAGGCTCATCGCCGCTGACATGGCTGACGGGCGAGGCCGCCTTCGCCTCGGCCTGATGCCGGCTCAGCGGTCCGCCAAAAAGCTTGTAGATGGCCGTGCCCGGCTTTTCCGGATCAATGACGCTCCCCTGGCCGGGAAAGGTGAGGAAGTTCGCCGGGCCGCAGAAGTTTGCGACACAGCGGATCTTCAGCGTTTCTCCCGGGACGCCCACGTCGCCCTCCAGCTCCGCCACCCCCTGGCTTGTGCCGAGCAGGCTCACCAGATGTCCGCCCGCCGAGATGCCAAAAAGCGCGACCTTCTCCGCGTCGATGCCATGATCCTTCGCATGGGCCTTCAGCCAGCGGAGCGCGGCCTTCACATCGTGAATCTGCGCCGGCCAGCGCGCCTCATCCGTCAGCCGGTAGCCGATGGACGCGGCCGCATAACCACCCTGCTTCGCAAACAGCAGCAGCGCGCCCGCATCGTCCTTGCTGCCGCCCTCCCAGCCGCCGCCATGAATGTAGAGGATCAGCGGTCGCGGCTTGTCCGACGGCTTCTCCGGCAGGTAGAGATCCAGCTTCTGACGCGGGTTGTCATGCCCGGCATAATCCAGGTCCCTCACCGCGATGTAGCCTTCCGGTGGTTCGACGCGGTCACCGGCCCCGGACAGGGTGCAGGCGCTGAGCCCCAGAATCAGCAGGGGCAGGCAGTGAAGAAGTGGACGGAACATGACGCGGGGGTCGAAGATCAAACTCCGGCCGCCCCGGGCCGCGCAACGAAAACCTCGGCGGCGGCCGCCTTTTTCCAGCCCCTCCCGGAAGAGCCGGGGCGGATGCATCAAGCCGGCCGAAGAGAGTGTTTCATGGCCTCGGTGACAGGATTGGCAGGATTTTTCAGACCTCTTCATCCTGCCCATCTTGTGAATCCTGTCGAAAAAACCCCTTTCTCACCTGGATGCGCAAGCCTTGCGCAAGAGCCGAACAAAAAGCGTTGCCGCCTGCGGCACCCGCCGTGAACCTGCGCCGTCATGAAGCATCTGAGCGCCTGCTTTTTTCTCTGTGCCGTCCTTTTTCCCACGGAGCTGCCCATCGTGGTGAACTTCAGCGGCGACACCGGTTCCTACACCGAGACGCTCTGGAAGCAGGACTGGCCGGGCTGCGAGTTTGAAGACGGCGTGAAGGAAGGCCATGTCAGCCTGGCTCAACACGACGGCCTGCGCTGGCTGCGGGTGGATTATGTGCCCGGTCAGATCGGTCCCGAAAAGGGCGGTGCCGGATGGCGCTACCCCATCGGCAAGCACAAGGCCGCCGAGCTGCATTACACGCTCCGGTTTGGCGAGGACTTCGACTTTGTGAAGGGCGGCAAGCTGCCCGGTCTCTGCGGAGGTCCGGAAAACGTCAGCGGCGGCCGGCCGGCCAACGGGGAAAACGGCTTCTCAGCGCGGCTGATGTGGCGCCGCGACGGCCGGGGCGAAGCCTACGTCTATCACAAGAACCAGCCCGGGAAGTATGGTGAGAGCTTTGCTTTTCCCGAGGACTTCCACTTTCCTCCCGGCCAGCCGGTGCAGGTCCGCATCGCCGTGGTGATGAACACGGGCGGCAAGCGCGATGGCATCCTGCGCGTCTGGACCACGCTTCCCGGCCAGGGCCAACGCCTGATGGTCGAGCGCCTGGACATGGAATGGCGCAGCTCCGAAACCTTCAACGTGGACGGCCTGTACTTCGAAACCTTCCACGGCGGCAATGACCTGACCTGGGCGCCGACTCGACCCTGCCATGCCGAGTTTTCCAGCTTCAAGGTGGTGAAGGCGGCGAGCCGCTGAAGCCTGTCCGGCGGCAACGGCTTACGCGGTCGTCTTGCGTTCCTGGTTCAGGCCCATCTTGCGGTACAGCGTGGCGATGCTGATGCCGAGCATGGAGGCCGTTTTTTCACGGGAGCCGTTGTTGTACTTGAGCGTCTCGTTGATGAACAGGCGCTCCTGGCCGCGGATGAAGTCATCCAGCGGCGAACCGATGGGAAGCTGGGTCATGCCGCTCGTCGCCTGATGCGTGGGCACCTCAATCTGCTGGCTCACCTTGGTCGGCAGGTCCGCCGGACGGATGCGGTCGCCCTCGGCAAAGGCGCAGGCCCGCTCCACGGCGTTGCGCAGCTCGGAGATGTTGCCCGGCCACGAATACTTCTCGAGGAACTCCAGCGCATAGGAATCCATGCCCTTGGCCCGGGTGTCGGTGCGTTCCGCCAGTTCCTTGAGGAAGTGATCCACCAGCGGCTTGATGTCCTCGCGGCGTTCACGCAGCGGCGGGATCTTGAGAGGTACGACGGACAGCTTGTAATACAGGTCCTCACGGAAGCTGCCTTTTTTGGAGGCCTCCTCCAGGCAGATCGTGGTGCTGACCACCAGGCGGAAGTCGCTGGCATTCGTGTTCCAGGCGCTGCGGCGCGCCATCGCCTCGTCCAGGAAGGTGTTCAGCTGCGCCTGAATGCGGGGCGGCAGGACATGGATCTCCGCCAGGTGAACCGTGCCGCCTCCGGCCCGGCCAAAGATGCCCGTCTGGGCGCTGCCACCATGGCCGAACAGCTCCGCCTCCAGCGTCTCCTCAGGCAGGGCGCTGCACTGAAGCTCCTTGAACGGCGCGTTGCTCCGACGGCTGGCCTCATGCAGGGCCCGGGCCACCATGTGCTTGCCGACTCCGAACTCGCCTTCCAGCAGCACCGGGCTGTCATTGTCAGCCACACGACGCACGATTTCAAAGATGCGCTGAATGGCATCGCTGTGGCCGATCAGCTTCGAGGAGGAGCTGCTGCGCACCGTCGAGGGGGCCGGCATGGCGGCGGGCTGGGCCGCAGCGGCGCCATTTCGCGCAAGCGCATGATTCACGGTCTTGATCAGATCCCCAAGGTCGAAAGGCTTGGTCAGGTAGTCGAAGGCGCCGAGTCGCATCGCCTCCACGGCCGTCTCAACACTGCCGTGCCCGGTGACCATGATGACCGCCGTGCCGGGAAACTGCTCGCGACACATGCTCACGAGATCGAGACCGTTCACGTCGCCGATTCGCAGGTCCACAATGACCAGCTCAGGCTGCTGCTGACGAATCGCCGCAATGCCATCCACGCCTGACGTACAACCAAACACGGTGTGTCCCGCCGCACGGCAGAGCTTGCTCATCAGCTCAAGGATTGCGGCTTCGTCGTCTATGATTACTAGTTTCGCCATAAGGTCAGTTGGATGTGAGAGTCAAAGTTGACTATTAAATATGCTAAAATAGGTGACTCACTTCGTCAACGAAGCTTCTATCATTTTTGAGACATTCTCACAAGTCTCTCATTGACAGCACTTTAGCCCCTGTTTCGGCTGATTCTCACCTAACTCAACACCTTAACCCTTAGGTATCCGCTTTTTGGCTCACGACCGAAGGCTTCTGACTTTTTTCGGTTTCGTTGTTTCCTGGGGCTTTGGGGCCTCGTCCAGGGCTTTCCGCAGGCTGTCCGTCAATGGTCGGCAGCACCCGGGCTCCATCCGCCGGGAAGGGGATGGGGGTGAGACAGAGCACCGCGCCCTCCTTGGGGGCTTTGGTGGCCTGGGCGGAAACCACGATGTATTTTTCCGTGCTGGCCAGAGGCTCCACCGTCATGCGCCGCAGGGTGTTCTGCGGCCGTTCGATCAGGATGATCTCGTTGCCCGCCCGGACGGCCTGACGGGGGATGATGAAGACGTTTTCCAGCTTCTCCCCGGCAATGTCGGCTTCGACAAAGGCACCGATGGTCAGAGGCGGGGTGCCGTCCGTCCTGCTGGCGTAGGGGTCCGTGACCTGGGCCACGGCCATCATCTGTCGCGTCTGCTGATCCAGGCTGCTTTCCACCCGCACCAAGCGGCCTTCCCAGGAGACGGGCCTGCCGCTCACCGTGGCCTTCAGGATCACCTTGGGCGTGGCCGCCACCGCCTGGTCCCGGAAGGGCTGGGGAAGCTTCAAAAACTGGCTCTCGCGCTCCGGCAGCGGCAGTCGCACCTCGACGTAATCCACGGCAAACACGCGCCCCAGCACGGTGCCCTGGGTGACGAACTGGCCGACATCGACGTTCTGCTCCAGCACCTGCCCGGCATAGGGAGCCCGGATGACCGTCCTTTCCAGATCGCGCTCCGCTTTCAGCACCCGCGCCCTGGCCGCCGCCAGATTTGCCTCAGCCTGAGCGACTTGAGGCACCCTCGCCACGAAGGCCGAGGGCTCGCCGCCACGGCCGAGGGCTTTCCAGTTTTCACGCGCCTGCTCAGCCCGGGCCTTTTCCTCGGCCAGCACCACCTCCGTCTGGGCGACTTCGGCCTTGGCGATGATCACCGCCGTCTCGTAATCCGTGATGTCCAGCTTGAGCAGCACCTCGCCTTTGGCAAAAAAACCGCCCGGGCGGAAGGAGGGGCTCATCTCCACCACCTTGCCGCTCACCTCCGGCAGCAGCGAGCTCCGGGTCCGGGGCTGCACCACGCCCTGGGAATGCACCTGCAGGTCATGGCTCGTCGTCTTCAGGGTGCTGCCCACCACCCGCACCAGCATGGCTGGCGCCGTCATCTTTGGCGGTTCGGGTGGATTGGAAACCAGCCACCACACGGCATAGCCGCAGGCCCCCAGGATCGCCAGGGGAACCAGGGCACGCAGCAGCTTGATCAGAAAAGTCATCGGGGGCGGACAAATTAGAACGCCGCTCCTTCGTCCAGGATGCAAACTTTGTCGAATCTGGAATCCCCGCCCCCTGACAGCATCCGCCAAGGGTTTGCCTTGCCCTGCCACCTCAATGCCCTGAGTTTGGCGGCATGAGAAACACGGATCGGGAGCACACCATGGCCATCTTCTGCGACTTCGAAAACCTCGCCATCGGGGTTCGCGACGCCAAGTATGACAAGTTCGACATGGGCAAGGTGCTCGAACACCTGCTCATCAAGGGCGGCATCGTCGTCAAAAAGGCCTACTGCGACTGGGACCGCTACCGCGAGCACAAGCGCGCCATGCATGAGGCCGCCTTTGAGATGATTGAGATCCCCCACGTGCGCCAGGGCGGCAAGAACAGCGCCGACATCCGCATGGTCGTCGACGCCCTCGACCTCTGCTACACCAAGTCGCATGTCGACACCTTCGTCATCGTCAGCGGCGACTCCGACTTCTCCCCGCTCGTCAGCAAGCTCCGTGAAAACAACAAGCACGTCATCGGCGTCGGTGTGAAGAACTCCACCGGCGACATCTTCATCAAGAACTGCGACGAGTTCATCTTTTACGACGATCTCGTGCGCGAGCAGCCGCGCCGCAAGCAGGCCGCCAGGCCGCAGCCGAAGAAGCCGCAGCCCCAGCCCGGCAGGTCCAAGGACAACAGCGCCGCCCAGCCGCCCAAGTCCGGCGGCGCCGCCCCGGTTTCACCCGCTTCCTCCGAACCCGCCGCCAAGTCCGCCGGTGATCCCGACGAGGCCATCGACGTGTTCATGGAAACCGTCGACGCCATGATGAACGAGCGCGGCGGCAACCAGGCCATCTGGGCCTCCGCCGTGAAGCAGACCATCAAGCGCCGCCAGCCCCAGTTCAGCGAGCGCTACCACGGCTTCCGCAGCTTCGCCGCCCTCGTGCAGGCGGCCGGCGAGCGCGGCTACATTCACATCACCAAGGACGCCAAGTCCGGCGACTACCAGATCCACCCCGACGCCGGCGCCGAGCTGCCCGCCAGCGATGAACCCGCGACGGAAGGCGTGACCGAGGAAGGGTGAGGCGGGCCGCATTTCCATGCTGTTGTGAAGCAGGGGCGGGAAGGCTCAAGGTCCAGCGCCCAATGGCCGAGGAATGTCCCCGTTTGCCAGAGCCCCTGCGTGGCTCTTCGGGCGTTCGGTGAACTCTGGAGCTTGGGGCTTCGCAGCCCCAGCCGTTCACGAACTCCGGAAGCCCTTCCTGCCAGCGCAAGCCTTTCGCTCATCTCGGCGGAGCGAGATGGCCACTCTGCTGACGCACTCCCGCCGCCTCTCGATGATGCGAACGCTCTTTGGGCTGGAAGCCCGCAAAGGAATGGAATCAGAGTCGAGCAAGCAAACCCAAGTAACCCTGCAGATCCTCCGTGCCTTGCGGTAGAACAGACGTGCGGAAGCGGCTCATGTCGGTCGCGGGGCGGGTTTGCTGCAAGACCGATCAGGCCGTTGACTGAATGTCACTCGTCTTACGGCTGAAGAAGAACGCGGCCCGACAACGGGTCCATGTCCGCTTGGCGATTGCTCAAGAAGAAGCCGTGGCCGCCCCGATGCGTTCCTTTTTGAATCAACAGGCCTTGGAATTCCGGCAAGGTTTTGGCAGGACTGCTCCAGGTGGGTGGGAACCGTCCTTTGAACAAGCCCTGCCCAGGCATGAAGGTCAGAGTGAGGCCCTTGGGCAGAGCAGGGGTTGGGAGGACCCGGTTGCCTGAAATTCCGAAACGATCCCATTCAGGGGCGCTGGGCAGGCCGCCTTCGGAGATGACGAGGGAAACATTCCCATGAATGCCGTCCGGATCCGGCAGTTGAAGGCCCTGCTGAATGCTGAGGGAAGCGTCATACCTGGCTCCCAAAGCCGTCACTTCCAGCCCCTGGGGCCAGCCGTCAGAATAGGGATGGGTCGCTGCGTCGGCGGTTTCCAGCACAGCCTGGCGAAACCAATGCATGCTTGTCGAGCTGACATCGCTCTCGGTCTGAGTGACATCGAAAGCCAGCGTGCCCAGGAAGCTGCCGCCGGATTGACGAGTCCCCGGAGTCGTCAGGGGAACAAAAAGCGCGGTCACGTTTCCGCCGACCAGCATGGGGCTGGCGGTGGCCTTGGTGCCATCTGGCAGGACGATGGCAAGAGGCCATGAACCCTGTGCGGAGAGCGTGCCGCTGGCATAGCCGGTGCCTTGAGGATAGTTGCTGGCAGGCAATTCAGGGGTCTGGGGCTGGGCTGGAAAAATGAGGGTGTAGAGCGCCGGTTGTCCCTTCGGCCTGAGCAGGGAAGGTGGCGTGCTGATGACGGGCACGGCCAGGCCTGCACAAAGGCTGTCCGTCGGCCCTGAAACCGTCAGGGCGAGGCCTTGCGGTGACCAGCTGAGGCCCAGGCTGCGCAGCCCAAACACCCAGGTCCGGCTGAGGCGGCCCGTCGTGCCTCGGAACCCGATGGAACCATCGCCAAAGCACTGGGCGTTAAATGGGTGCCTGCGCCCATCCATGCGCAGGGTGCCCGTGATGGCGCCCGTGGCGCGGGTGAGCGCGGCTGTCAGCTGACCGACGTTCGCATTCGACCAGACCGTGGGGCTCACAGGTTCGACAAGGCCGGTCAGGATGACCGTGCTGCCTGCGCCAGGGAAAAGGGGCGTGCTGGCGGATACCAGGAATGGATTGGCAATGAAAGTCGCGGTCACATCCTCCACGTCAGCCGCAGGCATGATCCACCGGAGGACGTTTCCATCCGCCTGAGCGCCTTCAGGCAGTCCGCCCCAGTGGTCGAACAAATAGCCTGTCTTCGCCATCGCGGAGACCTGCACCTCAGTCCCGGGCTGAACAGAGGCGGTCTGTAGCTCGCCCTTGTCCAGCGGCGTGCTGCGCCGGGCATCCGCCTTCAGCATCAAGGATCCTGCCAGCTCAGGCCTTGCTGCCAGCGCCGGCGGCACCTCCCGGTGAAGCTCGAGCCGCCACTGGCGAACAAAGGAAAAGACACGGGAGACGCTGCGTGAATGGCCGCTCGAATCCAAGACCGTGGCTTGCAGGGTGTGCGTTCCTTCGCCAGGGCTCAAGGAGGCTTGAAAGGTCCGCGTCCTGGACGTGGCGAGGGAGGAAGACAAGTCGGCCAGGACCGGTGTGCCGCCATCCAGGGTGATCTCCACACGCTCCACCGCGATGTCATCGCTCACCGTGCCCGAAACCGTGATCGGAGACAGTCCGCGCAGCTCACCCGCGGCAGGTTTGGACAGCGTCAGCGCAGGCGGGGCGCTGTCTCCCATGCCCTCGATGGCAAAGGTGAACGAATGCTGTTGCTCATCCGTGCTTTCGATCACGACCTCGGCCTGGCGAAGGCCGCTGGCGGAAGGGGAAAACGTGATCTGCATGGGACTCGACTCCCCCGCAGGGATGTGCGGGTCGGGCTCCGTGGTCACGGAGAAGTCCGCCGCGTGCCTGCCTTGAATCCTGATCCGGGGAGTGCCTGTCAGATGAAGCGCCTCCTGGCCCAGGCTGTGAATCTCAAACGTGCGCGTCAGCGACCCTTCTTCCGCTTTCGTCACGCCCAGGCTGGTCTGATTCAGGGGAGACGGCTTGCTGGCGCCGCCTGAGACCGGAGATCCGTTGCCGGTCACGGCCATGTCCGCCTTGATGACACGACCGCTGACGATGCGGTTGTTCACCGTATCTGTGACATAGACGGTGCCGTTCGCACCCACCGCGATGCCTTCAGGCAGACAAAACTGGGCGAGGGGCCCTGGGCCGTCGGCACATGAAAAAGTGCCCGGAGTGCCGCCGATCGTCCGCACGCTGCCGTCGGGCGCCACCTTGCGCACGGTGCTCATGGGTCGGTCGATGATGTACAGGTGGTCCGAGGCATCGATGGCCATGTGATAGGGCGTGTGGATTCGAGCGACGGCCTTGGGTCCGTCCACATGACCTTCCTCGTGCGGTTTTCCGACCAAAGTGCTGACCCGGCCCTGCGGTGTGATCTTTCGAATCGTCCCCGCAGAATCAGCCACATAGAGGTTGTCATGAGAGTCGGTCACCATGGCCTCCAGAAAGCCAAACCTCGCGGAAGCCCCCTGCCCGTCGATGTGGTCATGCTTCTTAAAGGCTCCGGCAAAGGCCGTGCAGGTGCCATTGGGTGCGATTTTGCAGATGCGGTTGTTCCAGGAGTCGGCCACAAAAAGATTTCCCTGGCTGTCCAGGGCAACAGCTTTCGGATTGTCAAAGCTACGGCCATCGGATGACTGGGTGATGCTGAGCAGCGTGCTGCCATCGGGCCCGATCTTCCGCACCTGGTCATTGCCAAATGCTTCAGCGACGAACAGATGACCAAGCCCGTCGGTTTTCAGGTCATTGGCAAAGGTGTAGCTGTAACTGAATGTCTCGCCAAGGGCCCAGCCTCCGACGAGGGTGGTGACCACACCCGCCGGGGTGGTCTGGCGCAGTTTGCCGTTGCTGTTTTCCTTGGTCACGAGGTTTCCTTCAGGACTGCAGAAGATGAGTGATGGACGGGTGAACCGTGCCTGGCTGCCCGTGCCGTCGGTCTTGCCTGAATTGCTCACGGTCCACACGATGGTGGTGACCTGGCCTTCGCTCGAAATACTGCGAATGGAATCTAGCTCTGTCACCAGCATGCGTCCGTTCTTATCCATGAAGAGGCCGGATATGGATGAAAAACGCGCCTGATCAGCTGGCCCGTCGAGGTGGCCGTAGATAAATCCGCCAGCGTAAGGCGTGGATACTCCCGATGTGGAGTGTTTGTCGATTCGCGGGGTGCTGTCGCCCCACCTGAAATACATGTTTCCTGAGGCATCAAAAGTCATGTTGAACAAGAAGGCGTATGCGTATGGATTGTTGATCACTGTCACTGTGGTGACAGCGCCGTCTGGGGACACCTTCCGGAAACTGCCAGATTCCCTGACATAAAGGTGGTTAGTAGGGGTGATGGCCAGGGCATTGATGTCGCCAAAGCGGGCCGCGGCGCCCTTTCCATCCACACTGCCATTCAAGTCATGCCTTCCTGCCAGCGTCGTGACGACTCCGGACGGGGTGATCTTGCGGATGCTGTAATCTGACTTGCCTGCCGCGTACAGCTGGTTCTGGCTGTCGATCACCAGGGTTTCGGCCGAAATGAACCGGGCTCCGGCTCCGCTGCCATCAACATGGGCCGGGGTTGCTGCATGCTTGCCGGCCAGGGTGGTGACGACCCCGGCGGGAGTGACTTTGCGGATGGTGCGGCCGTCTGCGACGAACAGGTTGTCCTCGCTGTCAATGACCAGGGCTTTCGGCTGGTGGAAGCTTGCCGACCTGCCAGCGCCATCCTGCGGCGTTTCGAGATGGAGATTGCCTGCCAGGGTGCTGACGAATCCGCTTGTGGAGATTTTGCGGACCGTGCGGCTGAAGGATTCGATGAAGAAAATGTTTCCCTGCGAATCCGCCACAGTGGAACTGGGTGAAAAAATTTTTGCCGTGGCCACAGGGCCGTCCTCATGTCCCGGGCCGCCGCCGAGCCCCGCCAGGTTCTCCCATTGATAGGACTGTGCGGCCAGCGGTGTGATCCAGGCGGCGATGCTCCCAATGAAGAGCCTCAGGAAATGGCGGCAGGGGGCAAGTCTGTCTGACGGTCGGACCATGAGTTCGGCGCCCATTCAGAGGCACGGCAGGTCCGATGCCAAGCCAATTCTGCTTCCACGCCATCAGGCCTCACTCCATCCCCAGCACCTTCCAGAGAAAGGCCCATTCGTCGGCGGTTTCCTCGATGACCTTGTTCAGGGCGGTGCCGGCGCCGTGGCCGGCGCTGGTCTCGATGCGGATGAGGACGGGCGGCGCGTCCTTGTCCTTCGACTGGCATTCCTGGAGGCGGGCGGCGAACTTGAAGCTGTGCGCGGGCACGACGCGGTCGTCGTGGTCGGCGGTGGTGACGAGGGTGGCGGGATAACGCGTGCCGGGCTTCAGGTTGTGCAGCGGTGAGTAGGCGTGCAGGGCCTTGAATTCTGCGGCGTCCTCGCTGCTGCCGTAGTCGCTCTTCCAGGCCCAGCCGATGGTGAACTTGTGGAAGCGCAGCATGTCCATGACGCCGACCGCCGGAAGCGCGGCGCCGTAAAGCTCGGGCCGCTGGGTCATGCAGGCGCCGACGAGCAGGCCGCCGTTGCTGCCGCCCATGATGGCGAGCTTCTTCGGCGAGGTGTAGCCCTCCTTCTGCAGCCATTCGGCGCAGGCGATGAAGTCGTCGAAGACGTTCTGCTTGTGCAGCTTCGTTCCGGCCAGATGCCACTCGGCGCCGTATTCGCCGCCGCCGCGCAGGTTGGCGAGGGCATAGACGCCGCCCAGCTCCAGCCAGAGGGCGCGGCCGATCGAAAAGTTGGGCGTGAGGCTGATGTCAAAGCCGCCGTAGCCGTAGAGCAGGGTGGCGTTGCCGCCGTCCAGCTTCAGGCCTTTTTTGTGCACGAGGAACATGGGCACCTTCGTGCCGTCCTTGCTGGTGACAAAGACCTGGGTCGTCTCATAAGGCGTGGCGTCGAAGTCGACCTTGGGCTGCTTCCAGAGCGTGCTCGTGCCGCTGGCGACCTCATACTTGTAGATCGCTCCCGGCGTGGTGAAGCTGGTGAAGGCGTAGTGCGTGATCTTGTCGCTGCGTCTGCCGCCGAAGCCGCCGACGGTGCCGATGCCGGGCAGCTCGATGTCGCGGATCTTTTTACCCTCCAGATCGTAGGCGGTCATCGCGCTGCGGGCGTCCTTGAGCGCCTTGCAGAGGAGCTGGCCGCCGACGCAGGAAACGCTGTCGAGCTTGTCGGCGCCCTCGGGGATGATCTCACGCCAGTTTTCCTTCGCGGGCTTGGTCACGTCGATGGCGATGACGCGGTAGCGCGGCGCCTTCAGGTCGGTGTGGAAGTAGAAGACGCTGCCGACGTTGTCGATGAAGCCGTAGGCGGCGTCGAAGTCATTCAGCAGCTCGACCACCGGGGCGTCCTTGCCGCCGAGCTCCTGGTAAAAGAAGCGGTTTTTCGGGTCGGTGCCGTGGGTGACGCTGAAGGTGAGGTAGCGGCCGTCGTCGGTGACATGGGCGTGCAGGCCCCAGTCAGGCTGGTCGGGCCGGGCATAGACGAGCCTGTCCTCGGACTGCGGGGTGCCGAGCTTGTGGAAATAGACGGCCTGGTTCTTGTTCGCCTCGGTGAGCGCGGCGCCTTCGCGGGGCTTCGGGTAGCGGCTGTAATAAAAGCCGCTTCCATCCTTTGCCCAGGAGGCTCCGCTGAACTTCACCCACTCGACGAGGTCGTCGGTGTCCCTGCCGGTGGCGATGTCCCGGACGCGGAACTCCTGCCAGTCGCTGCCCGCCTTCGAGACGCCGTAGACGAGCCATTTGCCATCCTCGCTCGGGGCGGTCTCGGTGAGGGAGGTGGTGCCTTCTTTGGAAAGTTGGTTAGGGTCAAGAAGCACGCGTGCCTCGGCCTCGAGGCTGTCGGCCACATGCAGCACGCCCTGGTTCTGCAGGCCGGAGTTGCGGTTGAAGAACCATCTGCCGCCATGCTCGAACGGGATGCCGGTGCGCTCGTAGTTCCAGGCCTTCTGCAGGCGGTCGCGGATTTCGCCGCGCTTCGGGATGGCCTTGAGAAAGCCGAAGGTGACCTCGTTCTGCGCCTTCACCCAGGCCTGGGTCTGATCGCTGTTGTCATCCTCGAGCCAGCGGTAGGGGTCCGCCACCTTCGTCCCGTGGTAGTCATCGATGACGCTGTCATCTCTGCGCGTGGCGGGATAGGTCAGGGTTTCGGCGGCGAGGGCAAGGGCTGGCATGAGGGTGAGAAGAAGGCCGGGTTTCATCAGGCTGGCGATGATGGCGGCGAATCCGGGAATGTCGATGCCCGCCGGCGGAGGTGGCTCAGTTTTCCAAGACGGGGGGAAGGTTTCACCGGGAGCCTCAGCGCGTCTGAAATGGGAGCTCGAAAATTTTTTCCTGAGTTTTGAGGGGTCGCTCCAGCGGCGGTGTAACACCGGATGAACCCGCTGGTGACAGCGGCCCCCCAACCCCAAAGCAACCCCAACCCAACCTAACCCAACCAACCATGAAGAAATTCGCCATCGCCGCCGCCCTGACCGCCACGGCCCTGCTGAATGTCAGCTGCTCCAACCTCGGCACGGACTCGACCGGACGTCGTTACTCGATGTCGCCCAATCCGATCCAGAGCAAGACGGGCCTGACCTATGTGGAGACCCGCCCTGTGTGCACGAAGTCGTGCGACAGCGGCCGCGCGGTGTATCATCACTCCACCGCGCCGATCCCCAGCAAGACCGGTCTGCAGGTTGCGCATGTGCGCTGATGGCTGAATGCTGACCCCGCCCGCCTCCCCACACCTGAATCCCATGAAGACTGACGACGATCCGCTCGACGCTCTGCTCGGTTCATGGCAGGTGCATGGGGAGGTGCCGGCGGGATTTCAAAGGGAGGTGTGGACCCGCATCTCCGCCGGTGAAGCCGACCTTGCCTGGTGGGAACGCCTCTCAATGAGTCTGCTGCGCCCATTCAATCTTGGCTGCGCCGCCGCCGCTGCGGTGGCGGTCGGCGCCCTCCTGGCCGTGGTCGAGACGCTGCCTGCCACGCAGTCGCCGCACGACGCCTACGTGCAGTCGGTCAGCCCGTTTGCCTCCGTTCATCTGGCTTCGCATTGACCCATGACGCTGCGCTGGAAAATGTTCCTGGTGTTCCTGGTGATGGCCGGGCTTGGCATCGCCTCTCATGAGGTTGTGTACCGCCTGCGGCCCAAGCCTGCGTCCATGCAGGAGCGTGGCCTGGCCTGGCTGCGCGAGGAGTATCGAATTCCGGAGGAGGGCTTCCGGAAGATCGAGGCGCTGCACCAGGAATACTTCGAGCAGTGCGATCTCATGTGCGCCGAGATGGTCACCTCGGCCAGGCCTTCCGGTCTTCGGGGCTTGCGGGCTTATCAGAAGGATTACATTCGCGAGCGCAGGCATCAGAAGGAGCGCGAGGCGACGATGCAGCAGCAGAAGGCGCTCTGCGAACGCTGCATGAACACCATGGTGAATCATCTGGAGTCCGTGGCGGCGCTCATGCCGCCGGAGGAAGGCCGGCGCTTTTTGAAGGAAATCATGCCCGAACTGACTCACCCGCAGGAGCTTGAGCAGCTCGCGCCTGCGGCTGCAAGCCCTCCATGACTGCGCTTCCGGACGACGAGGACAAGGACCTGATGCTCGCCCTCGCCAGCGGCAATGACACTGCCCTGAACCTCCTCATGCGCCGCTGGAGCCCTCGTCTCATCGCCTTTCTGGAAAGGCTGTGCGGCAGCCATGCCACGGCGGCAGACCTGGCTCAGGAAACCTTTGTCAGGGTTTACAAGCACCGGCACCGCTTCCGTTCGTCGCAGAAGTTTTCCACCTGGCTTTTTGCCATCGCCAGCAATCTCGCCCGCAACCATGCGCGCTGGCAGAGAAGGCATCCGGTCACCTTGATGGAACCCGGGGATCTCCGGGAGCTGGAACTGGAGTCGGATGCGGTCTCCCCCGACGCCCGTCTGGAGCGGGATGAACGGGCCAGGGCCGTGCGCGTCGCCATCCAGTCACTGCCCGCCGAGCAGAAGGAGGCACTCATCCTGTCCACTTACGAAGGCCTTTCGCATGCGGACATCGCGGACGTCATGGACACCACAACCAAGGTGGTGGAGATGCGCCTGTATCGGGCGCGCAAGGCGTTGGCGGACATCCTGGCGTCTTGGCTGCCCAAGTGATGCGAGGTCTTGGCCTCCGCTTTTGGTCTTGCCTCGGGCGGTGCTGATGAAGTGAGATGCGGCCATGAAGCCGACGTCACGCCGTCATTTCCTTTCTGTCGCATCCGGCGCCCTGCTGGTGCCGCGCACAAGCCCCGCAGCGGAGGCACCTGCCTGGCAGAAGGCCCTTGAGGAGGTGCGTTTGAAGCACGACCTGCCGGGTTTGGGTGCGGCGCTTGTCACTGCGGACGGCTGCCAGGAACTGGCCGTGTGCGGAGTCCGCAAAAAGGGCGAGCAGACCCCTGTGACCGAGCAGGACGCCTGGCACCTGGGATCCAACACCAAGGCCATGACCTCCACGCTGGCGGCGCTGGCCGTGCAGGAGGGAAGGCTGCGCTGGGAAAGCCGGCTGGGCGAGATTTTCCCGAGGCAGAAGGACCTCAGGAAATCACCGCTGGCCGGGGCGACGCTGACGCAGCTGCTCAGCCACTGGTCAGGACTTCCGCCAAACGCGATGTGGGGCGCACTCATGCTGGCGGGGGGCGATGTGCGCGCGCAACGCGAGGCCGCCCTGGAGTTCGCCGCCCGCACGCCCGAGCTGCCTGCGCCCGGGGAGAAGCACGAGTATTCCAATTTGGGTTATGTGCTCGCCGGGCACATGCTGGAAGAGGTCTGGCAGGAGAGCTGGGAGGAGCTTATGCGCAGCCGTCTTTTCAAGCCGCTGGAAATCACTCACGCCGGTTTCGGCGGCCTGGGAACACCCGGCAGGATCGACCAGCCCTGGCCGCACAATGGCGGCGGCGAGCCGATGCCTAACAATGGCCCCGTGGTGGACAACCCGGCCGTGCTTGGCCCCGCAGGCACGGTTCACATGCCGCTGGAGGACTGGTCACGCTTCGTCGCCGAGCACCTGGCGGGCCGTGCTGGCAGGGGCCGGCTTCTGAAGACGCAGGCCGCCTACGAACACCTGCACACGGCCACGCAGACCGGCAGCCCCTACGCCTTTGGCTGGATCGCGTTGGAACGCAGGTGGGGCGGCCGGGTGCTGAACCACAACGGCTCCAACACCATGAACCACAGCGTGGCCTGGCTCGCGCCCGAAAAGGGCTTTGCCGTCATCGCCTGCACCAACAGCGGCTCGGACAAGGCGGCGAAAGCCCTGGATGATGTCGCCAGCCTGCTGATCCAGTCGCACTCGAAGAAGTAAAGCGCTGCCCTTGCCTTTCCCTTCGTGCGGTTGAACATCGACGCCTCCGATGCCGGCCGACGCCTCCTTTCCCACCCATGATGAATCCATCCGCCCCACGCGGGTGGAGGTGGATCTCGGGCGGCTGGGTGGAAACCTGGCGGCCATCCGCAGCCATGTCGGCGGAGCCCGGGTCATGGCGGTGGTGAAGGCGAACGCCTACGGCCACGGCCTGGTGCCGGTGGCGCGGGAGATGGTGCGTCGCGGGGCCGATTCGCTTGGCGTGGCGCTGCTTGAGGAGGCGGTCCAGCTGCGGGAGGCGGGCGTCACGGCGCCCATCCTCGTTTTTGGCGGCATCGCCGAAACCCAGATCCCGCTTTTCTTTCGGCATGACCTCACCCTGACGGCTCCCTCGGTCGACAAGCTGCGGCTCATCGATGACGCCGCCGGCGCCCATGGTGTCAAGGCCCGCGTGCATCTGAAGATCGACACCGGCATGGAGCGCCTGGGCATTCATTATTACAGCGCCGACCAGCTTCTGGAGGCGAGCCTGAACGCGCGTCATGTGCAGGTGGAGGGCATCTATTCGCACTTCGCAAATTCTGACATCGCCGACCTCGGCCATGCGCGGCTGCAATTGGAGCGCTTCCTGGAGGTGCTCCGCTTTTATGAACACCGTTCGCTGCCCGTGCCGCAGCGCCACATCGCGAACAGCGGAGGCATCCTGCAGCTTCCTGAAAGTCATCTCGATCTCGTCCGCCCGGGCATTCTCCTTTACGGCGTCTATCCCGGCCATGAGTGCGCGCGCACGGTGTCCGTCCGTCCGGCGCTGACCTGGAAAAGCCATGTGGCCTACTTTAAAGTGGTGCAGCCCGGACATCCCGTCAGCTATGGCAGCACCTGGGTGGCGGACCATCCCGTGCGCATGGTGACGGTGCCTGTGGGGTATGGCGACGGTTATTTCCGCGCGCTCTCCAACCGCGCCGAGGTGCTCATTCGCGGTGAACGTCATCCCGTGGCCGGGCGGGTCTGCATGGACCAGGTCATGGTGAACATCGGCCGGGGAACCGCCTATTACCGGGATGAAGTCGTGCTGCTTGGCAGGCAGGGAGACGCTGAGATCACGGCGGATGAACTGGCCGGCTGGGCGGGCACGATCCCTTATGAAGTCCTGACGAACATCAACGCCCGCGTTCCCCGCGTCTACCTCTGACCCTTTCTGCATGCGAGCCCTCATCCAGCGTTCCCTCAATGCCTCCGTCTCCATCGCCGGCACGGTGACCGGCAGCATCCCCCACGGCCTGGTCGTCCTGCTGGGCGTCGAGCATGAGGACACGCCGGAGGATGCGCTCTGGCTGGCGGGCAAGGTGGCCCAGATGCGCATCTTCAGCGATGCCGAGGGCCGGATGAATCTCGGCGTGAAGGAGGTGGCGGGCGGCATCCTGGTGGTCAGCCAGTTCACGCTGCACGCCAGCACGAAGAAGGGCAACCGTCCGAGCTTCATTCGCGCGGCCCGCCCGGAGCACGCCATCCCGCTTTATGAGCAGTTCATCAGGGCCCTGGAGCAGGAGCTCGGGGCCCCGGTCGCCTGCGGCACCTTCGGCGCGGACATGCAGGTGGCCCTGGTCAATGACGGGCCGGTGACGATCTGGATGGATTCCAAGGCCCGGGAATAAGACGTGCCGAGTCAGGTTGAAGTTGAAAGCAGGCGGCCTGCTCGGGTAGATGCCAGGGCCTTCATGACCTCCCGCCACCTTTTGATGCTTTGTTTGTTCGCCGTCACGGCGGGGGCAGCCCTGTTGCTGGACCACCGGCTTGACATGGATCTTGGCGGCGATCCTGACGAGCCAGCGCATGCGGTGACCAGCCTGATGGTGCGTGACTACCTGGCGGGAGGCTTCCTGCAGCCACCGGCGGAATTCGCGAAACGTTATTACGCCGACTTTCCCAAGGTGGCGATCGGCCACTATCCGCCGGTGTATTATTTGTTCGGCGGTCTCGCCCTGCTGGCCTGGCCCCGGCCGGAGACGCTGCTGCTGCTGCAGGGTTGCATCGCCGCCGCCGTCGCCTGGGTGACCTGGCTGTTCGGCCGTCGGATGATGAGCGACCTGGCCGCGGGCGCCGCCGGGCTGCTCACGATCCTCCTGCCCTTGATGCTGAAGATCCAGGAGATGGCGATGGCCGACCTGCTGCTGACCCTGCTGGTGCTTCTGGCGGCGCGTAGCTGGGTGCGGTTCCTGGAGTCCCCGGGCGTCAGGCCCGCGCTGGCCTTCGGCTTGCTGGCGGCGGCGGCGATCCTCACCAAAGGCTCCGGCCTCATGCTTGGAGCCGTGCCGGTGCTGAGCCTCGTGCTGCTGAGCCGAGTGTCCCTGCTGAAGGACTGGCGCTGGTGGCTGGCGGGCGTGCCCGTGGGACTGCTGGCCTTTCCCTGGATGCTGCTGACGGCGAAGATCACGCGTGAAGGCATGGTCGAGCAGGGCATGGCCGAATATTTTCGTGAGGCCTTGCCCGCGTATCTGAATGAGTGGCATCACAGTCATGGCCTGCTGCTCATCCTGCTGGCCTGCATGGGTCTGGCCTGCTTTTTAGTGAGGTGTGTCCGGCGCAGATCCGTCACGTCTGAACAGGCCGTGCTGCTCTCCATCCTGGCTGGCGGCGCCGCCATCCTGCTGCTGGTGCCGGCTGGCATCACCTCACGTTACCTCGCCCCCCTGGTGCCTTTCCTGGCCCTGCTGGCGGCCTGCGGAGCCCTGCTTTTGATCGAACGTCTGCCTCTGCTGCGAAACTGGAAGGGCTTCGTTTCAGTCATGGTCCTGCTGGCCGGCCTGATTCAGCCTTGGCAGATGTTCTGGGCGAAGGAGGTGCATGGCTTTTCCGAGGCGGTGTCGAAGGTTCTGCCGGACATTGCCGCCGCGACTCCCCAGATTCAGGCGCACTGGCTGGTCAGCTCCGATCCGCGTGGAGAGGGGGGCATCATCGCCGAGGCGGCCTTCCGTCTGGCGCAGCGGGCGCCCTCCCCGCTTCGCGTCCATCGTGCCAGCAAGGACCTTTCCACCAGTGACTGGCTTGGGCGCGGCTATCAGATGGCGGACCGAACCGAGAAGCAGATGCTCGCCCGGCTCGAGGCACTCAAGGTGGACACGGTTTTTCTCGACCAGTCCATCCGTGAGAACCAGCGCATGGCCCATCATGAACTGCTGGCCCGCAGCCTGGCTTCAGCCCCGGAGGTGTGGAAGCTGGCAGGCACTGTGTCCGTCACCCGGATGAGCTGGGAGAAGGGCGAGATGCGGATCTACCGGCGTCAGCCCCGCGTCGGTCCGTAAGCATCAACGGGCGGAGCATGCGGCCGTGAGCCAGACCTTCCAGGCGGCGTCATCCGCATGTTTTTCCGGTGGCAGGAGCCGGTTCCCTCGGTTGAAAGGCGGTCTTCATCCATCTTTGTCATGAATCTGAACCTCTCCGGCCATCACGTCGCTGTCTTCGGCTCTTCCAACGGCATCGGCCGCGCCATCGCCGAGGGCTTTGCGGCCGAGGGCTGCCACGTCCGCGGCTTTGATCGCGCCCCGCATCCGACTCTGGAAACCTGTGTCGGTGATGTGACCTCGATGGAGCAGGTGCGTGCGTTTGCCGACGGCTTCAGCCAGGTGGACCACCTGGTCTATTGTGTGGGAGTGGGTTCGGGGAAGTTTGGCTTTCCCTTCTGGAACGTGGACGCCTCCGAGTGGGCCCGCGTGCTGGACATCAATCTCACGGGGGCCGTCCGTGCCGCCCAGGCCCTCGCGCCGAAGATGATCGGCCGCGGCTCCGGCAGCATGCTCTTCCTGGTCTCCGTGGCGGGCCAGGTGGGCTCGCAGACGGATCCGCCCTACAGCGCCTCCAAGGCCGGCCTGATCAACTTTGCCCAATGCGCAGCGAAGGACCTGGCTGCCCACGGCATCCGAGTCAATGCCCTCGCGCCGGGCATGGTGAAGACGGATCTGAATCATTCCATCTGGGCGGCCGGCCAGAAGCTGCTGCCCGAGGACCGGCGCCAGAGCTTTGACGATTGGGCGGCGGAGAAGATCCGCAAGGTCTCCCATCTCGGCCGCTGGCAGATGCCGGAGGAGTATGCGGCAATGGCCTGTTTCCTGGCCTCCGATCATGCGAAAAACATCACCGGCCAGACGATTAACATCGACGGCGGCCAGGTGATGCACGCCTGATTCACGAGAGAGGAGCGCGGTGGGCGGCGTTGTTCACGGCCACCATGAACCGTCGTCGCTTCCTCCAGCAGTCGCTTGCCACCACGATCTCCGCGCCCGCCATCCTCAGCGCAAGGTCGCCGAACTCCATGTTCCAGGTCGCCTCCATCGGCGTCGGCGGCATGGGCGGCAACACGATGATGAGCGTGCTGCAGCATCCGAAGGTGCGCATCGTCGGCATGTGCGACGTGGATTCCCGGACGCTGGAGCTGGCGACGCGCGGCATGTCGTCACGCAGGAAGGAGCTGCAGGATCCGGCGGCGAAGGAGAGGCTCGGGGATGCGGCGACGTTCCGGGACCACCGGGAGATGCTCTCGAAGCTGGCTGACTCCGTCGATGCCGTCACCATCGGCACGCCCGACCACATGCATGCGGCGCAGGCGGTGACCGCCCTGAGGATGAAGAAGCATGTCTATCTGCAGAAGCCGCTCACGCATCATCTGCATGAGGCGCGCATCCTCGGCGCCGAGGCCTCGAAGGCCGGTGTGACGACGCAGATGGGCACGCAGGGGCATTCGAGCATCGAGACGCTGCTCGCGGTGGACCTGATCCGGAGCGGGGCGATCGGCAAGGTGAAGGAGGTCATCTGCTGGGAGAACAAGAAGGCGAACTGGTGGCCCAAGGTCACGCAGCGCAAGCCTGAGGCTGATCCCGTGCCGGCGACCCTCGACTGGAACCTCTGGCTCGGCGTGGCCGACGAAGTGCCCTACCTGGAGGGCGCCTACCATCCGTCCATGTGGCGCTCCTGGGTGGATTTCGGCGTGGGCATGATGGGCGACATGGGCTGCCATTATTTTGACGTGGTCTTCGCCTGCCTCGGCCTGCAGGCGCCGAAGCGAGTGCGTTGCCTCGACGAAGGCAGCAGGGGCGACCTGTATGCAATGAAACGCCGTCTTGAGCTGGAGTTTCCCGGCACGCCGCTGACCGCCGGGGACACGATCAAGATGACCTGGACGGACGGCGGTTACGCCCCGGACAGCCGCGTGGTCAAGCCTGCCGCGCTCACCAAGGAGGTGCCGAGCGGCATCTATTTCATCGGGGAAAACGGCGGCGTCTTCAAGCCGCACAGCCAGCGTCCCTGGCTGGTGCCTGATGAAAAGTTCAAGGGCGCGGCCTATCCAAAAACGCGGGTGGCCAATCATTACACCGACTGGGTGGACGCCTGCATGAACGGCCGCAGGGCCGCGACGGACCTGCCGACCTACGGCTGCCCGGTCACGGAGGCGGTGCTTCTCGGCGTGCTCTCCGAGCGCAACCCGGGCGACTGGATCGAGTGGGACGCCGCCGCCGGAAGGATCACGAACAAGCCTGAGCTCAACGCAGCCCTCGCGCGCAAGTATCGCGACGGCTGGAGCGTCGAGGGCCTGGGCTGAGCCGGGCAAGCCGGCGCTGCGCGCTAGACGCGGCGCCAGCGCTGGAAGGTCTCGATCGCCTCATACTGGGCCAGGCCGAGGGCGTCGTAGTTGGTGGCGTTCTGGCGGTTGGACTCGGGTGAGCTGCGTTCGAGTGAAGACAGCGCGCCGTAGCGGCCGAGGGCGCGCGCCTTGCGTTCGAGCTGAAGAGGGCTGAGCGGCACGGCCATGTCGATCTCGTGCGCTTCAAGGGCCTTCTCCTTGCCACGGTACAGCCACAGGCTGCAGGCACCGGCCCACTCCTCGCCTTCGCAGGACTTGAGGGCGGCTTCAAGCACCTTGAAGCAGACGCCGGCAACGCTGCTGGGATCGGCGGCGTCGCCGGTGAGGTAGATCTGATGCGGCTTGTGCTCGCGCAGCAGGGCGGCGAGCGCGTCCACGTCAGCCTTGCCGCTCTTGAAGCGGCGGTAGCGGCCGGACTCGTAGAAGGGCAGGTCCAGGAAGAGCACCTGGTCGTTGTGCAGGCGGCAGGCGTTGGCGGCGTCACGCAGCTCACCGCGCAGCACCAGGGCCTTGAGCTGGCGCAGCAGCGGGGTGTCCTCGCCGAACTCACCCTTGTCGGCGAGCATCTTCAAAGCTTGTTCGGCATAGGCGGTCTGCGGCGCCCAGGCGGCCGGGTTGCTGACAACACCGGCCAGCTCCCTGAGTGTTTCGGCAAACTTGTCGGCCTCGCTGTCAGGCACGCGCAGGTTGCCGCTGGCGAGGGAGACGAGCCGGACGTCATGACCCTGTTCGGAGAGACGTTCGATCGTGGCGCCCATGGAGACGACGGCGTCCTGCGGCTCGGGGCTGAGGACCAGGCAGCGCTTGGGATAGGGGTTGGCGCGCTCGGGCCGGTAGGTGTCGTCCTCGTTCGGCTTGCCGCCGGGCCAGCCGGTGATGGTGTGCTGGAGCTGGTTGAAGATGCGGATGTTGAGCTGGTAGGCGGGGCCCTGCTCGCTCAGCAGATCGCCCAGACCGTGCTCGTTGTAATGCTCGTCCGTGAGCTTGAGCACGGGCTTGTGCAGCAGGCTGCCGAGCCAGCAGACGGCGCGGCGGGTTTCACGCGGCGTCCATGAAACCGGGCCGACGAGCCAGGGCAGCTTGACGCGGGTCAGTTCACGCGAGGCGCCGGTGTCGATGTAGAAATGCGCGTTGGGGTGGTCCTGAAGAAAGGAGGCGGAGATGGCCTCGGTCACCGGGCCTTCAACGGCCTTGGCGACCATGTCCGCCTTGTTGTCGCCCCAGGCCATGAGGACGAGCTTCTTGCCGCGCAGGATGGTGCCGACGCCCATGGTGATGGCGAAGTGCGGCACGTTTTCCTCACCGCGGAAGTCGGCGGCGGCGTCCTGGCGTGTCACGCGGTCAAGCGTGATGCGGCGGGTGAGGGACTCGCGGCTGGAGCCGGGTTCGTTGAAACCGATGTGGCCGGTCCGGCCAATGCCGAGGATCTGCAGGTCGATGCCGCCCACGGCGTCGATCTTTTCCTCATAGTCGCGGCAGTGGGCGAAGACCTGGTCGCTCGGCACCTTGCCGCTGGGGATGTTGATGTTCGCCTTCGG
>CAZXPU010000073.1:0-28794 GCA_964642905.1 uncultured Prosthecobacter sp.
AAGGTCGGCAAGGAAGGCACCATCACCGTCGAAGAGGCCAAGAGCATCGAAACGACCCTCGAAGTCGTGGAAGGCATGCAGTTCGACAAGGGCTACCTGTCCCCCTACTTCGTCACCAACCCTGAGACGATGGAGGCCAGCCTCGAAAACGCCTACATCCTCATCCACGAGAAGAAGATCAGCAGCCTGAAGGACATGCTGCCCCTTCTTGAGAAGGTCGCCCGCTCCGGCAAGCCCCTCCTCATCATCGCGGAAGACGTCGAAGGTGAAGCCCTTGCCACGCTCGTCGTGAACAAGCTGCGCGGCACCCTCAACATCGTCGCCGTCAAGGCTCCTGGCTTCGGCGACCGCCGCAAGGCCATGCTCGAAGACATCGCCATCCTCACCGGCGGCCGCTGCATCACCGAAGACCTCGGCATCAAGCTTGAGAACATCGAGCTTTCCGACCTCGGCCGTGCCAAGCGCCTGACCATCGGCAAGGAAAACACCGTCATCGTCGAGGGCGAAGGCTCCTCCGACGCCATCGCGGGACGCGTTCAGCAGATCAAGAACCAGATCGCCGAAACCACCAGCGACTATGATCGTGAGAAGCTCCAGGAGCGCCTCGCCAAGCTGGCCGGCGGCGTGGCCGTCATCAACGTCGGTGCCGCCACCGAAACCGAGATGAAGGAGAAGAAGGCCCGCGTGGAAGACGCCCTGCACGCCACCCGTGCGGCCGTCGAGGAAGGCATCGTCCCTGGCGGCGGTGTGGCCCTCATCCGTGCCACCGCGGCCCTGGGCGACCTGGGTCTCGTGGGCGACGAAGCCACCGGCGCTGACATCGTCAAGCGCGCCATCGAAGCCCCTCTCCGTCAGCTGGCCGCCAACGCCGGCGTCGAAGGCGCCCTCGTGGTGTCCCAGGTGAAGAAGGGCAAGGGCAACGAAGGTTACAACGTGGCCACCGGCGAATACACCGACCTGATCAAGGCCGGCGTCGTTGACCCCGCCAAGGTGACCCGCAGCGCCCTGCAGCACGCCGCCTCCATCTCCGGTCTCCTGCTGACCACCGAGTGCCTCATCGCCGACATCCCGAAAGAGGAGAAGGCGGACGCCGGTCACAGCCATGACCACGGCGGCATGATGTAATCCCAGGTGAATAAAGAGGCACGAAATGCTTCTTACCACGGCGGCCCGAATTCATTAACCTGATTTCGGGCCGCTCTCAAAAACCCCAAACCTTTTTGTTCCAGGCGACTGGACCACCTGCCGGGAGCTGGTGATCCGGAAGCCAGAATAAAAAACCCAAACCCCCAATGAGCGGGCTGGAGAGGCAACTCTCCAGCCCGTTCTTTTTTGAGGTGTCGGAGCGCTCTCAATTCCGCAGCTGTTCTCTGGAGCGCGGAACTCCGATTCCGCAGCAGCGCGAACGCGGGGGAATGGTGGAGCAGCCCTTGTCCTGCTTCGAATCCCGGGCGGTCCCTTCATCGGGTTGAGGTAGGTGGCCGGGTGGTTTCGAACGCAGGAGCGAACCTACTTGCAGCGGATTTGGAAATCCGCGCCACAGCCCTTGAGTGCCGCCCTGCTCAGCGTCCGACCGCGCGCTGGGCGAGCACGCTTTTCACCAGCCGGATCATGTCGGCGGGCTCGTAGGGTTTGGGCAGCACAGCGGCGAAGCCGTAGCTGGCGGGCTTGGCCATCACAGGGTCATCACTGTAGCCGGAGGAGACGATGGCCAGCACCTCGGGGTCGAGCTGACGGAGCTTCTCCATGGCGCGGACACCGCCCATGCCATTGGGAATGCTGAGGTCGAGAATGACCAGGTCAAAGGGCCGTCCGTTTTGTCGAGCTTCCTGGTAGGCACGAACGGTTTCGCTGCCCTCGGCGGTTTCCGTCACCTCATACTGCTGGCTGGTGAGGTTTCTCACGATCAGGGCACGGACCAGCGGATCATCCTCCAGCACCAGGATGCGGGTGACAGTCGGCTCGGGCGCGCCTTCAAAGACATGGCTGATCCCCAGGGCGTCCACCTCCTCACCATCGGCATCGACGGGCAGGTACAGGCTGACGCTGGTGCCCTTTTCCGGCTCGCTGCGGACCGAGATGGAGCCGCCATGGGCCTTGGCGATCGATTCGCACACGGTCAGTCCGAGGCCGGTGGCGTTTTCGGATTTGCGGGTGCTGAAGTAAGGCTCAAAAATGTGCGCCAGGTTCTCCGCAGGGATGCCCTCGCCACGGTCGGTGACCTCGACCACGATGCCTGCCGGCGCGGTCTGGTGATCGCTGGTGATCTCATGCGGGTAGCTTTCGCCGGGGTCATGGGGCTGGCAGCGGATCGTGATGACACCGCCGTTGGGCTGGGCCTGTTCGGCGTTGCGCACCAGGTTGCCCAGCAGGCGGCGGACTTGTGCAGGATCCAGGGCAATGGTGGGCAGGGAAGGAGAGACTTCCAGGCGGTACTCGATCCGAGGCGCCCGGCTGTGATGCAGGAAGAACTGCTCGATCAGCTCGCCAAGCTGAGTCGGTCGTTTGATGGGGGCACCGCCGCGGGCAAAGGTGAGAAGCTGCTGCACCAGGCCCTGCGCCTGCAGCGTTGCCTGCTTGGCCGTGTGCAGTTCTGGGAGCTGGATGACAGAACGCAGGCGCATCTCGGCCAGGGAGAGGTTGCCGAGCAGGACAGTCAGCAGGTTGTTGAATTCGTGGGCGAAGCCGCGTGCCAGCAGGCCGAGCGACTCCAGGCGGTCCAGCCGACTGCGGCGTTCGGCCTCCTCGCGCTTCGAGGTGATGTCCTGCAGGAGCAGCAGCAGGCCTTCGGCAAAGGGATAGCCCCTCAGCTCAATCCAGGTCTGTTTTTCCTCGAGGTAAATCTCCCGGCTCACCGTCTCCCGGTGCAGCATGGCATGGCTGAGCGAACCGTAGTGTTCCTCGCGCGTGGCCGCAGGCAGCAGGTCCCAGAGATTGACCCCCAGGAGCTTGCCGACATGGCGCCCGAAAAGCTGCTGGGCGCTGGCGTTTGCATAAGTGATGCCCCAGCGGCCGTCGAGGGCCAGCAGCGGATCCGAGATGCTCTCCACCACGTCGACCAGGGGGGCCTGGGCGGCGGTGGTTTCCGGGGAGGGCTCTGAGCTTCCGCGTTCGTTTTCAGACGCTGCGTTCAAGGCGCGGAAAAGGATGACGACCCCGGTGAGCTGGCCGCTCTGGTCACGGAGGGGGGTGGAACGATCCTGAACCGGTACGCGCTGACCCTCACGCGTGGTCAGCCAGACCGTGCGCTCCTGGGTCGGCTGGGCGGGGCTGGCCAGCTCCACCATCGCGGGTTCACCACTGGACTGATAAATGCGGAAGACCTCATGCAGGGAGCGTCCTACGCAGTCGGCCTGGGCCCAGCCGCTGATGCGCGCCGCCGCCGGGTTGCTGAAGACGATGATGCCAGCCAGGTCGGCCACGATGACGCCGTCGGCCAGGCTTTCGAAGGTTTCAAAGTAGCTCTGTTCGCGCTTGCGACGCTCGATTTCCTCCTGCACCCGGGCGGCGGCCACTTCGACGGTGAGCCGCAGTTCGTCGTGGCTGAAGGGCTTCAGCAGGTAGCCCTGCGGGTGGGTTTCGCGGGCGCGGTTGACGGTCTCCAGATCCGCACAGGCCGTGACATAGACGATGGCGACAGGGCCTCGCTTTTGCAGGCGGAGAGCGGTTTCGATGCCATCCACCGGTCCGTCCAGATGCACGTCCATGAGCACGAGATCCGGGCGCAGGTCGTCATAAAGCCGAAGGGCGTCCTCGCTGGTGGAGCAGGTGCCGATGACACGATAGCCCAGGTCGTTGAGAAACGCGGCCATGTCGCACCCGACGAGACCTTCGTTCTCGACGATGAGGATGCGGAGTCGGTCAAAACCGGTCATTTCGGACTAATAAATCCAAACTAGCTCTAAATATTAGAGTTTGCTATAGAAAATAACAAAGGAAATTTGGCCAAGCGGCCGCCTAACAGGACAAGGGTCACTGTTGCCCAACAAGGTGTTTAAAAATAGACGCAGGCGTGGCTATTCCAGGCGCGAGAGTTCGCTGACCCGGAACATGCCGTTCATGAGCTGCATGTTGTCGCGCTCCACCCGCAGGGCATCGAGGTGCAGAAGGTAGGGAAACTCGCGCAGCTTGAGGGTGTGCAGGCCGTCCTTCGGCTCCTTCAAAGCGGCGGCCACATCGGTGATTTCGGTGATTTTCCGGCCGTTGACCTCCTCGACGACCTGGCCGCTCATGCGTTCGTATCCCTGGGTGCTGGCGGTGGGAAGGATGGCGCCGATGAAGACGATTTTTTTGCGGCCGTCCTGTTCGAACTCCTCCGGGTTGCTGGCGATGCGCTGGAGGCGCAGGATGGCCCCTCCGCGCTGTTCACGGCCAAAGGAGTTCAGGTAGGCCGAGGTCAGTTCCTGGAAGAGAATGCCGCCGCTGAGGATGTACTTGGGCCCTTGGTCAAAGAGGTAGGGGCGGACGAGGTAATCATCGGGCTGCTTGCGGGTCAGGCTGCCCTTGAGCACGACTTCCTTGCCCTCGCGCAGCACCTTGATCTCCACCTTGTCACCGACAAAGCCCTTGCCGCGGATCAGGTGGCTGGCGCTGACGGCGCCAAACTGCCCGTCCTGGTAATCGCCGCGGGCATCGACCTCATGACCGTCGATGGAGAGCATGATGTCTCCGGCCTTCATGCCCGCCTTGTCGGCGCTGCCGCCCTTCATGATCTTGCTGACAAACACGCCCGGCGCCCCGGCCTTGAGTCCAAGGTAGTCGCGGAACTGCTCGTCCTGGGTCACCTGGAACTCGATGCCCAGGGAGGGGAAGCCGTCATACCTGCCGTCGGCGACATCCTTGAGGAAGTGCTGGATGATGGGGGCGGGCAGCAGGGTCGCCACCTGGTTCTTCGAATCGTAACGCAGCAGCAGGGCGGCGAGCTTTCTGCCCTTCACGACAGGCAGGGTGAAGCTGTTCGACTCGCTGCGGATGATGCCGGTGGCCTCATAAACCAGGAAGGCGGCGTTATCGACCACGTAGCCCTGCGTCATCACCTTGCTGATGCGCATGGGGGTGACGATGAGGTCGCCCACGCGTCCGGCCTGCCAGACGGCCAGGGAGTCGCCGATGCGGGCGGAGTCATCCACCTCCACGCCCTTGAGTCCGCTGAAGAACTCCTTCTCCTTGGTGGGGGAGTTGGGGGCCAGCAGCGCCAGGTTGGCCTCGTAGTCCACCGCCTGCACGCCGGCGGGGATCTTCTGGCCGCTTTCAGGCAGCTCGAGCTCGATGTAGGTGGCGTCGGCGACCATCTGGGCGGTGACCAGCACGCGGTTGCCCGGCAGCACGACACCCAGGCCGCGACGGCCTCCGGCGCTCTCCTTCTGCCAGGGGATCTGCAGGTTGTAGGACTGATAGGTGGCGTTCACCTTCAGCAGGGAGCTGGGGCTGATGATCGGCGGCTGTGCCAGCGGCCTTTTGAGGCTGGCAGGCGGTGAGGCGATCGTGCCCACGGGCACGCCGGGCGATCCCGCCCCGGGTTTGCCGGGAGCGGCGGGCGCCTTGGAGCCGTCGATGTTGGATGGCAGCTGCGCGCTGGTGACGCTGGCGATGCCGATGAGGCCGAGGAGGGAAAAAATCTTCATTTCAGGAAGGAGGGTGTGGGTTTCGGGCCTCGGGCGGATCATTCTTCTTCGCTGCCGATGTAGGAGTCCTCGGGGATGCCGTAGGTCTTCATGATGCGGGGGTGAGCCGCCTCGGCGAGGTCACGTCGCAGCACCAGCGGCCGACCTTTTTCGATGAGCTTGATGACGATGAAGTCCTTCCTGGCGTCCTCCTTCTTCAGGGCCTCGGACACGTCCTGGAGGTTGCGGATCTTCACGCCGTTGATCTCGTCGATGATGCTCTGGGCGTAGGCGGCAAAGTAGGTGTTCACCTCGTCGGACAGCACGGTGGTCAGCATCACCGGCTCCGGACGTTCGACGTAGATCTTGTCCGTGAGGTAGTTGTCGAAAAGATAGTTCGCCACCGGGTCGCGCACCTGGTGGGCGTCCATGAGGTTGCGGTCCAGCGGCTGGAACACCAGCCCGGCATAGACGAGGTAGCGCGGGCGCTGGTTGTAGGTGGAGCCCAGGCGTACGTAGGGGGAGAAGCGGGTCAGCTTGATCTCCTTCTCGGCCTTCTTTCCGTCGCGCATCAGGCTGAGCTTGAGCGTGTCTCCCGCGAATTTGCGCTCGACCACCTCGTTCATGTCCATCAGCTCGCCTTCAAAACGGATCAGGCCGTTGTTGAGCACCGGGTTGCCATCCATGGAGAGCAGCACGTCACCGCGCTGCAGCACGCCTGCGGCGCAGCCGGCAGGCTCGACGTCGGCGATCATCACGCCCACGCCGTCACCACCGAGGCTCAGGGCCTTTTTCTGCGCCAGGTTTTCCACCGGGAAGTCGGTGATGGCGAGGTCCACATAGTGGTCATACCGGCCGTCCTCGACGTCCTTGAGCAGGCGCTGAATGACCGGCACGGGAATGATGTAGCCGACGTTCTGGGCGACGCTGCCGCTGTAGCCCTGGAAAGCGACCCCGACGACCTTGCCGCCCTGCAGCACCGGCCCGCCGGAGTTGCCCGGATTGATTGCCGCATCCACCTGGATGGCCAGGTGCTGGTCCACGCCGCTGTGGCTGAAGGTGCGGAAGTCGATGCGCGAGACCACGCCGCGTGTCACGGAGATCCGGTCGCCGCCGATGGGATAGCCCACCGCGATGACTTCCGTGTTCAGCTTGGGGATGCCGCCGAAGGTGAGCTGGCGCATCTTTTCAAAGGGCTTGCCGTCCTCGGCCTCGATGATGGCGAGGTCACAGTCATGCGCCACATGCACGATGCGTGCCGGGTGCGGCTGGGGGTCGTTGGTGGTACGGATGACGATCTTGGTGGCGTTGCTGACGACGTGCGCGTTGGTGAGGAAGCGGTTTTTGCCGATCAGGAAGCCCGTGCCGCTGCCGCCGGAAGGCTGGCCCGCGTTCCACGGCTCGCGGTAGTCGGGAAACAGCACCGACACATCGATGTTGACGATGCCGTCCCATTCACCGGAGTTCATGTCGATCACCTGGCTTGCCCCCGGCGTCTCCTCGGCCGCAGCAGCGGAATGAAAACCAAGCGTGCAGAGCAGGCTGAGGACGGGCAGAAGACGGCGGAGGTGCATGTCAGGTAAAGGGGGTCAAACTGGAAAACATACGCAACGCCGGGCGTCTCTGACAAGAGGTTCGTCAAAACATCGGCCATTCCAGCGGGCGGGCTTGCATTCAACGCCGCCCTCCCGACAATTTGCCCCCGCCCTGCAATTTTTCGTCTTTTTCCCACCACATGCCCGACTGGCTTGCCGTCATCATCCTTGGAATCATCGAAGGCGTCACCGAGTTCCTGCCCATCTCCTCCACCGGGCATCTGCTCATCCCCCAGAACCTGGGCTGGCTGCCGAAGCAGGGAGATCTCTTTGATGTGGTGATTCAAAGCGGCGCCGTCCTGGCCGTGCTGGCGGTTTTCATGAAGCGCCTGAAGCATCTCATGGCCACCCTGGGGGATGCGGAAACGCAGGACTACCTGAAGAAGCTTGCCGGAGCCTTTCTCATCACCGCCGTGGGCGGACTGGTGATTAAAAAAGCGGACATCGAACTCCCGGAAACCATCCATCCCGTGGCCTGGGCCACCCTCATCGGCGGCGTGCTCATCCTGATCCTCGAGCGCCTCTATCACGGCCGCAGCAGCGCGGCGCAGATCACCTGGGCCGTGGTGGTTGCCGTGGCGGTCGCCCAGCTGACCGCCGCCGTCTTTCCCGGAACCTCACGCTCTGGCGCCAGCATTCTCATGGCCATGGCTTTTGGCATCGCCCGGCCCGCCGCCACGGAATTTTCCTTCCTGCTGGGCATCCCCACCCTGATGGCCGCAGGCGGTTTGAAAATCGTGTCCGCCTTTGCCGATGGCAGCGCCGCCAGTGAGAACTGGACGCTGATCCTTCTCGGCACTGCCGTCTCCGCCATCTCCGCTTTTGGGGTGGTTCGCTGGCTGATTCATTTTGTCCAAAGCCATACCTTCAACGGTTTTGCCTGGTACCGCATCGCCCTGGGCGTGCTTCTCCTGGTGATGGCGGCCATGAACGGTCATTAAACTTCGCCCTGCACCCGCCCTCCATGCTTGATTTCGCCCGAGGCTACTTCCGCAGGACTGTCTTCAAGACCATCCGGTTTCTGAAGCATCCGCGGAAGCTCAAGCAAAGCGGCGTGATGCGCTGGTTTGCCCTGCACTTTCTCAACAAGCGTGTCTGGAAACCCACCCAGCACACCTTCTCCGGTGGCCTGGCCATCGGCACCTTCATCACCCTCCAGCTCCTGCCGATCCAGATGCCCTCGGCCACGATCCTGGCCGCCATCTTCCGCGTCAACATCCCCATTGCCCTGGTCATGTGCTGGCTGAGCAATCCGCTCACCATCGCCGCCCTCGTGCCTCTCGAATACGCCGTCGGCAAATGGGCCCTGGCTTTTCTCACCGTCGTTCCCACCACGCCCTTTCCCTCCAAGCTGCCTGCGGATGTCGCCGGTCTCTGGCTGGCTCTCAAGGAGCATGCGCCGGTGATGCTCTTTGGCGGCGTGGTCCTGGGCGCCTTCCTCGCCCCGGCCTCCTACATCCTCAGCTACCTGAGCTGGGGCTGGTTCGAACAGTGGAGCCAGCGCCGCAGGCAGCCCGTGCTCCCCCTCGAAAACGAAGGCCAGGACCCGGACAGGTGATCCCTGGCTGCGGGTTTCGGGTTTCCCCTACTGTGTGAACCCTGCCTCGTGCGGCGTTCCTTTCGGCATGCGAATCTTCTTCATCTGCCTGTTCGCCCTGGCCGCCGGTGGTTTTCATCTGCACGCAGAAGTCAGCGTCCGCACCGACTTCGAAGGTGGCAATGCCGAGGTGATCCTGCTTGAGCAAAGCCCGGTTCGCGTCCGCATCATGCCGGCGCTGCATGAAGGACGCGGCTGGCCCTGCTGGTGGAGCCTGCGACTGGAGGGCCTGACTGCCGGGCAGGCGGTGACCCTGGAGGTTCAGGCGCAAACGCGCGCCTTCCGGCCGGAGCAAATTCTCCAGGCAAGCTGGTGCCAGCCGACCCAGGCTTCCTTCAGCCACGACGGCCGCGAATGGCGGCACACCAATCCGGCCACGAAGGCTGAGGACAAGGCCTTCCTCTACAAGGTCGCCGCTGCCGGCCCGGTGCTGCATCTGGCCTGGGGGCCGCCCTTTGTCCCGGCGGACGCCGCCCGTCTGCTCGCCACCCTTGAGGAAAAGCTCGGCAGCGACGGTTCAGCCGCCTGCTTCGAGCTCGCTCAGACGCGCGGGGGGCGTCCGGTGAAGGGCATCCGCATCGGCTCTCCGGACAGCCCGCGGCAGGCCTGGGTCCAGGCCCGGCAGCATGCCTGGGAAGCTGGCGGCTCCTGGGTCGGTCGAGGCTTCATCGAATGGCTGGCCGGTGATGATCCTGAGGCGGTTGAAATGCGCCGGACCACCTGCGTCCACTTCATTCCCATCATGGACGTTGACAACGCCGCCCTTGGCGCCGGCGGCAAGGAGGCCCTGCCGCAGGATCACAACCGCGACTGGTCGGCCGCGCCGGTCTATCCCGAAGTCGCCGCCGCGCAGAAGCGTCTGATGGAAATTCACGACCGGGCCGGGCTCGATGCCTTCATTGACCTGCACAATCCAAGCCCCGGTGACAAGGCGCCGTTTTTCTTCGGGCCCTTCGGATTTGAAAGCCTGAGCGGCCTGCGTCGGCACAACTACCAGCGCTGGATGGAACTCGCGGCCGAGCACATCAGTGGCGCGCTGAAAGTCGAGCCCCGCTACCGGTTCGCCACCTATGTGAAGACCGACGAGGAACGTGCGCGCATGAGCAGCGGCTGGGCCCGCGAACATCTGGGCGAAGCCGCCATCTCCGTCACCTTGGAAACGGCCTGGAACACGCCTGCGAGCAGCGTTGAAGGCTATCTTGAAGCGGGGGCAGGCCTGGCCAGAACCCTGGCCCGATACCTGAAATAACCCGTCACGCGGCTGCCCCGGTCCTCAGACCAGCATCAGGGCCGGGTTTTCGAGGAGCTTGCGCATTTCCTGGAGGAAGGTGGCGGCGACGGCGCCGTCAACGACGCGGTGGTCACCGCTAAGACCGATCCACATGCGCTGGCCGGCGACAATCGCGCCCTTGTCATCCACCACAGGCACCTTGCGGATGCCGCCGACGGAGATGATGGCGGCCTGGGGTGGGTTGATGATGGCGGAGAACTGGTCGATGCCGTAGGCGCCGAGGTTGGAGACGGTGATGGTGCCGCCCGCGAAGTCGTCGGGGCTGAGTTTCTTGTTCTTGGCCTTGCCGGCGAGGTCCTTCACGGCGGCGCTGATGTCGGCCAGGGTCTTTTTCTCGGCCTGCTTGATGACCGGGGTGACGAGGCCGTCGTCGATGGCGATGGCGACACTGAGGCCGACGGACTTGTATTTGACGATGGCGTCACCATCCCAGGCGGCGTTGATGGCGGGCTGGGCCTGGGCGGCGCGGATGACCGACTTCAGGATGAAGTCATTGATGGTGTACTTCACGCCGCCGGTCTTCTCAGCGCTGGCATTGAGGTGGGCGCGGAAGCCCATGAGCGGAGCGGCATCGACCTCGACCTGAAGGTAGAAGTGCGGGATCTGCGTTTTCGAGGCCAGGAGGCGCTCGGCGATGATGTTGCGCATGGTGCTGGTGGTCACACGCTCATCTTCAGGGCCGTAGGTCGGGCGGATGGCAGGGGTGGCGGCCACACGGGCGCTGCCACCACCGGCCGGGGCATTTTCAACGTCGACGCGCACGATGCGTCCGCCGGGGCCGCTGCCCACGAGGGTGGACAGATCCACGCCTTTTTCAGCGGCGATTTTTCGGGCGAGCGGGCTGGCCTTGACGCGGAGGTTGCTGGCGGCTGCGCGGCGGGTGGGCTGCGGAGCGGTGGGCAGGCGCGGGCCAGGGGCGGAAACCTTCTTGGCGCCACCACCGGCGGTTTTCTCCTCCTTGGGAGCGGGAGCGGCGGCAGCCTGGGCCTTGGCGATCAGTTCGTCGAGATTGGCGGGGGCTTCTTCGCCGTCCTCAAGCACGACCGCCATCGGGCTGCCGAGCGGCACCTTGGTGCCCGGGGCGACGATGATCTTCAGGATCTTGCCTTCGAACGGGCTGGCGTACTCCATCGTGGCCTTGTCGGTTTCGACATCAGCGATGGCCTTGCCCACTTCCACCGTGTCGCCTTCCTTGACGGTCCATTTGGCAAGGGTGCCCTCAGTCATGGTGTCGCTGAGCTTGGGCATTTCGATGATCTTCGGCATGGCGGGCAGGGATGAAAACGGGGTTCGGGGGTGTCGGGGAACTTTTGAGACTAGCGAGTCCCGCGCCAGACTCAAATGCGCGTTGCCGGGAAATTTGCCCGGCCTGGGCGGGGGGAAGCCGGGTTATTTGGCGTCCTTTTTCTGCTCCTCCAGGAAGTAGCGCAGTTCCTTGTGGAGGGCTTCGTCATAAAACTTCTGGGTGTCGGCATCGGCGTTCATCACATCGTAAAGGCCGCGCACATGGCCCTGATGATCGACCACGGCGACGCGCAGGTCGTGGATGTACTTATCGTCCGGCGTCAGGCGGTCGGCTTCCGGCAGGTCCTGGACGGGGCGGAACTTGAGAGAGAAGGTCATGAAGTTGCGCACGACCTCCTTGTCGCCGTTGAGGAACCACCAGTGATCGTCGTCCTTGATGTCGATGCCGCGGGCGAATTTCTGCATCATCTCGGGAGTGTCCTCGGGGTCGAGGGTGAAGGAGACGAACTGGATGCCGGGGTTGCCGCCGAATTCATCGTAGAGTTTTTTCAGCTTGGCGATGACCCCGGCGCAGCCGCGCGGGCAGCGGGTGAAGACCCAGGAGGCGATGAGGATCTTGCCCTTCAGCTCGGCCAGGTTGACCTTTTTGCCGTTGCGCTCGGTGAACTCCATGTCCTTTTCCAGGCGGCCGAGAAACGGAGGTCGCTTGATTTCCGAGCCGTCCTGGAGGGTGATCTTGTCCTCCTTGGCCTGCATGGAGTTGAAAATGAGGTAGTTGTAGAGGACCACCGCGCCCAGGGCGATGATGATGATGGGGATCCACAGGGTCCAGGGATTGATGCGGCGTTCGGGGGGGGATTCAGCAGACATGGGAACAGGGAGGGATTACGTCGGAACTCACTTCCAGGCAATGACGCTGACGATCAGGATGACCGGCAGGTAGATCAAGGTGCCAAAGAAAAGGCTGCGCGCCGTGCCGCGCTCCGGCTGTTTTTGGAAAACCAGGGCGCGCTGGCAGAGCCAGAGGTTGAGGAAAAGGGCGGGGGGCAGGAAGAGCCAGGTTTTCACCAGGCCATGAAGCACCGGCTGGAACATGAGCAGAAGCATGGCCACGGACCAGGCCAGGGCGTGCTTGGAGGTGCGGGCGCCTTCTTCATCCTCGTTGGCCAGCATGACAAAGCCGCCGCGCACATATTCATCACGGTACATCCAGTTGATGGCCAGGAAATGGGGCAGCTGCCAGAGGAAGAGCAGGGCAAAGAGGTAGATGGCGCCGGGCTCGACCAGAAGGCTCCAGCGGAAGTAGGCGCCACCGGCCGTGGCTGGTCCCGCCGCACCCGCCCAGCCGATGAGCGGTGGCAGGGCGCCCGAAACCGCGCCGACCAGGGTGTTGAGCGTCGACTGACGTTTCAGGGGTGTGTAGATGAAGAGATAGGTGGCCAGGGTCATGGCCGTGAGGGCGGCGGCTTCCGCGTTCACCCGGTGAACGAGGTGAATCAGGCCCAGGGCGCTGAGCAGCCAGCCAATCCCGAAGGCCGCGCTGGGGCTGATGCGCCCGGCGGGCAAGGGGCGGTCGGCGGTGCGTTTCATGCGCGAGTCCGGCCCGATCTCCATGAGCTGGTTAAAGACGGCGGAGCCGAAGGCGGCGAGGGTGCTGCCGATGATGGTGTGGACGAGCAGCCAGAGGTCCATGCGGGTGCCGGCACGCAGCCAGAAGGCCACCAGCGTGGTGACGATCACCAGGGCGCTGAGGCGGAACTTGGTCAGGGCCAGCAGGTCCTTCAGGGAGAATCCGGAGGAGGGCTCCGGGCTGCCTGGGGGCGGGGCTGGCATCGGTGACGCGGGGGGGGCGGACATGCTCATCGGTTAGGCGGCGGGCGGCGGTTTGCCAGCGCTGTCTTGCGGAGGCGGGGTGGAAGTCATTTCAATTCAGGTTTCAGCTTGCTGCGAATGCAAAAGAAAGGTTGCAGGCGCTCCTTCGTACTTGGTAGCCTCTCTTTCCCGCGGGTGACCTGCCTGCGGAACCTGCGACTCCCCCTCAAACCAAGGAATTCCCACTTATTACCATGAACACAAACCCCACCTCCCGCCGCACTTTCCTGCGCGGAACCGTCGCCGGCGCCGCCGGTCTCGCCACGCTGCCCACCTGGGCGGCCCCCCTCGGAGCCAATGGTGACGTGCGCGTCGCCGTCATCGGTTTCAAGTCCCGCGGTTCGGGTCACATCAGCAGCCTGCTGAAGATCCCCGGCGTGCGTCTGGTCGCCCTCTGCGATGTGGACAGCGACGTGCTCGACAAGAAAGTCGCCGAGCTGGCCAAGAAGGACATCAAGGTGAAGGCCTACAAGGATTACCGCGAATGCTGCGCCGATCCGGACATCGACGCCATCACCATCGCCACCCCGAACCACACCCACACGCTCATCGCCCTGACCGGCATCGCCAATGGCAAGCATGTGTATGTGGAGAAGCCGGTCTCCCATAACATCAGTGAAGGCCGCAAGCTGATTGAAGCCTCCCTCGTGGCGGCCAAGAAGGGCCTCGTGGTTCAGCATGGCATGCAGCGTCGTTCCGACCTCGGCTGGGCCGCCGCCATGGAGTATGTGAAGAGCGGCAAGCTGGGCAAGGTGACCCTCAGCCGTGGCATCAACTACAAGGCCCGCAAGAGCATCGGCAAGATCGCCGCCCCGCTTTCCCCGGACGCCGACGGCCTGTTCAAGCCCGGCACCCTCACGGACGCCAGCGGCAAGACCCTTGCCGGCACCGTTGATTACAAGCTCTGGAGCGGCCCCCGTGGCATCCTTCCCGTGCATCGCACCCAGTTCCATTATGACTGGCACTGGCAGTGGGCCTACGGCAACGGCGACATCGGCAACCAGGGACCGCACCAGCTCGACGTGGCCCGCTGGGCGCTCGGCAATCCCGACCTTCTGCCCAAGCGCGTGATGAGCTTCGGCGGACGCTGGGGCTATCAGGATGACGGCGAGACCGCCAACAACCAGATGGCCTTCTATGAGTTCACCGAAGGCGCTCCGCTGCTGTTCGACAACCGCGGCCTGCCGATGAAGAACATGAACTGGACCAAGGGCTACGAGCCCGTCTACCGCATCAACGGCAAGGTCGCGGCCCCGCGCATCGGCAACGTCGTTCATTGCGAAGGCGGCTTCATCGCCGAATCCAAGGCCTACGACAACGACGGCAAGGCGATTGAGAAGTTCGACAACTTCCAGGACGGCCCGGACCACATGAAGAACTTCATCGACTCCGTCCGCGCCGGCAAGATCACCAAGGACGTGCTCAACGTCGCCCATGGCCACCATGCCGCCGCCCTGGCCCACATGGCCAACGTCAGCTACCGCCTTGGCAAGAAGATCAGCAACGAGGAGATCAAGGAGCGCCTCAGCGTCAACAAGGCCGCCCAGGAGACCTTTGACCACTTCGTGCAGAACCTCGTGGACAACCAGATCGACGTGAAGGCTGAGCTCGCCGCCTGCGGGCCGATGCTCGAGTTCGATCCCGTCAGCGAGAAGTTCATCGGTGAGTTCGCCGAAGAGGCCAACAAGATCGCCACCGAGGAATACGCCGCCGGCTTCGAGCTGCCCACCATCAGCTGATCCAGCGCGTCCAAGACTTCAGAAAACCCGTGCCGCACCTGCGGTACGGGTTTTTTGTTGGGCGGAAAGTGCTGGAATTGTTCGCAGCCGGAAGGCCGCTTGTTCACAGCCTGCCCGTTTGCCATCCGCGCCATCCCGGCTTTAATAGACGGTCTTGAAACCGATGGATTGCCGCCAGGAAGAGATTGTCCAAAGCCTCATGGCCTCCTACTGCGAGGTCGGAGGCATCAACCATGTCGATTGCGGCAACCTGCCGTCCAAGCGGGCCATTGCCGTGCTCTGCGAGGACCTTCTGCAGGTGCTCTTCCCGGGCTTTTTCTCCGAGGACGCGCTGTCCTCCCAGGACCTGGAGCTGCTGACCCATGAACGCGTGGCCGGCATTCGCGAACGCCTGAATGTCGAGGTGCGGCGCAGCCTGCGCCTGCGCGATGGCCAGGGCGAAGGCGGCGGGCGCACCACCCATCATGAGGAGGCGATGAAGCTGGTCTGCGATTTCCTGGTGCGGATTCGGGAGGTGCGCCAGCTGCTGCAGACGGATGTGCAGGCGGCCTTTGACGGTGACCCGGCGGCGCGCAGCTTTGAAGAGATCATTCTGGCCTACCCAGGCCTGGAGGCGATCGCCATCCAGCGCAGCGCCCACCTGCTTTACAAGGCGGGAGTGCCTCTGCTGCCGCGCATGATGACCGAGTGGGCGCACGGCCGCACCGGCATCGACATCCATCCCGGGGCCGAGATTGGCAGCCATTTCTTCATCGACCATGGCACGGGCGTGGTCATTGGTGAGACCTGCGAGATCGGCTCCCATGTGAAGCTTTACCAGGGCGTCGGCCTGGTGGCCAAGTCCCTCGCCGCCGGCCAGGCGCTTGCGGGCCGGAAGCGCCATCCCACGATCGAGGACCATGTCACCATCTACGCCGGGGCCACCATCGTCGGCGGCGACACCGTCATCGGTGCGCGCAGCGTCATTGGCGCGAATGTCTTCCTGATGGAGAGCGTGGCGCCGGACATGGTGTATGCGCTGGGTGACCAGGAGCATCGGATCCGTGACCGCAAGCAGACGCAGATCAAGAAGGAGTCCGCCATCGGCATTGCCTGAGCCATGAACTTCGCTCGGAAAATCTCCCAGCTCTTCTTTGACTTCAGCAGCCAGCCGGAATGGAAGCTGGCTGAGGGGCCGGTGTTTGAACCGCCTGCCGATGAGCCCGCGGAAGGTGCGGCCGATGCGAAGAAGGCGAAAGGCCCGGTCAAGGAGGTCACCGAGGATGAAACCCTGACCGAGACCTGCCGTGAGCTGCTGCGCCAGATTGAAATGCCCGGCATGGCGAAGGTGGTGAAGGTGTTCTGGAATCCGCGGCTGCGCAGCACGGCGGGTTATGCCTCCTATCCGAGCTGGCGCATCGAGCTGAACCCGCGGCTGCATGAATTTGAAGGCCAGACGGAGCGGACGCTGCGTCATGAACTGGCGCACCTCGTCGCCTACCATCGTGCCGGCCGGCGTCGCATCGAGCCGCATGGGGCGGAGTGGCGGCGGGCCTGCGCCGACCTCGGCATCCCCGACGAATCCGCGCGCCACTCGCTGCCGCTGCCACGCAGGCAGGTGGCCCGCAAGTACGTCTATGCCTGCGCCTTCTGCGGTTTTCCCGCCCATCGTGCGCGGCCGTTCCGCCGCGGCACCGCCTGTCGCAAGTGCTGCGACGAGCATAACAACGGGCGCTATGACGCGAAGTTCCGCTTCGTGCTCGTGGAGAAGGCCAGGTGAGCTCCTCTCATGGCCGCCTTCCTCCTGCGCCGACTGCTGAGCAGCTTTCTCGTGCTGTTCTTCGCCGTGTCGCTGACCTTCCTGCTGACCCGGCTGCTTCCGGGCGGGCCGTTTGACCGTGAGAAAGGAGGCTCGGCCAGGGTTCAGGAGGCGCTGCAGGAAAAGTACAAGCTCGGCGGCACGCTCTGGCAGCAGTACACCTCCTACCTCACCGACCTGGCGCATCTGGACCTGCGGGTTTCGACGAAATACCGCGACTGGACGGTGACGGAGATCCTCGCGCAGAAGATGCCGTCCTCGCTGAAGCTGGGTGGCATCGCCTTCATCATCGCCAGCACCCTGGGCGTGCTGCTGGGCTCGCTGGCGGCGATGCGGCGCGACACGCCGGTGGACTGGGCGGCGATGTTCGCCGCGCTGGTGGCCATCTCGATCCCCAGCTTCATCACCGGTCCGTTTCTGGTCGCTGTGTTCGCCCTCTGGCTGCGTTGGCTGCCGGTCGGCGGCTGGGGCGATGTCACACATTTTGTTCTGCCGGCGGTCTGCCTCTCCGCGCCTTATGTCGCCTACGTTGCGAGGTTGATGCGCAACAGCCTGCTCGATGTGTTGAAGAGCGACTTCCTGCGCACGGCCCGGGCGAAGGGCCTGACTGAGGCGCAAGCTCTGATGCGTCATGCCCTCAAGGTGGCCATCCTGCCAGTGGTGACCTACCTCGGGCCTCTGGCGGCGCACCTGCTGACCGGCTCGATGGTCGTGGAGTCCGTCTTCAACATCTCCGGCGCCGGCAGCATCTTCGTCAATTCCATCCAGAACCGCGACGTCTTCCCCCTCTGTGGCGCGGTGATCGTGTACTGCACGCTGCTGGTCGTCTTCAACCTCATCGTGGACCTGCTTTACAGCGTCCTCGACAAGCGCATCCGGCTCGATGGCTGACACACCGAAGACCTCCGGCATCACCCGCCCCGACGGCTGGTCCATCGTGCGGCGAAACCGCCCCGCGATGCTGTCGCTGGCTTTTCTGAGCCTGGTGGTGCTGCTGGCCTTCAGCCTGCCGTTCTTTTTGCCCGAGGCGCTGAAGACCACCAGCAACGGCGCCTTCCTGCCGCCCTTGTCGCGTGGCGTGGATGCTCCGGTGACGCATCTTCTGGGCACGGACAAAAACGGCCAGGACCTGTTCTACCGGCTGCTCACCGGCGCGCAGGTTTCTCTGGGCGTCGGCATCGTCGGCGCGGTCATCTCGCTCGTCATCGGCACTTTTTACGGCATGGTCAGCGGCTTCACCGGAGGGCGTGTGGACGCCCTCATGATGCGCGGGGTGGACCTGCTCTACGCCGTGCCGCGCATCCTGTTCATCATGATCTTCATCGCGGCCTTCGACGGCGTGTTCAAGGACTGGCTGGACGCCTTGCGGCTGCGTGCCCAGGCGGGTGGCTGGCCGGGGCTCGAGGCGCTGGCGCGTGATCTCCTGCCGTATTCGAAGATCGTGGTGATGATCCTCAGCCTCGGGCTGGTGGAATGGCTGACGATGGCCCGCATCGTGCGCGGCCAGGTGCTGGTGCTGCGTGAGCTGACCTTTGTCACCGCCTCCCGCGCCATGGGCCAGAGCGGGCTGCGCATCCTGTGGAAACACCTGCTGCCGAACCTCAGCACGATCATCCTGACCTACCTCACCCTCACCATTCCGGCGGTGATTCTCGACGAGTCCTTCCTCAGCTTCCTCGGTCTCGGCATCGAGGACCCGGCGGCGAGCTGGGGCAGCCTGCTCAAGGACGGAGCGCAGGTCATCAACCCGGTGGAGAGCAAATGGTGGCTGCTGGCCTTCCCGGCGGCGCTGATGTCCCTGAGCCTGCTGGCGCTGAACTTCCTCGGCGACGGACTGCGCGACGCCTTTGATCCGAAAAGCGCGGACTGAGCAGGGTCACGAACGCCTGCGATAGGCCGTGGGCGTCAGGCCGACGCGACGGTGAAAGTGCTGGGTGAAGCTGCTGGCGTCGACAAAGCCGCAGTTGCCGGCGATTTCCGCGACCGAGAGGGCGGTTTCCTCCAGCATGCGCGTCGCGGCGAGCACCCGGGTCTTGAGCAGGAACTCCTGAGGCGTGATGCCAAAGGCGTTCTGGAAGCGACGCTGAAGCTGGCGCAGAGACTGGCCGCAGGCGCGGGCGATGTCCTCGATCTTCAGCGGTCTGGCGAAGTCGCGCCGGATGATCTCGACGGCCTGGGCCACGGTCTGGAAGACGGGCAGCCGGCGCTCCGCCTCGTCGGGCCGGCGCAGCGTGCCCATCACGCCCTGGACACGACCGCGCCGGTCCAGCAGGGGCAGCTTGGTGACCAGGAACCAGTCGGGGATGCCCTGGCGGTCCCACCAGAGTTCGACGCGCTCGATGCTGTCCGTTTCACCCGCGAGCAGGCGGCGGTCATCCTCGACATAGGCCTGCGCCATCGTGTCTGGATTGATGTCAAAGTCGGTCCGGCCGATGAACTCGGAGTCGTCGCTCATCTGGTAGCGCTGCAGCAGCCCCCTGCTGGCGAACATCAGGTGGCCGGTGCGGTCCTTGGCAAAGAAATAGACGCCCGGGATATGGTCGAACAGCCGATGAAACAGGCCCGTCGGCGCCAGCGAGCCCATCCAGTCCTCGCGCGCCTTCCGCCAGCGGGCGATTTCCGCCGCACTGCGCCTGGGGCGTGCCCGGGGTTTGAGGGGTGTCGCATTTCGCATCATCTTTGTCGTGACGATGATGCGGCGGCCTGCCAACTTCCGCAAGCCTTCCGCCACCCATGAAACCGATCGTCCAGATCTCCCTCGACCTGACCAACATTGATGAAGCTCTTGAAACCGCCGCCCTGGCGATGCGTGCCGGGGTGGACTGGCTGGAGGCGGGCACGCCGCTCATCCTGGCCGAGGGGCTGCATGGGGTCCGAGCGCTGCGCAAGGCCTTCCCGAATACACCCATCGTGGCCGACCTGAAGACCATGGACGGCGGTTATCTGGAGGCCGAGATGATGGCCAAGGCCGGGGCCACGCATGTGGTCGTCATGGCGCGTGCCCATGCCGAGACCGTGAAGTGCGTGGTGAAGGCGGGCCGGGATTTCGGCTGCAAGGTCATGGGCGACAACATGATCTGCGAGGACATGGTGGCCGGTGCGAAGTGGCTTGAGGACCTGGGCTGCGACTACGTGATCCATCACATCGGTTATGACGAACGCCGTGGCATCGCCGCCGCCGGCAGGCGCATGCCGAGCCCGCTCGACCAGCTTCGCGAGGTGGTGAAGGCGGTGAAGGTGCCCGTGCAGGCCGTCGGCGGCCTGAGCCTGGAGCAGGCGATCGCCTGCCCGAAATACGGGGCGCCGCTGGTGGTCCTGGGCGCGCCGCTGACGATCGACGCCGACGCTTTCAAGACGGCCGACGGCAATCTCGAGGCGTCCCTGCGTCTGATCTGCGACGCCGTGCATGCCCAGGAGGTGGTCCCCCAGGTTTGAGCCGGCGGCCTCCCGCGGCCGATTTCAGGCGGACCCATTGTTAGGCTGCGGCCTGCGGAAGCGTATGTTCAGACATGAATCCGTTATCCCGCAGAACACTCCTCCAGCAGAGCGCCGGCGGCTTCGGCGGCCTTGCCCTGAGCGCGATGCTGGCCGAGCAGGGCCTGCTGGCGGCCGCGCCCAACCCGCTGGCGGCGAAGAAGACCCACTTTGCGCCCCGGGCGAAACGGGTGATCTTTCTGTTCATGAAGGGCGGCCCGTCCCATGTGGACACCTTTGACCCGAAGCCGCTGCTGCAGCGTGACGACGGCAAGCCCTATCCCTTCAAGATGCCGCGGGTGACCTTCGCCGAGACCGGCAAGCTGTTGAAGTCACCCTGGAAATTCCGCCAATACGGCCAGAGCGGCCTGCCGGTGAGCGAGCTGTTTCCTCATGTCGCCCAGTGCGCGGACGAGCTCTGCGTCGTGCGCTCACTGCATGGGACGAACCCGGCGCACGGCGGCGCCCTGCTGAAACTGCACACGGGCAGCGACACCCAGGTGCGGCCCAGCATGGGCTCGTGGGTGGTTTACGGGCTGGGCACGGAGAACGAGGACCTGCCGGGCTTCATCACGATCTGTCCGACCCTGGCCCATGGCGGCGTGAACAACTGGGGCGCCGCCTTCCTGCCGGCCTGGACCCAGGGCACGCCCATTGGCAACGCCAGCATTCCCTCCAGCCAGGCGATGGTGAAGCACATCCGCAACAAGAGGCTGAACGAGTCGATGCAGCGGCGGCAGCTCGACTTCCTGGCCGAGGCCAATCACGAGCATCTGAACCTCACGGGCCCGGACCTGATGCTGGAGGGGCGGATCAACAGCTTTGAGCTGGCCTTCCGCATGCAGGGCACGATGCCCGAGGTGCAGGACATCTCGGCGGAGACGGCCGCGACCCAGAAGCTCTACGGGCTCGACAATCCGGTGACCTCGAACTTCGGCCGCCAGTGCCTCATGGCCCGGCGTTTCCTGGAGCGCGGCGTGCGTTTTGTGCAGGTGACCCACAGCGACAGCGAGGTGCAGTGGGACCAGCACGGCAACCTTTACAAGGGCCACAGCAAGAACGCTGCGGAGGTGGACAAGCCGATCGCCGGGCTGCTGAAGGACCTGCGCTCACGCGGGCTGCTGGACGACACGCTGGTCATCTGGGGCGGTGAGTTTGGCCGCACGCCGACGGCGCAGGGCAAGGACGGGCGCGACCACAACCCCTACGGCTTCACCATGTGGCTGGCGGGAGGCGGCGCGAAGCCCGGCTTTGCCTACGGGGCGACCGATGACTACGGCTGGTTTGCCCAGGAGAACAAGGTGCACATCCATGACTTTCACGCGAGCATCCTGCACCTGCTGGGGATGGATCATGAACGGCTCACGCACCGTTACGCGGGGCGCGACTTCCGCCTCACGGACATCGCCGGGCACGTGGTGAAGGAGATCATGGCCTGATCCATCAATCGTTAGGCTCCGGCTTCGCCTCGTTCAGGGAGCGGGCCTGCTCGACCCACCTTTCGCGCTGGATGCGGTCCTTGAAGGCCAGGCGGTTCGACAGCTCGCGGACCTGCCGCTCCTCCCAGGAGGCGATCTGGGCGAAGGTGTGGATGCCGAATTCCTGAAGCTTGCGCGCGATCTGAGGTGACACGCCCTTGATCTGGGTCAGGTCATCGGATGCTTCCGGGGCCTGTTTGAAAACCAGCCCCAGTTCAGGATCGTAATCGGGCTTTGGGAGAAGCGGGCCGGAGATGGGCCGGCCTTCCGACGGATCGTCGATGTCCGGCAGGTCGGGCAGCAGGGCGGAGGTTGGAGGTGGCGCGGCCTGGGCTTTGACGATGGCGGCCAGCGAGGAAAGCATCTCCGGGGTGGATAGATCGGCCGGGGCCGCGGTTTCGGCCGGAGGCGGGGCAGGGTCCGGCCCGCCCAGCAGGAAATCGAAGGGGGCGACCTCAGGAACCTCCGGCTCCTCCTTGATGGTGGCTGTGGCGACGGTGACGCTTGTGCGGGCCGGTGCGGCGGACGTGGGGCTGAACAGGGGCATCTGGCGCGGCTTCAAGGGCTGCGGCGTGCTGCCGTTGCCGTTCACCGGCCTGACGGGCTCCCGGTGCTCCTCCACCGCAGGGCGGTTGAGCATCAGGTCGCCGACATCGGGCAGGACATCGGTGAGCAGTCCCGGCGGGGTGAGCGGCTGGCTGGGAGGACGAACATTTTGTTCGGCCAGGCGGCGCTTCAGCATCGCAATCTCCTCCAGGTGGCCGATGTTTTCCGCGCGGGCGTTCCTGAGCTGGCGCTTGTAGCGTCCCCAGATGGCGGCTCCCATCGCCACGCCGAGCAGGAAGAAGGCGGATCCCAGGCCGAGCACGAACGTCCCGCTGTGCAGCAGGAAGTAGAGGAGGGGTTCGGAGTCGAGGGAGGTGAGCTCGATCTTCATGGGAGGGATGACGGAATCATTGGATCAGGATCTCAACGCTGGAGGGCTGGGCCGGCGCATGTTTCCCGCCAGCGGGGACGGGATCGAAGGCAACCGCCTTCATGTCGGAGGAAGGGGCGCCCTGCTCGACAAGAAAGGAGACCACCTGTTCGGCGCGACGGCGTGCCAGGGTGCGTTCGGCCTGCATGTCGCCCGCCGGATCGGGATGGCCGCCCACGATCAGCCTGAGGGCGGGGCCGGCCATGAGCAGGGCGGGCACGATGGAGGCGAGCCTGGCCTGTTCGGCAGCGGCAAGGGTGCTGCTGCCGGCAGGGAAGGAGAAGTATTGTCCGGCAATCTGAGCCTGCACCTCCTCCAAGGTCTCCCGCGGCAGCGGGGATTCCAGCCGACGGCCCGGGAAATGATAGGTCGAGGGGAAGTAGGTCAGGGTCAGGTCGGCGCGGCGGCCCCGGGTCAGCGGACGCAGCAGGTCAAGCCAGGTGCTTTCCAGCGATCGTGTGGCGTCGGCGGAGAGGCGCGGGTTTTCGTCGGCATGGATGCTGAAAGCGCCGGGGACGATGGTTCCATAGAAGCTGCGCAGGAAGTCCGGCAGCACGGATTCAGCGGTGAAGGAAGCTGCGAGAGCGTGGCGGCTGGTCGTGAGCTGGTCGGCCGCGACGGTCAGCTGATGAGGTCCTGAGCGGAGGGCTTCGAGAACGGCGTCACGCAGCCTGGGCGTGGGCAGCATGCCCTCCACGACAAGCCTGTCCTTCTCGCGCCTGATGGAAAGCCGGGAGGGGATCTGAAGGGCCTCGATGACCGGCTGGAGCATCGGACTGGATTCGGTGAATGGCAGGTTTTCACCCTCCGGCATTCGAACCAGCGGCGAGGTGGCGAGTGCGGTGGTTTCAATGGTTAGGTCTGGCCTCATGCGCTTCAACACGGCGGCCAGGCTGGCGACTGCGTTGCGGTCAGTCAGCCAGCCGTCGAGGAGCAGGCGGTTTTTGTCCAGGCGTGCCCTGATTTGTGCCGGAATGACGATGCGATTGGAGGCCAGGCGCAGGCCCGGGATGGCGGAGAGGCCGCCAACCACTTTTTCTACCGCGGCTTCATCCGGGGCGTTGCCACTGACGGAGAGGTCGAGGTAACGAAGGTCAGCCGCCGCGCCCTGAATGCCTGCGCCGGCCAGGACTTTGCCCACCTCCCGTCTCAGTTCGGGCTGGCGGTTCTCCTCAAAATCCCACCAGTGCGCCAGCATCATCACCGGCATGAGCGCGATGAAGAAGAGCAGGATGGTGAAGCGCATGGCGGGAGGGATGAGCGATTGACACACAGGAGCGACCACGGATACTCCGCGCCCCCCCGCGCCGTGATTCTTTCCCCGGCGTCCGGAGGAGGCAAGCAGGGAATCCTTCCTTCACATCTCCTAACAAAAGCTCCATCATCATGTCAGTCGTCATCGCCGGAACCGTCGCCCTGGACAACGTCAAAACCCCGCAGGATTCGCAGGACAACCTGCTCGGAGGCTCGGCCGCCTATGCCGCCCTGGCCGCGAGCATCTTCACCCAGCCCGTGCACCTGGTGGGCATCATCGGTCATGACTTTCCCGAGGCCCATCTGAAGCTGCTCAGCAGCAAGGGCATCACGCTCGAAGGCCTGGAGCGCAGCAGCGGCGCCTCCTTCACCTGGACGGGCGAATATCACGAGGACATGAACAGCCGCACGACGCATGCCGTTGGCATCAATGTTCTGGAAAGCTGGACGCCGAGGCTGCCCGCCGCCGCCGCCGGCGCCAAGATCGCCGTGCTGGCGAACATGAGCCCCGACAACCAGCTGCAGACCCTGGAACAGTGTCAGGGCGCCGATTTCGTGGTCGCCGACACGATGGATCTCTGGATCAACATCGCCAACGAGCGCCTGCATGACGTGCTGAAGAAGATTGACCTGCTGGTGATCAACGACGGCGAGGCCAAGGAATTCGCGCGCACCACCAACCTGGTCGAGGCCGGTCGCAAGCTTCAGGAAAAGGGACCGCGTTTCGTCGTCGTGAAGCGTGGCGAGCATGGCAGCTATCTCTTTGGCGAGAAGCCTGAGGAGTTCTTCTCCTGCTCCGCCTACCCGCTCGACTCCGTTTTTGACCCGACCGGCGCCGGCGACAGCTTCCTTGGCGGCATGGCGGGCTGGCTTTCGGCCCAGGGCAGGACCAAGCCCGGCTTTGAGGACCTGCGCCAGGCCGTCGTGCATGGCAGCGTCACCGCCAGCTACACCTGCGAGGCCTTCAGCACCCACCGTCTCCAGAAGGTGACGCTGGCCGACGTGGCCGGGCGCCTGACGGAATTGCAGCGCTACACGAGCTTCTGAGCGTAAATCCCTGACCGTTGACGATGGTTGGCAGTGGTTGACCGTCGTTGACGGCGGAGGGAAGCACCCGCCCTGAAAACCAACCGTCAAGACCTGCCAACCTTTCGCCAACACCCCGTCATGTGGACCACGATCAAGACCTTCAAGGACATCAAGCTTGAGAAAACCGAGGACGGCATCGGCAAGCTCACCATCAACCGTCCCGAGGTGCGCAACGCCTTCCGTCCCCAGACGGTGAAGGAGATGCTCGTCGCGCTCGACATGCTGCATGAGGATGAGGACGTGGGTGTCATCATTCTCTGCGGCGAGGGTGACATGGCCTTCTGCTCCGGTGGCGACCAGAAGGTGCGTGGCGACGCCGGTTATGTCGGCGACGACGGCGTGCCGCGTCTGAACATCCTCGATGTCCAGCGCAAGATCCGCACCCTGCCGAAGCCGGTGGTCGCGATGGTGGCCGGTTACGCCATCGGCGGCGGTCATGTGCTGCATGTGGTCTGTGACCTGACCATCGCGGCGGACAACGCCCGCTTTGGGCAGACCGGCCCCAAGGTGGGCAGCTTTGACGGCGGCCTTGGCTCGAGCTACCTGGCCCGCATCGTGGGTCAGAAGAAGGCGCGTGAGATCTGGTACCTCTGCCGTCAGTATGACGCGAAGCAGGCGCTGGAGATGGGCCTGGTGAACATCGTGGTGCCCCTGGCCGAGCTGGAGGAGGAGACGCTGCGCTGGTGCCGTGAGATGCTGCAGCATTCACCGCTGGCCCTGCGCTGCCTCAAGGCCGCGCTGAACGCGGACTGCGACGGCCAGATGGGTCTGCTCGACCTCGCCGGCAACGCCACGCTGCTCTACTACATGAGCGAGGAGGCCAAGGAAGGAAAGACGGCCTTCGTTGAGAAGCGGAAGCCGAACTTCAAGAAGTTCCGCCGTCTGCCCTGAGGCTCCTTGTTTGTCGGAGTCCCAGGGCGCGGAATCGAGACGGAAGCGCCTCGCCGGATCAGCCGGCGATGGCGAAGACTTCGCGGGCGTCGGCGATGCTGCCGGTGAGGGCGGCGGCGGCGACCATGACGGGGCTCATCAGCACCGTGCGACCGGTGGGGCTGCCCTGGCGGCCCTTGAAGTTGCGGTTCGAGGAGGAGGCGCAGAGCTGGTCGCCGACCAGCTTGTCCGGGTTCATGGCCAGGCACATCGAGCAGCCTGCGCCGCGCCATTCAAAGCCGGCTTCGTCGAAGACCTTGTCGAGACCTTCCTGGCGGGCCAGGGTGTCAACGATCTGGCTGCCTGGGACGACGATGGCCTTGACGCCTGGGGCGACCTTGCGGCCTTTGACGAACTTGGCCACTTCGCGGAAATCGCTCAGGCGGCCGTTGGTGCAGGAACCGATGAAGGCCACGTCGATCTTGGTGCCCTTGATCGGGGCGCCCGCGCTGAGCTTCATGTATTTGAGGGCGTCCTCGATGGATTCGCGCTGGGTGGCGGTCTTGGCATCGTCCGGGGAGGGCACGTTTTCAGTCACGGCCACGGCCTGGTCCGGGCTGACGCCCCAGGTGACGGTGGGCGGGATGTCCTCGGCCTTGATGTTCACCACGTCGTCATAGACGCAGTCCTTGTCGGAGGCCACGGCGCGCCATTTTTCGACGGTGGCGTCCCATTCCGCGCCCTTCGGAGAGTAGGGGCGGCCCTTCAGATACTCGAAGGTCTTGTCGTCAGGATTCACATAACCGCAGCGGGCGCCGCCTTCGATCGCCATGTTGCAGACAGTCATGCGCTCTTCCATCGTGAAGCTGTCGAAGAGGCTGCCGCCGAACTCATAGGCGAAGCCGATGCCGCCGTTGGCGCCAAGCAGACGGATGATGTGCAGGATGACGTCCTTGGAATAAACGCCGGGGCGGAGGCGGCCGTCGACGTTGATGCGGCGGACCTTCATCGGGCTCAGCGCCATGGTCTGGGTGGCCAGGATGTCACGCACCTGGGTGGTGCCGATGCCGAAGGCGATGGCGCCGAAAGCTCCGTGGGTGGCGGTGTGGGAGTCGCCGCAGGCGATGGTGTTGCCGGGCTGGGTGATGCCCTGCTCGGGGCCGACGACATGCACGATGCCCTGCTTGCCGCTGGCGAGGCTGAAATAGGTGATGCCGAACTCGCGGGCGTTTTTGTTCAGCTCCTGGATCATGGCCTCGGCCAGGGGATCGGCGAAGGGGGACACCTGGCTGTCGGTCGGCACGATGTGGTCGACGGTGGCGAAGGTGCGGTGCGGGTAGGCCACCTTCAGACCGAGGTCGCGAAGCATGCCAAAGGCCTGGGGGCTGGTCACTTCATGGACGAGATGGGTGTCGATCAGCAGCTGCGTTTGGCCGTTTGCGAGTTTGCCGACGGCGTGAGATTCCCAGACTTTGGCGAAAAGTGTCTTGCCCATGAGGTGTTCGTTCGAATTGGAGGTGGAGGATCAGCCTAGCACGCCCCGGGAGGCGCGCAAATCGCGGGCGAAATAATCTCCCGGGGCGGGGGCCGGTCCGTCTGGCCGAACCAAAAAGCAGGGCAGGCCTTGCGGCCTGCCCTGAGGTTGGATGGAGCTGGAGGGGGGCGGCGGGCCGGTTCAGCCCAGGTCGCTGACCTTCACCGGCTGACCGCCGAGTTCGGCGCTGCGGTCGGCGGCGAAGATGACCTCGAAGCTGCGCAGGCTTTCCTGGAAGCTGGTCAGCGGCATGTCCCTGCCTTCGTCGAGGGCGTCGAAGAAGGCCTGGAACTGGGTCTGGTAGGGGTGGTCGGCCACGTCGCCGCTGTCGAGCATGTGCATGGAGAGATTGCTCCAGGACTTCTTGTCGGTGTGCAGCTTGTGGGAGTGGAACTTGTTGTCCAGCAGGCTGCCCTGGCTGCCGACGAGGTGGGTGTGGAAGTAGTAGGGCTGCAGGCAGTCCACGATGGCCGCGCACTTGCCGACCGCGCCGTTTTTGAACTTCACCAGGGTGCAGCTGGAGGTGTCGTATTCGTAGGGGGCGAAGATGTCGCTCTTCGACTTGGTGCTGAAACTGGTGACGCTTTCCACCTCGCCGCCCATGACCATGAGCAGGGCGTCGAGGGCATGGCAGCCGGCGGTGAGCAGGGCGCTGCCGCCGTCCTTCTTGCCGGTGTTCCAGCGGAACTGTCCGTACCAGGGGCCGATGCCGTGGTAGTAGTCGACCTCACCGTAGTGCAGGTCGCCGAGCAGGCCCTGGTCGATCAGCGCCTTGGTGACGGTGAACTGTCCGGAGAAGCGGCATTCGAAGCAGACGCAGCCGCGGACGCCGTTGGCCTTGGCGGCGGCGGCGATTTCACGGACTTCCTGGAGGGAGTTGGCCATGGGCTTTTCCAGGATGATGTGCTTCTTGGCGTTGGCGGCGGCCACGGCCTGGTTGCGGTGCTGGCTGGGATAGCTGGTGATGTCCACAACGTGGATGTCTGGGTCGGCCAGCATGGCGTCGAGGTCCTGGTAGGCCTTGATGCTGCCGCCGTGCTTGGCGCTCAGCTCCGCGCTGTCGAGCGGGCGTGAGGAATAGATGGCGGTGACCTGACCCTGCTTGCTGGCGTTGATCGCGTCGATGTGCGCGGTCGCCGCCCAGCCATATCCGATGATGCCGACGTTGTATTTTTTCATGATGGGAGGGGAGTGAAACGAAATCCGGGGCGCCTTTGCAAGGGCGCAATGTCATACCGGAGTGACGCCGCCGCCCTTTCAGCGAAATCCAGAGGATGCTTCCAGGCTTGCGCCCCGGAGTTTCGCGCCCAATGTGCCCGCCCCTCACACCTAACCACATCCACGACCATGGCCGACATCACCACCAGCGCCGCTGACAA
>CAZXPU010000074.1:0-22291 GCA_964642905.1 uncultured Prosthecobacter sp.
TAGAGCTGGATGTAGATGTAAGGCAGGCTCTCACCACTGTTGCGGCGCCCGTCGCCATCGATGTCGAGGAAGACGAAGTTACCCACCGACAGGGAGGCCCAGAGGCCGAAGTCGATGGTGTGGTTGGTGTCCGTGTCGGTGTCACCGTCGAGCACGGACTCGGTGCCCTGAGCGAGGGTGATGACGGGGCTGAAAAGCGGCGTGCCAGGGCCGCCCGGCTGATTGCCATCATTGTTGTTGTCGATGTCATCATCGGCGGAGGAAGGCGTGCCGCTGGTGTTGTGGAAGCCGTTGGGCGGCAGCACGCGGAGGTAGTAATTTCCGGGCGAGAGGCTGTTGAAGCTGTAGCGTCCATCCGCCCCGGTGGTGACCAGGCTCCCGACCTGCACGTCCGCCGCGCCGCCGGTTCCGCCGATGGCGTTGTCGGTGCCCGGATTCATCAACTGGACGACCGCCCCTGCGACACCGGGTTCACCAGCCTCACGCAGGCCGTTGTTGTTGTTATCCTGCCAGACAACATCACCGAGGGTGAGGCTGCGGATCTGGATGCTGACGACCTGGGTGGACTGGCAGCCATAGGCGTCGGTGACACGAAGGGTGACCGTGCTGGTGCCGCCGGCGGAAGGCGTGCCGGAGATCACGCCGCCGGAGCTGAGGCTGAGGCCCGCTGGCAGGCTGCCGGCGGCGATGGACCAAGTGTAGCCGGAGGTGCCGCCGGTGGCGATCATCGTCTGGGAGAGCGGCGTGGCCAGGTAGCCGGCGAAGGTCGTCGGCGTGATTGAGATCGAAGGACAAACCGGTGTGAGCGTGTAGGCGCGGGTGCCGATGCAGCCATTGGCATCCGTGGCACGGAGGGTGAAGGAGGCGGCCGTGGTGTTTACTGGCAGGCCGGTGACCTCACCCGTGGCCGCATTCAAGGAAGCCCAGGCAGGCAGGCTGCCGCTGACGACGGCGAAGGTGTAGGGCGAGGTGCCGCCGCTGGCCGAGACCGTCGCCGAATAAGCCGTGCCAATCACCGGAGTCGTCAGGCTGGAAGGGCTGAGCGTGATCGCCGGGCAGATCATGAGGCTGACGGATTGGTCACGCACACAGCCATAGGTGTCGGTGGCCCGCACCGTCACGGTCACGCCGGAGCCATTGGTGGTGGTGGGCGTGCCGCTGACCACGCCGGCGCTGCTCAGGCTGAGTCCGGCGGGCCAGGTGCCGCTAAGCGTGGTCCAGGTGTAAGGCGCGGTGCCACCGCTGGCTGCCAGGCTTTGTGAGTAGGGAGTGCCGACACTGCCCATGGTCAGGGTGGCGGGAGAAACCGTGATCGCCGGGCAGGACGGCGTGATGCTGTAGGCGCGGGTGCCGGAGCAGCCGTTGGCATCCGTGGCGCGGATGGAGAAAATGGTGCTGGTGGTGGCGGTCGGCGTGCCGGTGATCGCGCCGGTGCTGCCATTCAGCGTGGCCCAGGCGGGCAGGCTGCCGCTGCTGACGGTGAAGGTGTAGGGCGCGGCACCGCCGCTGCCAGCCACGGTTTGATTGTAGGCCGTGCCCACCGTGGCAGCGGACAGGCTGGTCGGAGTCAGCGAAATGACCGGGCAGATCTTGATCGTGTAGGTCCGGCTGCCCTGGCAGCCATAGCTGTCATTGACGCGAACCGTGATGCTGACACCGGCACCGTTGGAGGTGGTGGGGGTTCCCGAAAGCAATCCGGTGCCGCTGTTCAAAGTGAGGCCGGCAGGCAGGGTGCCGCTGGTGACGATCCAGCCGCTGTAAGACCCGATGCCACCGCTGGCGGAGAGCGTCTGGCTGTAGGCGCTGCCGACGGTGCCCGCAGGCAGGGAAGCCGGAGCCAGCGAGATCGTCGGGCAGGTGGGCGTGAGCGTGAAGGCACGCGTGGCTGAGCAACCGTTCGCATCCGTGGCACGAATCGTGAAGGAGGCGGCCGTGGTGTTCACCGGCAGGCCGGACAGCTCACCCGTGCTGCCATTGAGCGTGGCCCAGGCGGGCAGGCTGCCGCTGCTGACATCAAAGACGTAGGGAGCCGTGCCACCGCTGCCGCTGAAAATCTGGCTGTAGGCCGTGCCGACCACGGGAGTGGAAGGCGTGGCCGGATTCACTGTGATGACCGGGCAAACCTGGAATGTGATGTCACGGGTGACGGCACAGCCGGTGCTGTCGAGGGCGCGCAGCGTGATGCTGACACCGGCTCCGTTGGCGGTGGTGGGCGTGCCGCTGATCACCCCCGCATTGCTCAGAGTCAGGCCGGCCGGCAGCGTGCCGCTGCTCACCGTCCAGGTGTAGGGGCCCGTGCCACCGGAGGCGGTCATCGTCTGGAAATAAGCCGTGCCCACCAGGCCGGCGGAAAGAGAGGCCGGACTGATGTCCATGGACGGACAGCCGATGGAGAGCGTGTAACTGCGGGTGCCCACACAGCCCACGGAATCCGTGGCGCTGACGGTGATGTTGGCGCTGACATTGGCCGTCGGCGTGCCGCTGAGGACACCTGTGGAGCTGTTCAAGGTCAGGCCGACCGGCAGCGTGCCCGAGGCAATCGCATAAACATAGGGCGCGGTGCCGTTGCCGGCGGTGAATGTCTGGCTGTAGAGCACGCCGGTGACGCCGTCCGGCAGCGTGGCAGGCGTGAGGGCAATCGCGGCGCAGACTTTCAAGGTCAGCGTTTTCGTCACCTGGCATCCGAAGGAATCGGTGGCGCGGAAGGTGAGGCTGACACCGCTGCCGTTGCCAGTCGTGGGCGTGCCGCCGAGGACGCCGCCCGTGCTCAGGGTCACACCATCCGGCAGCGTGCCGCTGCTGAGCGCCCAGGTGTAGGGGCCCGTGCCGCCTGTGACGGAAAGCGTCTGATTGTAAGCCACACCCACCGAGCCGGGAGCCAGCGAGGCGTTGGAGATGGTGAGCGTCGGGCAGACGGGGGTGACGGTGTAGCTGCGCGTGCCGATGCAGCCGTTGGCATCGGTGGCGCGGATCGTGAAGCTCGCGCTGGTGCTGCTGTTGGGAGTGCCGGTGATCGCCCCGGTGCTGGCGCTGAGCGAGGCCCAGGAAGGCAGACTGCCGCTGCTGACGGCAAAGGTGTAGGGGGCGACACCGCCGCTGGCGGAAACCGTGGCCGAGTAGCTGGCGCCAACCGTGCCATTGGCCAGGGAGGTTGGATTGACGGTGATGACCGGGCAGACCTTGACCGTCACCGCCTGGCTGCCCTGGCATCCATAGGCATCGGTGACGCGGATCGTCACGGACGTTCCGGCGCCGTTGCTGGCGCTGGCCGTGCCGCTGAGGACACCGGCGGTGGTCAACGTGAGGCCGGTGGGCAGCGTTCCTGCGGTGATGGTGAAGGCGCTGTAGGGGGCGGTGCCGCCCGCCGGGGCCAGGGTTTGGCTGTAAGCCGTGCCCACGGTGGCCGCAGGCAGAGCGACCGGCACGGGGAAGATCGTCGGGCAGGCCGGGGTCAGCGTGTAGCTGCGTGTGCCAGAGCAGCCATTGGCATCGGTGGCACGGATCGTGAAGCTCGCGCTGGTGGTGTTGGTCGGCGTGCCCGAGAGGACCCCGGTGCCGGTGTTGAAGGTGGCCCAGGCCGGCAGGCTGCCGCTGGTCACAGCCAGGGTGTAAGGCGCGGTGCCGCCGCTGACGCTGACGGTTGCGCTGTAGGTGCCGCCGACCATGGGTGTGGTGAGCGAGCTGGAGAGCGTCACCACCGGGCAGATCTTGATGCTGATTGCCTGAAGGCCGGTGCAGCCTGCGGCATCCGTGACACGAACGGTCACGCTGGTCGCCGGGCTGGCGGTGGCCGTGGGCGTGCCGCTGATGACACCCGAACCAGCGTTCAGGCTGAGGCCTGCGGGCAGGGCGCCGGAGTTGACAGACCATGAGCCATACGGGGCCAGGCCACCGCTGGCGGAGAGCGTCTGGCTGTAGGCAAGGCCCAGGGTGCCATTGGCGGCCGAGGTGGGTGAAATGGCGATGGCCGGGCAGGACGGCGTGAGGTTGTAGCTACGGGTCACGGTGCAGCCATAGGCATCCGTGGCGCGAACGGTGAAGCTGGCGGAGGCGGTGCTGGTCGGCGTGCCGCTGATGACCCCTGCGGTGCTCATGCTCAGTCCGCCGGGCAGGCTGCCCGAAGCGATGGCGTAGGTGTAGGAGGCCGTGCCGCCCGCAGCGGTGATCGTGGCGCTATACGCGGTGCCGGTGACAGGTGTCGCCAGGCTTGCCGGGCTCAGGGTGATCGTCGGGCACACGGGAGCCAGCGTGTAGCTCTGCGTGCCGATGCAACTTCCCACGTCGGTGGCGCGGATGGTGAAGGTGGCGCTGGTCGTGCCGGTTGGCGTTCCGGTGATGACGCCGGCGGAACTCAGCGTCAGTCCGCCCGGCAGCGTGCCACTGCTCACGGCATACGTGTAGGAGGGTGATCCGCCGGAGGCGGTGACGGCATTGCTAAAGGCCGTGCCGACGACGGGCGTGTCGAGCGTGCCCGGGCTGAGCGTGATCACCGGGCACACCACGTTGATGATGTAATCCTCGACCTCGCCGTTGCCGGCAGCGCCATTGGCGGTGAGGCCGCTGGTGGTGGAAAGGCGCAGGCGCATGCCCAGATTCATGGAGGTCAGCGCCGTGGTGGGCACGGGCACGCTGACATTGACCTCGGCATCCGTGCCGGTGACCACGTTGGTCTGCAGGCGCTCGCCAGCGTCCAGGAAGTCACCGTCCATGTTCCAGTCGAACATCGTGACCAGGTAAGCCGTGGTGCCGGACTGGTTGTAAACCTGCACCGGCAGCGTGATCGTCTGCCCCTTCACAAAGGCGGGCATGGTGGCGATCGAGTCCTCGTCATCCTTGTTGTCGTTGTCGTCGCCCAGGGCGTTGTTGGCGGGGCTGGCCGCGTGTTCGCCATCAATCAGGTCACCGAGACGCAGGGTGGAGTTGATGACATGGGTCGGGCCGCCGTTTTCCTGCGATGTCTGGTAGTTCAGCGCACCTGTGCTGGAGTTGGTGTCCGGCAGGTCGCCAAAGTCGAGCGACGCCGACTCGATCTGCAGGCTCAGGGTCTTGCCGTAGGAGCTCGGCACATAGCCGATGAAGGCGCCGTCGTAGGCGAGCGTGTCCGCACGCAGCCGCGCGACGCAGTCACCATAGCGGGTGGCGATATAAAGTTTGTTATCCACCGGGTTCCAGCGCAGGCCCCAGGCATCCTCGACACCGGCGTTGTTCAGGGGTGTCGGCTCCTGGTAGGTCGCCAGCAGGGCGCCCTGGGGACTGAACTTGCGGATGGTCGAGGCGCTGACCGTCGGCGGATTGTCAAACAGCGCCACCTCGGCCGTGTAGATGTTGCCGGCGTTGTCCACGTCGATGCCGGTCAGGTCGTTCAGCCCGGTGATGATGGCGCTGTAGCTGCGCGTGGCGGGGCTGGTGAAGGTGCTTGGCTTGGGATCGACGCGGAAGACCTTGCCGCTGCCCCGGGTCGAGGTGCCGTTGGGGAAGGTGGAGCTCTCGTAGTTGTCCGCCACGTAGAGGAAGCCGTCCGAGCCCACCGAAATCCCCCAGGTCACCGCATTGGTGCCGGTGAGATTGACGCGGCCGAGCTCGCTGCCGGTGGTGAGGCTGTTGATGGAGACATAGCTGTCACGCGGGTAGTAGATGTAGTTGCCGAGGGTGACATGCGTGAGGCGGTAGGTGCTGGTGGAGGTGCCCTGGAGCTGGCCCTGCAGGTTGTAACGGTAGGTGCCCGAAACGCCGTTGCGCAGGCCGCCGACAAAGATGTTCTGGCCGTTGAACCACACGCCGTGCGGGTTGGTGATGCCGTGGCTGCTGTCATTGGCGTAGCTGCGCACCCAGGGAATGCCACCCCAGGCTCCGGGGATTTCAATGCCGGTGCTGCCGGAGCCGACAAACTTGTGGATGATGTCGAGGTTCAGGTCGGCAAGGTACATCACCATGCGCTCATCCGCCGTGGCGGGCGGCACGAGGCCGATGTCCAGGGTGTTGTCGCTTTCGCCAAGGACGATGTCGACGGTCGGCGAGCTGACCGGGCCGCCGATCGGGCGCTGGTAGCCGTTGCTGTCATTGTCTTCCTGGTTGTCGTTGAGATCGACATCCCGGCTTGCCCAGGGCGTGGCGGGAGGCGGACTGGAAATGACCACTTTGTAGCGACCGGCCGGCACGCTGCTGAACTGATAGGAGCCGCCGCCGCTGGTGACGGTGGTGGCGTAGGCGGACTCGCCGGCGTCCACGAAGTCGCCGTCGCTGTTGGCGTCATACCAGAGCGTGACGGTGATGCCGTCGATGCCGGATTCACCCGTGTCCTTGACGCCGTTGTTGTTGGCATCGTTCCAGACCGAATTGCCGATGTTGCTGGCGGCATGGACCACCATGGAGAAGGAGCGCGAACCGGTGCAGGAACGCGTGTCCGTGGCCCGCAGGGTGAAGGCATAGGTTCCGGCGGCGGTCGGCGTGCCGGAAAGAGTGCCCGCCGCGCTGAGCGTCAGACCCGCAGGCAGGGTGCCGGAGGAAACCGTGAATGAATAGGGGCTGATGCCGCCGGAGGCGCTGATCGTCTGGCTGTAGCTGCTGCCGACGACGCCGTAAGTCAGGGTGCTCGGGCTGACGGTGATGGCGGGGCAGACAGGTGTGAGGGTGTAGCTGCGCGTGCCGGAGCAGCCGTTGGAATCCGTGGACCGGATCGTGAAGGTGGCGCTGGCACCGCTGTTCGGCGTGCCGCTGAGAACACCCCCGGCGGTCAGCGTGGCCCAGGCGGGCAGGCTGCCCGATGACACGCTGTAACTGTAACCGCCCGACCCGCCGCTGGAAGTGAATGTCTGGCTGTAAGCCGTGCCCACGGTGGCGGTGCTCATCGTGGTCGGGCTGACCGTGATGACCGGGCAGATCTTGATCGACACCACCTGGGAGCCCTGGCAGCCAAAGGTGTCCGTGGCACGCACCGTAACGTTCACACCGGCGCCATTGCTGGTGGTCGGCGTGCCGGAGATGACACCGGAGCCGAGGGTGAGGCCGGCCGGCAGGCTGCCGCTGGTGACCGCATAACTGTAGGGCGCCGTGCCTCCGCTGGCGGTGAGCGGCTGGCTGTAGGCGATGCCAAGCGTGCCGTTGGCGGCGGATGTCGGCGTGATGCTGACCGTCGGGCAGACAGGTGTCAGCGTGTAGCTGCGCGTGCCGATGCAGCCGTTCGCATCCGTGACACGAAGAGTGAAGGAAGCGGCGGCGGCCGAGGTGGGCATGCCGGAAATCACGCCCGTGCTCGTGCTCAAGGTCAGTCCGGCGGGCAGGCTGCCGCTGGCGACCGCATAAGCATAAGGCGCCGTGCCATTGCCACCTGCCACCGTGGCGTTGTAGGCGCTGCCCACTGTCGGGGCCGCCAGGCTCGCCGGGCTGAGGGCGATGACCGGGCAGATCTTGATGCTGATGTCCTGATCCTTGCTGCACCCATAGGCGTCCACGACACGGACGGTAACGCTGACCCCGGCGCCGTTGGCAGCCGTGGGAATGCCGCTGATCACCCCATCGCTGCCCAGGCTCAGTCCTGCAGGCCAGGTTCCCACGAGCGTGCTCCAGACATAGGGTGCGGTGCCGCCCGAGGCGGAGAGGGGCTGCAAATAGGCAAGCCCGAGGGTGCCGTCAGTCGTGGATGTCGGGCTGACCGTGATGGCTGGGCAGACAGGAGTGATCGTGTAGGAACGGGTGCCCTGACAGCCGTTGGCATCCGTGACGCGCAGCGTGAAGCTTGCCGCCATCGTTGAATTGGGCGTGCCAGTGATGGCGCCGGTGCCAGGGTTGAGCGTCGCCCAGGCAGGCAGGCTGCCGCTGCTGACGGCAAAGGTGTAAGGAACAGTCCCGCCACTGCCGGAGAGGCTCTGGCTGTAGGCAGCGCCGACGGTGCCATTGGCCAGGGATGCCGGCGACAGCGACACCGTCGGGCAGGCCGGAGTGAGGGAGTAAGCCTGCGTTCCGGTGCAGCCGTTCGCATCGGTGACACGCAGGGTGAAGGCCGCTGTCGTGGTGCTGTTCGGTGTTCCAGAAATGATGCCCGCGCCGGCATTCAGCGTGGCCCAGCCGGGCAGCGTGCCACTGGCGATGCTGAAGCTGTAAGGCGCCGTGCCGCCGTCGACCGTCACGGTCTGGCTGTAGGCCGTGCCAATCGTCGGCGCCGGGAGTCCCGTCGGCGAAAGCGAAAGCACCGGGCAGGTCTTGAAGACCACCGCCTGATCCCTGGAGCAGCCGTAGGTGTCCGTGGCGCGCAGGGTGACGCTCACTCCGGCTCCATTGGAAGCCGTGGGTGTTCCGGAAATCACTCCGCCCGTGCCCAGGCTGAGGCCGGCGGGCAGGGTGCCGGAGGCGACCGTCCAGGTGAAGGGCCCGGTGCCGCCTGTCACACTCATGGTTTGGCTGTAGGCCGCGCCCACGACGCCGGCGGCCGGCGTGACGGGTGTGATCGACATGGCCGGACAGGCCGGAGTGAGAGTGAGGGCGCGTGTTGCCGAACAACCGTTGGCATCGGTGGCGCGGACCGTGAAGCTGGCCGCCGCCGCGCTGTTAGGCGTGCCGCTGATCACACCCGTGCCGGGATTCAGGGTCGCCCAGGCGGGCAGGCTGCCGCTGCTGATCGTGAAGGAATAAGGGCCCGTGCCGCCGCTGGCGCTCACCGTGGCGTTGTAGGCAGCCCCGACCGTCGGCGTCACCAGGCTGCCGGGACTGACGGTGATGACCGGGCAAATCTGGATGGAGATCCCCTGGGTGCCCTGGCATCCATAGGCGTCCGTGACCCGCACCGTCACATTGGCCGCCGGGCTGGCCATGGCCGAGGGCGTGCCGCTGATCACCCCTGTGGCGCTGTTCAAGGTCAGGCCTGCAGGCAGCGAACCGCTCGTGACGGTCCAGCTTCCATAAGGCGCGGTGCCGCCGCTGGCGCTGAGGGTCTGCGAATAGGCGACGGCCACGGTGCCCTGGTTGGCGGTGGCGGGCGTGATGCTGATCGTCGGACAGGCCGGGGCCAGGGTGTAACTGCGCGTGCCCTGGCAGGAGTTCAGATCCGTGGCGCTGAGGGTGAAGGTCTGGCTGGCGCCGCTGGTGGGCGTTCCGGAAAGAACTCCCGTGCTGCTGTTGAGCGTCAACCCGGCCGGCAGACTGCCGCTGCTCACCGTGAACACGTAGGGTGCGACGCCGCCGCTGGCGGTGAAGGTGGCGTTGTAGGCCGTGCCCACCAGGGGCGTCGTCAGGCTGGCGGGAGTGACGGTGACCGTCGGGCAGTAGATGTTGATCAGGTAATCCTCCACCTCACCCGTGCCGACGGCGCCAAGCGGCGTCGGATTCTGCACGCTGGTCAGGCGGAAGCGTGCACCGCGTCCTCCGGGAATGGCGGAGGAGGGAACGGTGAAGTTGATGTTCTGCGTGCTGGCGCTGGTGCCGCTGGCGATCAGCCGGTTGGTGGAAATCTGCTCGCCAGAATCGGTGAACACGCCGTTGCCGTTCCAGTCCACCCAGGCGTTCAGGTAGCTCGTGGCGCCCGTCAGGTTGGTCGTCACCACCGTCAGCGAACTGGACGCGCCGAGGTTGTAGCCCGCCGCCAGGGTCACGCCGTCTTCATCATCACTGGCGGTGATGTCATCGCCCGTGGCGCCGGCGTTGCGGGTGGAGACGTACTCGGTGTCGGCCAGCGCGCCCATGCGCAGGTTGCTGCTGGCGATGCTCGAGGCATCCCCGGCTCCGTTCCAGTCGCCGAAATCCGTCGTCGGCACGGCGATCGTCGTCACATAATCCTCGACCTCGCCGACGCCGACATTGCCGGAGATGCCCGGGCTGCTGACGCTGGTCAGGCGGAAACGGATGGCCAGGTTGGTGCCGGTGACCGCCGTGGCGGGCACCGTGAAGCTGAGGTTCTGGGTGCCGCCGCTGATGCCGGTGGCGATGTTCACATCCGTGGCCACCTGCTCGCCGGGATCGGTGGCGACGCCGTTGTTGTTGAAGTCCATCCACGCATTCAGATAGGCCGTCGAGCCCGTGCTGTTCGTCACCGTCAACGCAATCGTCGCAGGCGCTCCCGCCGTCATCGTCAGCACGCCGACACCGTCTTCATCATCGCTGCCGGTGCTGTCGTCACCGGTGGCGAGAGCGGTGAAGGTGGCCGTGTATTCCGTGTCCACGGAGGCCCCGAGGCGCAGGGCGGCGGCAGCCGTGCTGCTGGCATCAGGCAGGACGCTGTGATCCCCGTAATCCAGGGGCGGCAGGGCGATGTTCACCACATGATCCTCCACCTCGCCCTGACCGCTGGCACCGGTGGATCCGGGGCTGAGGGTGCTGGTCAGGCGGAAGCGAACACCGAGGCTGACGCCCGTCAGCGCCGTCGGAGGCACGGTGATGCCGAGGTTCTGCACGGCCGCGTTCGCGCCCGCATCCACAGCCACGTTGGTCGCCACCTGCTCACCCGCATCGGTGAGCACACCGTTGTTGTTGTAATCGATCCACGCATTCAGGTAGGCCGTCGAGCCCGTGCTGTTCGTCACCACCACCGGGATGGTCGCAGGCGCTCCGGCCGTCAGCGCGGGCATCGTCACGCCGTCCTCGTCATCGCTGCCCGTGACATCGTCGCCCGTGGCCGTGGCGTTGCGGGTGGAAAGAAATTCCGTGTCCGTGGTGGGGCCGATCCTCAGGCCGGCGTTGCGCAGGCTGCTGGCGTCCCCAAAGCTCAGGAAGTCACCGTAATCCGCCGTCGGCTCCTGGACGCTGATCAGATAATCCTCAACCTCACCCAGGCTGGACAGCTCACCAGTGGCCCCAGGTGCGGAAACCGCGGACAGGCGCACGCGCATGCCCAGAGAAACGCCGGTCGGGGCACTGGCCGGAATCGAAATGCTGGGATTCACCGTCAGGTTGCTGTTGCCCGTGCCGATGGTCTGGTTGCTGACCACCTGTTCGCCGGCGTCGGTGAGCGCCCCGTTGTTGTTGAAGTCAATCCACACATTCAGGTAGGCGTTCGCACCAGTCGTGTTGGTCACGACCACAGGCAGGGTGAGTGTCTGCCCCGCCGTCATGGCGGGCGGAGTCACACCGTCCTCGTCATCGCTGCCGGTGGTGTCGTCACCCGTTGCCGTGGCGTTGGTCGCAGCCACGCCTTCATTGTCCACCAGGGCCCCGAGCCGCAGCGTGCTGCTGGTGGCGTTGCTGGCGGAGGCAAAGCGGTTGTAGTCGCCAAAATCGGTCGCAGGAGCGATGAGGCTGACGATGTAATCCTCCACCTCACCGTTGCCCGAAGCCCCCGTGGCACCCGGGCCGGTCGTGCTGGTCAGTCGGAAGCGCGCACCGATGTAGACGCCGGTGACCGCGGCGCCAGGCACCGTGATGTTCAGGTTCTGGGTGACTCCGCTGAGACTGCCGGTCACCGCCACGTTCGTCGCCACCTGCTCACCTGCATCCGTCAGCAAGCCGTTGTTGTTGAAGTCGATCCACGCATTCAGGTAGGCCGTCGAGCCCGTGGTGTTCGTCACCACCACCGGAATCGTCGCCGTCATGCCCGCTGTCAGGGCTGGCAGGGTGACACCGTCCTCGTCATCGCTGCCGGTCGCGTCATCCCCCAAGGCCGTCGCGTTGCGGGTGGCAAGGAACTCGGTGTCGGTCAGAGCGCCGATTTTCAGACTGCTGTTGCGGGTGCTGCTGGCGTCCGCAAAACCGGAAAAGTCGCCAAAGTCCGTCGTCGGGGCGGCGATCGTCACCACATAGTCCTCGATCTCACCGGCGAGGTCGTTCGTGCCCGTCGGGCCCAGGCCGCTGGGGGCGGAAAGGCGGAAGCGGATGCCGACAGGCGTGCCGGTCACGGCGGTCGGCGGCACGGTGGTGTTGACATTGACGGTGCCGTTCGTCGTTCCGCTGGGGACCGCCAGGTTGGTGGCGATCTGCTCGCCGGCGTCGGTCAGCAGACCGTTGTTGTTGTAGTCAAACCAGACGTTCAGGTAACCCGTGGCCCCGGTGACGTTGGTGATGACCACCGGGATCGTCACGGTTTGCCCGGCCGTCATGGCGGGCAGCGTCACGGCGTCCTCGTCATCGATGCCCACGTTGTCGTCGCCGCTGGCGTTGGCGTTGCGCGTCGGGTTGTACTCCGTGTCAATCTGCTCACCCATGCGCAGCGCCGGATTGGCGCCCTGCGAGGCGTTGGCAAAACCGTTGAAGTCCCCGTAGTCAGTGGTCGGCGCGAGCACGTTGACGAGGTAGTCCTCCACCTCGCCGTTGCCACTGGCACCCGTCGGTCCCGGGCTGAGGGTGCTGGTGAGGCGGAAGCGCGCCCCCAGGCTCACCCCGGTCAGGGAGATCGCCGAAACATTGAAGTTCAGGTTCTGGGTGACGCCGCTCACGCCCGTGCTGACCGGCATGTCCACGGCAATCTGCTCGCCGGCATCGGTAAGCACGCCGTTGTTGTTGTAATCGATCCACGCATTCAGGTAGGCCGTCGAGCCCGTGCTGTTCGTCACCACCACCGGGATGGTCGCAGGCGCTCCGGCGGTCAGTCCGGGAATGGTCACCGCGTCCTCGTCATCCACGCCCGTCGTGTCATCCCCGGCCGCACTGTTGTTGCGGGTGGACAGATACTCCGTGTCCGTCGTGGGACCAAGCTTCAGGCTGTTGTTGCGCAGGCTGCTGGCATCCGCAAAACCGAGGAAGTCGCCAAAGTCGGTCGTCGGTGTGGCGATGGTGACGGTGTGATCCTCAACCTCACCGACGCCGCCCGCACCGGCGATGCCGGGGCTGATGTCGGAGGTGATGCGGACACGCACGCCGACGGGCGTCTCCGTCACGGCGGTCGGAGGCACGGTGAAGCTGATGTTGATGTTGCTGCTGAGCGTGCCGTTGGAGATGCCGCCGTTGATCATGACCTGCTCGCCCGAATCAGCGAAGGACCCGTTGTTGTTGAAATCCACCCAGGCGTTGAGGTAGCCAACCGCCCCCGTGGTGTTCGTGACGTTGACCGTGAGGCTGCCCGGTCCGCCGGCCGTCATCGCCGGAACGGTCACGCCGTCCTCGTCATCCACGCCGGTCACGTCATCACCCGTGGCGGTGGCGTTGCGAGTCGCGGCGTACTCGGTGTCCACCGACGCCCCCAGGCGCAGGTTGGTGCTGGCCGTGTTCGAGACGTTGGCATAGGCGCTGTGATCGCCGAAATCCGTCAGGGGCGCCAGGATGACCACCTGATGATCCTCCACCTCGCCATTGCCCGCCGCCCCTGTGGAAGCGGCGCCGGAGGTGCTGGTCAGACGGAAGCGGGCGCCCACGCTGGCGGCGGCGGTGACCGCATTGGTCGGCACGTTGAAGCTGACCTCCACATCACCATCGGTGCCGGCGGGCACCGCCACGTTGGCGACCACCAGTTCGCCGGCATCCGTGAGCACGCCGTTGTTGTTGAAGTCGATCCACGCATTCAGGTAGGCCGTCGAGCCCGTCAGGTTCGTCACCGCCACCGGCATGACCACCGGCTGGCCGGCCGTCAGAGGCGGGAAGAACACCGAGTCTTCATCATCCACGCCGACGCTGTCATCGCCGCTGGCGGTGGCGTTTTTGGTCGCCGCACCTTCCACGTCCACCAGCGCGCCCAGCTTCAGGTTGCTGTTGGCCAGACTGCTGGCGTCGGCAAAATCCACGTCATCGCCAAAGTCGGTCAAGGGCACCACCACAGTCGTCAGGTAATCCTCCACCTCGCCGTTGCCATCCAGGCCGTCCGATCCGGGGCTGCTGATCGAGGTCAGACGGACACGCACCCCCGCCTCGCCCAGGCTGGCATTGGCGGGCACGTTGAAACTCACGGTGAGCAGACCGCCGGACGTGCCTGCGTTGACCGTCGTGTTCACGGCGACCTGCTCGCCGCTGTCCGTGAGCACGCCGTTGCGGTTGAAGTCGACCCACGCGTTCAGATAAGCGACCGATGCGGAGCTGTTGGTGACGGTGACATTGAAGCTGGTCGGCGCGCCCTGGGTCATCGTGGCGGGCACAGGGGCACCATCTTCGTCATCGCTTCCATCGAGGTCATCCCCCGTGGCGTCGGCGTTCGTCATGGAGGATCCTTCGGCATCGACCAGGGCCCCGAGCCGCAGAGTGCTGTTGGTCTTGCTGCTGGCGGCGGCAAACAGCGGATGGTCACCAAAGTCGGTGTTGGCAACGATGGTGATGAGATGATCCTCCACCTCGCCGGATCCGCTCTGCCCGACGCTGCCCGGCGAGCTCGTGGAGCTCATGCGGGCACGCAGACCGACCGGCCCCGTCTTGACCAGGGCCGGCACGGTGAAGCTGACGGTGCGGTTGGAGTTCGAGGTGCCGGCGACGATGTTCGTGTTGATGGCGACCTGCTCTCCGGAATCGGTGAGCACGCCATTGCCGTTGAAGTCGATCCAAACATTCAGGTAGGCCACGGCGAGTGTGCCGTTGGTGACGTTCACGGTGACGGAGCCGCTGTTGCCCTGGGTGATGCTTGCAGGCACCGTCACGCCGTCCTCGTCATCGGTGCCCGTGCTGTCGTCGCCATTGGCGCTTGAATTCGTGGTGGCGGTGCCCTCGGCATCGACGCTGGCACCGATCCTGAGCGTGCTGTTGCGCGTGCTGCTGGCGGAGCCGAACGATGCGTAGTCGCCAAAGTCGAGCGTCGGTGCGGCGATGCTGACGACATAGTCCTCCACCTCGCCCATCGTGCCGGTTCCCGAGAACCCGGGTGAGGCGGCGCTGGTGAGACGGAATCGGGCGCCACGACCCGAGCCCACGGAGGCGCCGACCGGCACGGTGAAGGTGACGTTGACAGTGGCGGAGGAGGTGCCATCCGCCACCAGGATGCCGGAGGCGACCTGGTCATCGGCGTCGGAGAGGCTGCCGCTGTTGTTGAAGTCGATCCAGGCGTTGAGGTAGGCGGCGGCGCCGCTGGTGTTGGTCACCACGACAGGAAGGGTCACCTGGGCGCCGGCGGTGATGGACGCGGGCATTGTCACGCCGTCCTCGTCATCGCTGCCCGTGGTGTCGTCACCGGTGGCGGCGGTGTTGGTGGTGGCGCTGACCTCGGCATCGATCGCCGCACCCATCTTCAGCGTGCCGTTGGTGGTGTTGCTGGCGCTGGGGAAGGTGATGAAGTCACCAAAGTCCGTGTTGGGCGCCGGAGTCAGCGAGTAGGCGCGGGTGCCGGAGCAGCCGTTCGCATCCGTGGCCCGGACGGTGAAGGTGGCGGCGGAAGTGGCGGTGGCAATGCCGCTGATGACGCCGTTGCTCGTGCTCAGACTCAGTCCGGCGGGCAGGCTGCCGCTGCTCACGGCGAAGGTGTAGGGAGTCGCGCCGCCGTTGCCGTTCACCGTCGTGCTGTAGGACGTGCCCACCGTGGGCAGCGGCAGGCTTGTGGGGCTGAGGGTGACCACCGGGCAGACCTTGAGGCTGATCGACTGCGTGGCCTGGCAGCCATAGGTGTCTGTGGCGCGAACCGTGAACGTGGCACCGCTGCCATTGCTGGCCGTCGGCGTGCCGGTGACCACGCCGGCGCTGCTCAGCGTCAGACCGGCGGGCAGGCTGCCGCTGGTGACGGCAAAGCCGTAGGGCGATGTGCCGCCGCCGGCGCTCAGGCTTTGATTGTAGGACGAACCCACCGTCCCGGTGGCAAGTGCGGCGGGGGTGATTGTGACAGCCGGACAGACCGGTGACATGGTGTAGCTGCGCGTTCCCACGCAGCCTCTGGCATCGGTGGCCCTGACGGTGAAGGCAGAGGCGGAGCTGCTGGTCGCAGTGCCGCTGACCACGCCAGCGGAACTCAAGGACAGTCCGGAGGGCAGGGTGCCGCTGCTCACCGCCCAGGTGTAGGGGCCCAGGCCGCCAACGGCCGTGAAGGTCTGCGAATAAGACGAGCCGACGGTGGCCGGCGTCAGCGAGCCAGAAGGGCTGACGGTGACGGCCGGGCAGGCCAGAAAGCCGAAGTCGAGGCTCAGGTCGGAATTGGCATCGGTGTCACCGTCGTTGACCGGCTCCGTGCCACCCGCGAGGGCGATGAACGGGCTGGTCACCGCCTGCCCCTGGGAGGCCTGAGTTCCGTTGTCATCATTGTCCTCGCCATTGTCCAGGGCGTCCGAAGTGGTGCTGCTGAGCGGGTAGGCCGCAGGCGGCGTGGGGATTTGAATGAAGTACTGTCCGGGAGAGAGGTTGTTGAAGCTGTAAAGCCCGCCGCCGGAGGTCGTGACGGTGGCGATGGGCGTGGCCGTCTGCGGGTTCTGTCCGCCCATGAACAGCTGCAGCGACACGCCGTCGATGCCCGCTTCACCGCTGTCCTTCACGCCGTTGTTGTTAGCGTCGTTCCAGACCAGGTTGCCCAGCTTCATGGAAGGCGGGGCGCCAGGGCAGGCGGCACCGTCGGAGTTTGCCACCGGCGGACCGACACCGACGGCGGTGATGCTGCCATTGAGCACGCCGTTCGTGCGGTTGAAGACATACAGTGTGTCCTGGTCCCCGCTCGCGCCCGCACTGCCAAATCCGTAGGTGAGGCCGTTGGCATCAATGATCATCGAGCCCCAGGAGCCTGGAACCGCCGGGCTCACCCGCGTCGCGGCACCCGTGGTCATGTTGATCTCAAACAGGCCGAGCCAGCTGCTGTCCACCGTGGAATAACCATACACCTTGCCGGTGAGCGGATCCCAGACGATGTCACCAAAGTTGCCCGAGTAGTTGGAGCCTGTGCTCGTGTTGGTGACGGTCACCGGCGTGCCGATGAGCGACGCGGAGGTCAGGTCAATCGTGTAGAGCTTTGTCGAGGCAGGGCTGAACCCGTACAGGTTCAGGATCATCCGGCCGCTGGTCAGCGCCGTGGCGCCCGACCACTGGCCACTGGTTCCCGGCTCGGGCAGGCCGGCAATCACGCCCATGTCCACCAGAACACCCTGCGAGTTGATGCGGTAAAGATGATTGCCGTTCTGATCCACGCAGTAGAGGTAGCCCCCGTAGGCGGCCAGGCCGTTGAGCTTGTAGCCGGAGAAGACAAAGGTCGGCACCAGGGTCGGTCCCTCTCCCATGTAATACAGCGTCGTGTCCCACAGGCCCGAGCCGGGGCTGGTTTCATCGTTTTGGATGATCCAGAAGCGGTTGTCGCAGGCGAAGGGGGAGCCGATGTTGGAGGCGAAGCCGAAGTCGATCGTGTTGTCGGTGTTGCCTCCGCCCGAAGATCCGGGCTCGGCGCCAACGGCCAGCTGGACCACCGGACTGAAGGCCGAGGTGCCCGAACCGGCGGGCTGCGAGCCGTTGTTGTCGGCATCCTGGCCGTTGTCCGTGGTGTCCACGACGAGGCTGGTGCGTGACAGCGGCGCTGTGGGCACCTTGACAAAGTAAGAGCCGGCGGACAGGCCGGTGAAGCTGTACAAACCGCCACCTGAGGTGGTCACCGAAGCGATCTTCGTGTCCGCGTTACCGCTGGTGCCGCCGATGGCGTTGTCCGCGCCCGGTGTCCACAGCTCGACCAGCACGTTGTTGATGCCGCTTTCCTCCGGGTCATGGATGCCGTTCTCGTTGGCGTCATTCCAAACCATGTTTCCAAGGGTGAGGCCGGGCACGATGTTGATGACGTGGTCCTCGACCTCGCCGTTGCCTTGCTGTCCCGTCGGACCGGGGCTGATGACGGACGTCAGGCGCACGCGCAATGCCGCCTGTCCTGCCAGTGCAGCCGCAGGCACGGAGAAGTTCACCGTCGTGCTGGAACCTGAGGTGCCGCTCAAAACCGTGGTGTTCGCCGCCACCTGCTCACCGCTGTCCGCCAGGTCGCCATCCTGGTTGAAATCGATCCACGCATTTAGATAGGCCGGGGAACCGGTGTTGTTGGTGACATTGACCGTCATGCTTGCTGAGGCCCCTGTCAGGGCGGAAGCGGGCAGGGTGACACCGTCCTCGTCATCACTGCCGGTCGTGTCGTCCCCCGTCGCTCCGGCATTCGTGGTCGCCACGGCCTCCGTGTCCGTCGTGGCGCCGATCTTGAGGTTGCTGTTGAAGGTGCTGCTGGCGCTTCCCAGGCCGCTGTGGTCGCCAAAGTCCGTCGTCGGCGCCGCTGGAGTCACGGAATAGCTTCTAGTGGACGTGCACCCCACTGAATCCGTGGCCCGAATGGTGAAGGCGGCGGAGGACGTGCTGGTCGCCGTGCCCGAGATCACGCCGCTGGCCGTGTTCAGGGTCAAGCCTGCGGGCAGACTGCCGCCGGAGACGGCGAACACATAGCTGCCGAAACCTCCGGCAGGCGTCAGGGTCTGGCTGTAGGGCTGACCGGCGGTGGGCGTGGTCAGCGTGGTTGGGCTGATGCTCAAGGTGGGGCAGCTGACCGTGACCGCATAGTCCTCCACCTCCCCCTTCAGAGTCGAGTCTCCGCTGAAGACGGGCGCCGTGCTGCCTTCCGTGATGCGGATTCGAAGATACTTGGCGCCGGGCGTCGTGCCCAGGGGCGGGCTCAGGCTGAAGTTGTAGGTGCCCGTGGCGCTGACCGTCTGCACGGTGAGCGTCTCGCTGGCGTCCGCCACGTCGTTGTCTCCATTCCAGTCGGCGAACACATTCAACCTGGCCGTGCTGCCGGACAGGCTCGCGGCCGTGACCGTCACGGGAATCGCCAGCGTGGTGGTGGTGCCCGCCGTCAGCGCCGGCATGGTCAGATCCTCATCATCTGTTCCCGTGGTGTCATCGGCGTTGGCGGTGCCGGAGGCCGGGTTGGAGGCCTCCGTGTCCGTGGCGTTGGTGCCGATGCGGATGATCGAGTTGGCCACCTGCGTGGCGGAGGCAAAGGAGGGATAGTCACCATAATCCAGCCTGGAGACAATCGTGGTCACCGTGTCCTCCACCTCGCCGTTGCCGCTGGTGCTGGCAGGTCCGGGACCGCTGGTCGATGTCAGACGCACGCGCACGCCGGCCACACCGGGCGTGGCGGTGGCGGGCACGGTGAAACTGATGGTGCGGTTGGAATTGCTTGTGGTGGTGGCGATCGAGGTGTTGGTGGCGATTTGCTCACCGGCATCCGTGAGCACGCCGTTGCGGTTGTAATCGATCCACGCATTGAGGTAGACCGGAGCGCCGCTCGTGTTGGTGACGTTGACCACGATGCTGCTGCTGGCACCCTGGGTCAGTGTCGCTGGCACGGTCACGCCGTCTTCGTCATCACTGCCCGTTGTGTCGTCACCCGTGGCCGTGGCGTTCGTGGTGGCTGCAGACTCCTTGTCCGTGGTCGGGCCGACCTTGATGGTGGTGACCACCGTGCTCGCCGCATTGCCGAAGCCGTTGTAGTCACTGAAGTCCAGCGTTTGAGCCTGCGCGGACAAGGCCCCAAAACCCGTCAGCAGCAGGAGGAGCGAAAACGCGGAAAACCGCGTCATCCATCGACGCGGTCTGGCGGCTCGGGCTGGAGCAGGGACGCTCATTCAATACAATTTTCTTGGAAGGCGGAGCGACGGCTGAGCAGGGCTCCGGCAAAGCCCAGCAGCACCAGCAGGCTGCTCCCAGGCTCGGGCACAACATGGGTCTGCAGACTGAAGGTTCCTGGATGGACACTGAAATCCCCGGCCCCCTGGATGCCGTTGACTCCGCCCAGGATGACCGTGTCGGCATCCAGCAGCTGCCAGTCGTAGGACGTGCCGACAGGGTCGTCAGGATCCGGAATGCGCCACCCATTGGCCAGGTTGGCGAGCAGGTCGGAATCCGTCACCAGCGCCCACTCACTGCCCGGCACGATCGCCTTCGAGTTGTAAACCCACAGGTAAACGGTTTCTCCCATCTGGAAGACATCAGCGGGATCCGCCACCAGAGAGTCCGACGTGCCGTCCGGCAGATGCTCGAAGGAGCTGACAAAATACTGCTTGGCCACATTCCAGCCTTCTGCAGCAGGATGGACCGCACGATCCAGGACCTTCCAGTTCGCATCCCATTGATCGCTGTTGTTCAGGATCGGCAGGAAGCCGCTGGTGAAGGTGCCAACTTCAAAAATGAACGAGTCGTCAAGGGGCTGACCCGTGCTCGTGAACAGCAGATCATTGAACGAACTCCCCCAGACAAGGGTACTGCCATGCACTGTCGGGATCAGGCACCCACTCAACATCACCACAAGCGCCAGCCAAGTGGGTGCGGTGTGGATCTTCATAATCAAAGGGAGGGCCAAAGCTCAGCGCAAAGGAAGAGGTTTTATCAAAATTATAATAATTAATGCTGATTGTAATTTATATTGCCACTCAATTCAAGAGCAGAGGTGATAAATTTTATATTTGTTAATAATCAGCCCTACCGCCGATTTGTCGGTTGGCAAATTTCAGCAACTCAAGGCAGACTCCGCTGATGTTTTGGCTCCGCCTGATCCTCCTGATGACCTGCCTCGGATTCTCTGTCCGGCACCTGGACCTCGAGCAACGTTCCGGGCGTCTGCAGAAGGTGGACGATCTCTTTCTCGACTTCCTCGTCGCCAACAATCGGGAGCGCCTGACCCAGCCCGCCCCCGGCAGTTCCGGCAGTTCCGGCAGCCTGGTCACCCTGGTGAACTTCAGAGAGGAGCAAGCAGGGGAATATGCCGCCTGGCCTCCCCCTCCCCTGGACTGGCAGACCCTTCTGAAAAGCCTTCAGGCCTACGCTCCGGAAGTGCTCATCATCGCCACACCTCTCAACTGGGGTCAGCCGGCCCCAAAGTTCCTGTCCTCAGTCTCCGAAGCGCTCGTCCCCCTCCCCAGCGTCGTGCTTGGCATCGAAACTCAGCTGGCCGAGCCCGGCTCCAAAACTCCATCTTTCATGGGCGACCTGGCCGACAGCCTGCCTCATTTTCAACGAATTGACGGGTCTCTGGAATCCGCCCTGGCGCTGTCCGCGCTGGTCTCCGCGCCTGACCCGGTCCTGCGCCCCACCCGGGAGATGGGCCTGCTGGCGGCGCGCAAAATCGCGAACGGCTGGAGCATTCCCTACGCCCTGCGTGCTGACGACAGGCTCTATCCTGGCGTCATCGCCCAGGCCCTGGCACGGCTCCATGCCAGCCCCTATGCCCTCCACCGTGTGCGCATCGGCCCCGGTGCCGGGGCCTACCTCGCCCAAGGCACCTTTGTCCCGCTGGAAGACGATGGCAGCCTGCGCGTCAGCCCGGGCGCCCAGGTCCCGGTCGTCAACGCGCTCGACCTCATGACGGGCACGCTCGTCGATGCCCTGGGAGATGCCGAAAAGGCAGCCCTGAAAAACAGCCCGATCGTGGTCATCGGTGTCGAACCGTCCGATAAAAACAGCCCCTCCCTGGGGCAGCTGAATGCCCAGGCCCTGGCGGAGATCCTGCGCCTGCCCAGGCTGCAAAAGCTCACCGAAACCCAGCAGTGGGCCACCTGGATCGTCTGCGGCCTCGCTGCCGCCTGGATCGTTCTGCGCGTGCCCCGCTCCAAGGCGCTTTCGCGTGGCCTCGGTCTGATCTTCGCCTCCCTGGTCCTCAGCTTCCTGGCCTTCCAAATCCAACTCCTCTGGTGCCCGCCCACCCTGCCTGTCGCCATCCTCGGCATCGGCCTGCTGCTGGGTCTCCTCATCGGGGCTGGCAAAAAGGCTCCCCTGACGACGGCTGAACCGGCGGCGCCTGCCGAGGAACCTCCCCCCTCAGCGTGACCTTCGCCCACCCTGCCGCCCTGTGGTGCCTGCTCGGCCTGCCCGCCGTGCTGGCCATCCACTTCCTTCAGCGCCGCAGCCGCCGGGAAGTCGTGACGACCCTTTTCCTCCTTCAGCAGGTCCGCCGGGAATCGGCCGCTGGGAACCGCATCGAACGCCTGCGTGCCTCCGTCCCCCTGTTTCTGCAGCTCCTGCTGGTGCTGACCTTCACCTGGCTGCTCGCCGGCCCGCGCTGGTTTCAAAAAGACGCCGTGCAGCGCCTCGCCTTCGTCCTGGACAGCTCCGCCTCGATGGCCGCCTTCCGCCCGGCGGCGACCGCTGCCGTCAACGAGGCTCTGCAAACGCTGCTGCCGGCATCCGCCCGCGCCGAGCTGACCCTGCTTTCCTCCGACCCCGCCCAACCCACCCTCTACCACGGCGCTTCCACCGCCGAACTGCTCGCCGCCCTCTCACGCTGGCAGCCCTCCCTGGGCACCCACGACTTCACCCCCGGCCTGCGCATGGCGCGGACCCTGTCCGGTCCCCAGGGCGCGATCCTTTTCATCAGCGACCACCCCGCCCCCCGACCCCGGCCCGTCGGGGCCGACCGGCGGCTTCCCGAGCGATCCCGTGTACGGCGTCCCGCCGCCGGGGATCGGGTTCCCGCCCCCGGCCGCCGCGCCGACGCCGCTCCACCAGCCGCGGACCGACCCCGCCGCCC
>CAZXPU010000074.1:22301-28225 GCA_964642905.1 uncultured Prosthecobacter sp.
GAACCCCTGCCCTTCGAGACCTCCCTCATCAGCGTCGGCTCCCCGATCCACAATGTGGGCTGGGCCGGGCTCACCTTGGAGGAAAAGGACGGCCAGCTCCTCTGGCGCGCCCTTTTGCGCAACTACGCCAGCCAACCCCAGGAACGAAGCTGGCACGTCATCGCCCAGGACACCCGCTCCGCCCCAGCCACCGTGCAGCTCCAGCCGGGTGAAATGAGAACGCTCAGCGGCCCCTTCCCTCCGGGAGAAACGCTCACGCTGGTGCTCGAAGCCGACGCTTTCACCCTCGATGATGAGCTTCCTCTGGTGCGCCCCCGGCCCAAGATCCTCAGCCTGCACACCCCCGTGATCCCCCTCAAGGACGGCAGCGCCGAACTGCGCGCGCTCTTTGAAAAATTCGCCGACACACGCCTGGTCGCCTCCAGCTCCGAAGCCGATGTCCGCGGCATCGTCTGGCCGCCCACCACAGCCCTGGACCCTGGCCAAAACGCCGTCATCTTCGCCGCCCCGGCCAAGGGCGGACAAGTCGCCTGGCTGCGCGGGAGCCTCGTGGCCGAGCACCACCCGCTCATGGAAGGCCTCAACTGGCAGTCCCTGCTCGCCCAGGACGGCATGCTCATCCCCGGAGACCCAAAAGACCGCGTGCTGCTCTGGCAGGACACACGGGCGTTGATCAGCCTGCGCCGCACTCCGGCGGGCGCCCAGCAGCTGCTCTGTCACTTCGACCTGCTCAGCAGCAACGCCCGCCGCCTTCCTGCGCTCGCCATTCTGCTGCACCGCTTCCTGCTGACCGTGCGCCAGGAAAAAATCGCCCCGGAGTCCGCCAACTTCGACCTGCGTCAGAAGCTCACCGTGGCCTGTGTCCATGGAGAAAAGGCACCGCCGATCGAGCAGGAATCGGGCAGTCCGCCGACCACCACACGCATTCCCACCCCCCAGGTCCACCTGCTGCGGGCGCCAGCCCAGCCAGGCTTCTTCCGCCTAAGCCAGAAAGGCGCCCCTCTGCTCAGCGGCGCAGCCCGCTTTGCCGACATCCGTGAAGCCGATTTCAAAGAAGCCTCCAGCCTCCGCGACCTTTCCAGGGCGCAAAAAATCCAGTCCGACGTCTTGTTGGAAACAAACCCGCATGATCCGCCCTGGCTGCTGCTTATTCTCTGCCTGCTGCTGACAAGCTGGTGGTTCAGCCACCGCCCCGACATCAGCCCGGCTCCCGCCGGCAAAACCGCCTGAACTCTCCCATGCTCACCGACGCCACCCGCCTCCGCGACTTCCCCTCCCTCCACGGCATCAGCTACCTCAACACCGCCGCGGAAAGCATCCCGCCGCTCGCCGTCCATGAGGCCCTCGAAAACTACTGGCAGGACAAGCAGCGCGGCATGCGCGGCCGCGAAGGTCACTTCGCCGCTGTCGAGGCCTGCCGTGAAATCAGCGCCCGCCTGCTCGGACTCACCCCCGCCGAAGTCTCCTTCTGCTCCTGCAGCTCCGAGGCCTACAACCTTCTCGCCTCCGCCCTGAACCTCGGCGCCGGTGACGAGGTTGTCGTCACCGACCTCGACTTCCCCGCCGGTGCCACACCCTGGCTGCGCTCCGCCACACCACCGGTCACCCGCCTCTGGAAATCCAGCGGCGGCGAGCTCGCGGTCGCGGATCTTCAACCGCTCCTGAACCATCGCACCCGGCTCGTCCAGGTCTCCCTGGTCAGCTTCTACAACGGCCACCGCATCGACTGGCAGCCGCTGCGTGAAGCCGTCCGCCGGCTCGCCCCCAACGCCCTCATCTCCGTCGACATCACCCAGGCCTTCGGACGCCTCGAGCTCAACTGCCCGGACGCCGACATCCTGATCAGCAGCACGCACAAATGGACGCTCGGCATCCATGGCGGCTGCGTCATCGGCATCCCCGCCCGCAACGCCGAACGCCTCACCACCCACGCCGGCGGATGGTACCACCTCAGCAACGCCTTCGACGGCGACCGCTTCGAACGCGCCGTCACCCGCACCGGCGCCCCCAGCTTCTCCGTCGGCATGCCCAGCTTCGCCGCCCTCTATGCCCTCAACGCCGCGCTTCGTTATGTCGACGGCGTCGGCGTGGCCGCCATCTCCGCCCATGCCGATCCGCTGGTGCGCGAACTCCATGACGGCCTGGCCGCCCTCGGCATCCAGCCCATGTGCCCGCTTCAACCCGGCCGTCCCACCGGCATCGTCGCCTTCATGGACAAACGCAGCGCCGAGATCCACGCGGCCCTGGAAAAGGCCGAGGTCCACGTCATGCACCACGCCGGTCGCATCCGCCTCGCCCTCCACGGCTACAACAGCCGCGAGGACGTCCGGCGCGCGCTCGACGGCATCGGCTCGCTCAGCTGAAAAACACGCGCTCCGCCGTGCCGCGCAGCATTGCCTTCCGATCGGCATCCGTCAGGAAGTCGAGCCGGTCGCGAACCAGCGCGATGGAGTCATGATAGTTGTGGCCCGGATCCACCTGGAACGGGCAGTCGCTGGCCCACATGAGGCGGTCCGCGCCAAACGCGTCCCGGCATTCACGGATCATCGGCCCGAGGTCCAGATAAGGCGCCTGCTTCTTCCCAAGAGCGTAGAAGGCCGAGGTCTTGAGCGTGACCTTCTCATGCTTGGAAAGATGCAGCAGGCTGTCGAGCCCGGCACGGTCCACCACGCCCTTCATGCCCAGGCGCGCAAAGTGGTCGATCACCACCGGCGTGTCCGGAAACTGCTCACACATCTTCGACACCGGCCCGAGCGCCTCGGGATTGATCAGCAGGCACATGTTCAGGTTCTCCTCCGCCGCCGCCTTCCACATGGCCTTCATGCCCGCTGAACCCAGCCAGCCCGCGACATCGGAACTGCCGGTGTAGATGCGGAAGCCGCGCACCCCCTGCTGCTTCAAGGCCCTCATCCGCCCGCGCACGTCGGCGGCGTTTTCATCGATGATCGCCACGCCGGAAAACGTGCCCGGATGCGCCGCCATCATGTCGAGCATGTAGCGGTTGTCCGTCTTGTAGTAGCTCATCTGGATCAGCACGATGCGCGACACCCCCTCGGGCCGGCAGTGCGCAAACAGCTGCCCGGGCGTGAAGCTCGCCGGCTTCATGTCCGCCTTCGTGAAGCCGGAGGCCAGCGGATAGTTCTTCGTGTCCGGCGTCCAGACATGCACATGGGCGTCAATCCAGCCGCTTCGGGAAAGCGAGGCGCAGCCGGTGATCTGGCTGCCCAGGGTGGCGGTGACGGAGGTGGTGAGGAAGTGACGGCGGTTCATCATGGTCATGTTGGTTACGCAAAGCTGAGCAGAAACCTTTTCTGAAACTCCAGGGCGGCCTCAACCTGGTCCACCTCGATGTACTCGTCGGCGGTGTGCGCACGGTCGATGCTGCCGGGACCGAAGACGATGCTCGGAATGCCCGCACGGGAGAGCTTGCTGGCGTCGCAGCCAAAGGGCACGCCGCAGGGTTCGGCGTTCAGGCCCAGCTCACGCAGCACCTGCGTCGCGGTCCTCACCACGTCCGAATCCGCCGGTGTGTCCAGCGCCTCGTCCACCAGCAGCAGCGGCTCCTCCACCTCGGCCCGAACGCCCTCGATGCCTGACAGCAGCCGGCGGTAGTGCGCCACGGCGTCCTCCGCCCTGTCCCCCGGCAGAAGCCGGCGGTCGATCTCGATCATGCAGCGGTCAGGCACAAAGTTCACCTGCACGCCGCCGCTGATCACGCCGACATTGCAGGTGCCGCAGCCTACCAAAGGATGCTGAATCCCGGCGAGGCGCGCATTGTCCTCCTCGATGGCGGCGATGACCTTCGCCATGTGCGTGATCGCGTTGACGCCCAGGTGCGGCTTCGAGCTGTGCGCCGAACGCCCATGCACCACGATGCGGCAGCGCAGCACGCCCTTGGTGGCGATGACCGCCCGCAGCTCCGTCGGCTCCGCCACGATCGCGGCGGCGGCCTTCAGGCCTTCACAAAGCCTCACGACGCCGCGGTAGGAGTACTCCTCGTCCACCGCCGCGGCCAGCAGCACCTCGCACGACGGCACGACACCCTCCTCCTTCAAGGCCGCCATCGCATGCATCATCGTGGCCAGCCCCGCCTTGGTGTCGCAGGACCCGCGTCCATACATCCGGCCATCCCGGATCGTCGGTTCAAACGGCGGGATCGTCATGCCCTTCACCGACACCGTGTCGGTGTGCGCCTCCAGCACGATGCGCCGTTCAGGGTTCCTGCCTGGCAGCCGCGCAAGCACGTTGGGCCGGCCGGGAAACACTTCCTGCTCCCAGGCCTCCATGCCGCGCGACTCAAAAAACCGGCGCACATAGGCGGCCACCTCGCCCTCGCCGGGCCCACCTTCATAGGAGGAGTTCACGCTGTTGATGCGGACGAGATCGGCAAGGGTGTGAAGGACCGGGGACATCAGGGCTTCTTGGAACGTGAGATGAAGTGGAGCAGCAGAAAGAGAATGAAGAGGGCTGTCAACGCTCCGGCGACGCAAAGCTTCCATGTCACCCGCATGCCTCCCGTCATCGGCACGGACGACGCGGGCGGAGAAGGCTCCTTGAACACCTCCTCCACGGCAAAACCCGTGTCATAAAGATAGTCAGGCTCGTTCATGCTGAACGGCACCTGCGTGCGCAGCTCACCCTGCTCATAGACCGCCTCCACAACTCCCAGAGGCCCTGTCTCACGCCAGATGTCAAAGCCCAGCCACAGGTCCGCCAGCAGCGGCAGGTCCTGCCTGACAAAAAGGATGTCCACATGCCGCGCCGGATAGTCCTCCGCCCGCACCGCCGGAATGACACCCTCCGCCGACGGCCACATCGCCTCCATGGCCTGGATGGCGCCAAGCTCCGACCTGCCTCCGTTCACCTGCATCTGCACCCGCCGGTTGAGATAGTCGGCGATCCCTTCCCGCGCAGCCTGCAGTTCCTCAGCATTCACCAACCCGTCCTGGCTGGCATCGATGCCCGGATCAAATCGCGAGAGCACCTGAAGGTTGAAGGTGAACCGCAGCTCGACCCGCTCGCGCTCCACCTTGACTCGAAGCTTGCTGATGTCCGCAGGATGCGCGTGAAGCTGACAGCACAGCACAAGGGCCGCTGCCAGAAGCTGCAGGAAGGTTGGGCGATGCACGGCGAAAGCCATCAGACACGGGCGGTGGAGAATGCCGCACTTTTACCTTCGCTTAACAAATCTCACGCAAAACGACATTATTCCTTCACACAGGCAACCCAGATTGAGCGGTGAAAAGGGAAACCCATTCCCGAAAAAACATCCCCAACTCAACCCAACCCGGACAAGCCATGAAAACCAAGCTCATCGTTCAATCCCTGCTGATGGCAGGCCTGATGACCGGCGCTGCCGCTGGCCAGACCCCCACAAAACCGGAAGCCTCCCCTCCACCTCCCCAGGGTGCCCAGCCCCCTCAAGGCGCCCAACCGCCCCAGCAGCCTCCGCAAGGCGCCCTTCCTCCCCAACAACCTCCTGCCGGCGCTCAGCCTCCCCAGGGTGGTCAGCCGCCTCAAGGCAACCGCCCTCCCCAACAACCTCCTGCCGGAGCTCAACCCCCTCAAGGCGCCCAACCGCCCCAGGGTGGCCAGCCTCCACAAAACCCGCCAACCCTGGGAAAACCTCCTGGTGGCCAGCCCACCGGTCCCCGCCAGGCTCAGCGCCCCCGTCCCCATCATCGCGGCATGCCACCCCGCCAGGGCGCTCCTCGCGCCAGCGATCCCCTGCCCGGTCTGACGGCCGACCTGCTCACCGCCTTCACCGACGGCCGTGAAGAGTTCACCCGCCGCGAAATGCCCGTGGGCGGCCTCGGCCCCATCTTCAACAACAACTCCTGCGCCTCCTGCCATAACCAGGGCGGTGTCGGCGGAGGCGGCGTGATCACCGTCACCCGCTTCGGCCTCTCCTCCGCCGAAGGTTT
>CAZXPU010000075.1:0-27250 GCA_964642905.1 uncultured Prosthecobacter sp.
GGGTTCGGTGAGGCCGTAGATGGGATAACCATCGAGCGCATAAGCCACCGGCATGCCCTGGCCGGCCTGCGACTGCAGATGCAGGGGGGTGATGTGGTAGTGATAATCATCCGCCCGCCCGCAATGGCCGCCCCACTCATCCAGCTCGCCGATTTCAGCACTGATCTCGCCGCGGTTGTTCTGCGGATTGAAAATCGGAATGCCGTTCACGGCCAGGGCGATCGCTCCGCGCAGAAAGCGGCCTTCGATGGAGGCGGGCTGTTTTGCCGGCACGGGCTTCAGCGGGATGCGCCAGGCGTTTTCGCCGAAGTAACTCTGTGGCAGCGGCACCTGCTGCTGCCAGGCGGTGATGCCGACCATCATGTTGTGGTCTGGCAGGCCGTTGGATCCCACATGGAGAAACTCGTCGTCAGCGCGCAGGTCGAGCTTTGTGAACGGCAAGAAAGCCTTCGCCGTCCGCGGAGCGTCAGAGGCTCTGGCGACGGCTGCCGCGGCGATGTTCAGTGCCGTGGCCGTGGAGGCCATTTGGATGTGTCCGGGCCATTCCTGGCCCGTCTGCGTTTTTTTAGACAGGGCAGGAATGCCCCGATTACCCATCCATTTTTCAGACGGGGCAGGAATGCCCCGATTACCTACCCATTTTTTAGACGGGGCAGGACTGTCCCGATGACTCATCCATTCCTCCAGGATGTGCGCCCGCAGCGCCTCGCGGCCGGTGCTGGCCAGATCATGCGCGGCGAGGTTCGTCGCGAACAGCAGGAGGGCAGGGAGCGTTTTCATAGCATCGCCTACAAACCTCCGGCCCGTCAGGCCGGTTTCAGCAAAACACGGGAGAATTGTCAGGATTGCGTCAAGGCTTCAGCGCCTTTTCAAGGGCGGCGGCGACTTGTCCGGCCAGCCGGGCCGATCCTTCCTCGGTGAAGTGCACGTCATTCGGCTTCTGAAGCGTTGCGACCTGCGGGGTGATGAATCCATTGAGATCGTTGACCGGCACCCCGGCCTCCTTCATGACCTTCAGCGCGGCGCTGTTGTAGGAATCAATGCTGCCGAAGCGGCGGGTGGGCGAGATGATGCCGTTGTTAGGCACGGGGGTGGTGGTGGCGAAAATCAGGCGGGCTCCCGTCGCCTGCATCAGGCGAACGAGTTCGCGCAGGTTCTTTTCATAGATCTCCGGCGGCGCATGACGGATGCCTTCGGGCGGAAGCTTGGCGTCATGGAGCCCGAAATTGAAATGGATCACGTCCCATTTTTGCTCTCCGAGCCAGGATTTCAGGTGGTTGAGCCCGTTGCCGGTGGAACTGCAGTTGGTGGCAGGCCTGTGGACGTTCGCCTTGCCTGCAAGCAGGCGCCGCACGGGAAGGGTGTAGCCCATGGAGATCGAATCGCCGATGATCAGCACCCTGGGCAGGCCTGCCACGTCCTGCACCGGGGCGATGGAGGGGTCGGCTGGCGCAGGGCTTTTGCGGTTTTCCGCCGCGCTGGCTGAAAGGACGGCTAATGAAAGGTGAAACAGGATGGCAGGCAGCTTCATGGGCAGGGGGCGGGAGAGAGGTCCTGGCATGAGAAACCCTCCCGCCTGCCCAAGTCGAGCCCGAATCGTCAAGGAAGATGCACAATCCTATAGAAGGCCCGCTGGCCGTTGACGCGCTCCGGCAGGCTGTCCGTGTAGGTCGCGTTTGTGTAGGTGTTGGTGAACATCAGGGTGTCGACGGTCTGCCAGGTGACGAGATCCGTGCTCCACTGGACGAGACAGGTCTTGTTAGGCGTGACGTTCCATCTCAGTCCAACCTGGCCGGGGCCGATCCTGGCAATCTCAATGGGAGGCATGACCTTCGGACCGAGGACAAAGCTGTGGCTGACGTCGCGGTTGTGGCGGGTGATGGTTTCATCGTTGAAGACGCTGGAGGCGTCAGGAGGCATGGGGTCGGTGCCGGTGCGGTAGCTGCGGACGTAGTCGGCCACGGCCTGGTCCGGTCCGACGGTGACGCGGATGTGGCCGCTGTTGGGGAGAAGATAGCTGCTGCTGTTCGCTCCGAGGTCGACATACTGGCCGTCCACCGCGCTGCCAAGGGAGGAGTAGTTCGGCGTGCCGGGCTGCGGGCATTCGAGATAGACGATGCCGTCCTTGACCTGGTAGCCATAGAGGTGGTCGTGGCCATGGAAGACGACATTGACCTTGTTCTGCACGAGCAGGTCGTGGATCGGCATGTCCCAGCCGGGGCGCTGAGTGGCGAATCCGGCGCTGCCGTCGGCGTTTTTGCCGCCCCATTCGTACTTGTCGCTCACCTCGATTCCTCCTCGTGCGGCGTATTGCGCGGTGGGCACTCCGCCGATGATCGCCTGCGTGCTGCCGCCGACGATGTGGTGCATGAAGACAAACTTGTATCTGGCGCTGCTGTTCTTCAGCGTGTCGCGCAGCCAGTCATACTGGACCTTGCCGAGGCTCCATTTCCAGGCGTCGTTGGCGGAGTTGGGGTTGGTGAGCGTGTTCCAGAACGGGTCCAGCATGATGAACATGGCCTCGCCCCACTCGAACGCGTAGTAGTCCTCCAGCAGGCCGAGCGTGCCGCCGCTGTAATCCTTGGGCGTCGGGTTGCCGTTGTAGAACGCGTCCGGCGTGGGTGCGGGATAGAAGGCCTTGCGGGCCTTCAGGTCCCAGGCGGGGATGTTGTTCTGCTTGTCGGCCGCCGCGTTGAAGAGGTAGCCGTATTCCGCCTCATGATTGCCCAGGCCGAAAAAGAACGGGATGCTGTGGCAGGCGCGTTCGAAGGCGTTGCGGAAGAGGATGGCGCGGTTGTTGATGCTGGTCTGGTTGATCGTGACGCCTCCACCCCACTTCGGCGGCACGCCGAGCAGGCCGTCGGCAAGCTTGTCGGTCATGAAGATGTCGCCCACGTCCAGGTGGATGTCCGGCCGGTCGAGGCTGATGTTTGCCATCGCGCGCCAGAAGAGCTGCATGTCGGTGTTCACGTCGATGTGCGGGTCGGCGGTGACCGTGAAGGTGAAGGAGGTTCCGCGAGGCCGTGCGGTGTGGAAGCTGCGCTCGCCACGCGCGCTGTAGAAAGAGGCTCCGACATTCCGGTGGCGAACGCGGTAATAGTACTCGGTGTCCGGCTGCAGGCCGGTGATCGGGATGCGAATCGGGTTTTTGAACTCGGGCTTCGCGTTGTCGACGTTGAACGTGGCCGGCGTGGTGGAGGCGGTGTACTTGCCAGGCAGCATGCCGTATTCGACAAACACCTCCTGGTCGACCGAGGCGATGAGGTTGAGCGTGACGCCGTCGGATTTTGGCAGGGTGAGGAACTCCGCGCCAAGGATGGTCGCATCGGTGAGCAGGTTGTTCACCGTGTAGGTGTAGCCGCCGGTGCCGGGGCTGATGGAAGTGGCGCCGTTGCTGTCCGTGGCGGAGACGGAGAAGTTGATCGTGGTTCCGCCAGTCTGTGCGGGAATGGCCGCGCCCCAAATGCCGTCGTTGGCAGCGCCATCACCGTGATTGCCGTCGTCAAACATCGTCAGCGCAAGGACGGGCGGAGGCGCGGTGGTGGCGATGATGATGTCGTCGATGCTGACGCGTGGCGTGCGCGTCGGCGCCGTGGCGGTGTAGCCGGCGGCCTGGAAGCGGATCTTTGTCTGCGTGTCCAGCTCAGGACCCGTGAGGTCGTAATGAAAAAGCTGGAAGCCGTGGTTCACCGTCGTGGCATACGCCGTGGCGAGCGGCGCGGCGCTTGTGTTTGCGTAGGCGGCTGTGCTGAGCACGAACGTGGTGCCGTTCGTGATGCTGCTGACGGTGGCGTTGCTGGCGAAGCAGGTCGCGGCGGCGGCCGCGCTGGCGTTTGTGGCCGTGGCGTTCACCAGCGTGGCGGTGGTGCCGGTGACGAGCGTGAAGGAGGTGTTGGGCGTGAGGGTGCCGATGCGAGTGTTGTTGGGGATGCCGGTGGCGGTGATGAACATGCCCTCGACAAGCCCTGTTGTGTCTGCGCAAGTCGCGGTGCTCTGGCCGCTGGTGATGCCAATGGTCACATTCACCGGTGCGCTGAGCACGCTTCGGCCTGGAGTCAGGCCGGTGGTGTCCGCGCAGGTCACGGTGGTGCTGCCGGCGGTCGTTCCGGCGGAGTTCAGCACGATGCTGCCGAGCGTCACGGTTTCGGTGTTCCAGTCTTCGCCCAGGCGCGTGTTCCAGGTGATGCCGTTGTCAGGCGAGACCTGCAGGGCCCAGCCGCAGTTGTTGGTGGCGAACAGGTCGCGCGTCTGCACCCAGAACTCGATGTAACCGCTCGAGCCGGTGGTGTTGATCGCGTTTGTTGTGGTGAACATGGAGTCCGTGAGGTTGGCCGTGCCGCCGTTGAACTCGGCGGCCGCCGTGACCGCGCTCAGGGTGAGTGCGCCGCCAGCTGTGGTCGGGGCTGCGTTCATGTTGAAGGTCGTGGCGCCCGTCACGGAGGCGACGATGGCGTTGTTGGCAAGGCCGGTGCCGGTGAGCGACATGCCGTTCACGAGTCCTGCGGTGCTGTCACAGGTCACCGCCACGCTTGCTGCCGTGGTGGTTGCATGGGTCATGGTCACTCCACAGGCCGTGAGCGTCAACCCTGATCCCGTGCCGGTGGCGGCCTGCGAAAGCACAAACGTGGTCGCGTTCGTGATCGAGGCGACAGTTGTGTTGCCGGTTTGTGCCCCGTTGATGCTGCCTGCAATGGTTGGTCCTGTGATCAGCATGCCGGGCCACAGCGCCGCGGTGCTTGCGCAGCTTGCCGTGGTGCTGCCGCTCGTTGTTGTTGCGTTCGTGAGGCTGATCGAGGTGCGATTCGACGTGCTCACGGCCTGACGAACATTGCCGGCGCCGACAGTCGTCCACGCGTTGAGGGCGCCGGCGCCGTTCCAGTTGTTCGACGAGGTGTTGGCGAAGCTTTCCTTCCAGATGGCGGTGCTCACGGGTACACCGGTGTTGTATTGAAGCTGCACCCCGGAGAGGGTGGTTCCTGGCTGCGGCGTGATTTGGGCCAGCACATAAGTCGGATCGAGATACGTTGGAGAGGTCGGGCCCGTGCTCACGCTGACAATCGTCGGGCCGGTTGCATTGTAGGTCACGCTGATGCTCGCGGCGCCGCTGTTGCCACCCTGGTCGGCGCTGTCGCTCGCCGTCGCGGTGATCGTGTTCGCGCCTGGAATGAGGGGCACGGTGGCTGACCAATGTGCGTATCCGTCAGCGGTCGTGGCGGTCACTCCATTGACCATCAAGGCGGTGACGGGTGAGATTGTGTCGGTTGCCGTGCCTTGCACGTTGATCGTGCTGGCGGATGTGATTGTGTTGTTTGCGGGTGCGGTGATCGACACTGCGGGCGTGCCGGCATCCTGGGTGGAGTACACTGTGGCGCCAAACGCGCTTGTGTTCGTTCCATCCGTGGCTGTTCCCCGATAATAATAGGTCGTGCCGCTGGTGAGGCCGGAGAAGGTGGCCGTGGTGCCGCTGGTCGTCTGCGTGCCGAGGATCGTTGCGAAGTCCGCAGTGGCGCTGCGCTGCAGGGTGTAGCCTGTCGCATTCGGCACGGCGGTCCAGTTCAGCGTGATGCTGGTGCCTTTTGTATAAAGTGGCACGCTGAGGATCGGGGCTCCGAGCGTGATCGTCAGCACGCCGCTGTCGCTCGTGGTGGTGCCGCCGATGTTGGTCACCACGACATCGTAAGAGGCTGCGTCTGAAGCGGAGGCGTTCGAGATCACCAGTTTGGTCGTGTACGCCCCCGTGACGAGAGCGTTGGCCGAATCCGTGACCTGGGTGAAGCTCGTCGCTCCGCTGATGTTGCCGCCGTTGCCGAGGGCCACGCCGTTTTTGCGCCACTGAACCGTGGGAGCCTTGTAACTCGTGAAAGGCGCATACAGCTCGATGGTGCCGCCCAGTGGAACCGATTTCGTGATGAGCGGCGGGCCGATGTAGGGCTTGTAGTTTTCCGCGGTGATCGCGGTGATGCTGTTCGTTAAGCTGGTGACGATGCCTGCGTAAGCGCTGTTCGCGGCGAGGTCGGTGGTTTCGTATTCATCATCGGTGAGGTTGAAAAGCTCCGTCACCGTCGTGTTCCCCACCCGTGAGCGCCGCAGTTTGAAGTCCTTTGTGCCGCCATTCACCGGATCGGTGAACTTGTTGATCGCAATCGGGGCCGCGGTGTCTGTGACGAGGGTGGCGCTGCCCGGCCGCAGCGTCGTGGTGGATGAGCTGTTCGCGGCGAGCAGGTTCGGCCAGAGATTCAGGCCGTCGAGAGGCCTGGTGTTCCGTGGCGTCACTCCGGCTGCGGCGCACAAGGTGGGAAAGAGGTCGCCGACCCAGACATACTGATTGCTGATGACGCCGGTGGGCAGCACGCCGGGGAAGGAGATTCCTGCCGGTTCGCGCAGGCCGCCTTCATAGCTGTCACCCTTGTCGCCTCGCAGCGGATCATTGAGCGAGCCCTTTGTCTCATCACCACCGTTGTCACCGAACCACACAATGAGGGTGTTGTTGGTGATTCCGGCCGTGTCCAGCGCGTTGAGCACGCGGCCCATCGCCTGGTCCATGCCGTCGACAGCCGCGCAGATGAGGCGGCGGCTGGTGCTGGTGACGCCGAGGTTCTGATACTTGGTGATCAGGCTTGCCGGGGCGGAAACCGGGCCATGGATCGAGTTGAAGGCGAGATGCAGATACATCGGCTTCGACGGGTCGCGGTTTTGAATGTGATGGATCGCCCGGTCCGCCTCGAGGTCCGGCGACCAGCCGCCATGGCCTTGTGAGTCCGTATGCTCGCTCGGACCATCCTGCTGAACGCCATTGAGCCACCAGTCGGGGATGTCGAGCGAGTCCGTCTCCGCGCTGTGGTGCGTGTAGTAGTCGATCGCCCCGGAATACTGGCCGTAGTGTGAGTCGAAACCGCGGTTGAAAGGGGCATACTGAAGGCCCTCCTGGATGATGCGCGTGCTGACACCGTTCACCACGGTGAGGTTGGTGTTCTTGTCACTGCCACCCATGTGCCACTTGCCGCTCATGTAGGTCTGGTAGCCGGCTGCCTTGAATGTTTGAGGCATCAAGTGTTCGCTCAAGTCGGTGCCTCGGCCGTTGTTGGTGGCATGACGGATCGCATTGCGGCCTGTCAGCAGGGTGGAACGCGTCACCGAGCACACGGTGGTGGCGTAGAAACGCTCCAGGCGGATCGATCCCGCTCGGGTGGTTCCAAAGCTGTCCATGTTGGGCGTCTGGATCGGCACCTGTCCCGCAGGTGTGTGATAGCCCACGTCACCCCAGCCCTGGTCATCCGTGATGATGACGACGATGTTTGGCGGCGTCTGGGCGCTGATCGCAAGCGTGAAGGCCTTGGTCGCGCTGCGGCTGGCCGAATCAGTCACTTTGACCGTGAAACTGTAATTGCCCGCCGAGGTGGCCGTGCCGCTCAACACGCCGCTGCTGTTCAAGCTGATGCCGGGTGGCAAGGCTCCCGAAAACAGGCTCCACGCATAGCCTGTGCCGCTGCCGCCTGTGGCCGCGAAGGTCTGCGAGTACGATCCGATCGTGTTTCCGGCGGGCAGAGGCGAGGCCGTGGTGATCGTCGGCGCCGGGGCAACCGTGTAGGTCGTCGTTGAAGAGGTGGTGGTGCCGGCGCCACCGCTGCCCGTGGCGGCGATCGTGAAATTGACGGTGGCGCCGTTCGCCTGTGCCGGAATCACCGCCGTCCAGACGCCGTCACCCGCAGCCGCATCGCCATTGGTGCCGTCATCGACCATCGTGATCGCCGTGGGTGGGGCGCCGCTCGTCGTGTTCACCACGATGTCATCAATGCTCACGCGCGGCGCTCGTGTAGGCGATGTGACCGTTCCGCCCGCATACTGGAAGCGCATCTTCATGTTGGCGGTGCGCTCGCTGGCATCGAGCACATAGTGGTAAGGCTGGGTGCCGCCGTCCGCCTTTGTGGTGAAGCCATGGTTCACCGTCGATGCAAAGGCCGGGATCGGCGCCGCGCTCGTGTTGGCATAGGCCGCTGCATTCAGCACGAAGGTGGTCGCGTTGGTGATGCTGCTCACGGTGGCGTTTGCCGGGAAATAATTGCCCGCAATGGCCGCGCTGGCGCTGGTGAGGGCGGCGTTCGCGCTCATGGTGAAATCCACGTTCGGGGTGATGGCGGTGATGCGTGTGTTGACCGGAATGTTCTGGCCCGTGCCGGTCACAAACATGCCGACCGCGAGACCCGTCGTGTTTGAGCAGGTCACCGTGGCGCTGCCGTTCGTCAGCCCCCCGGTCAAATAGACCGCGGCAGCCGACACCGAGCGGCCGGTCGTGAGCCCCGTCGTGCTTGCGCAGGTGACCGTGGTGCTGCCCGTGCCGCTGCCCGAGGAATTGGTCACCACGTTTGTCAGATTGACCGTGCTGGCGGTCCAGTCCTCGCTGAAACGCGTGTTCCAGGTGGTGCCGCCGTCCGGCGACACCTGGAAGGTCCACTGATTGTTCGGCGAGAGGTTGTTCAGGTCGCGCGTCTGCACATAGAAGTCCACATAACCTGAGGTGCCCGCCGCATTGACCGCCGGGGAGGTTGACATCGCCGTTGTGAGGCTTGCGGAAGCGGCCTGGAACTCCAGCGCATTCCCGCTGCCGGTCAGCGTCAGCGCCGTGCCTGGCGTTGTCGGGGCCGCGCTCATGACAAAGGTCGTTCCATTCGTGATCGAGCTCACGGTGGCGTTGTTCGCCAGGCCTGTGCCCGTAAGTCCCATGCCAGCCACAAGGCCCGTCGTGCTGTCGCAGGTCACCGTCGTGCTCGCCGCCGTCGTCGTGCAGTTCGTGAGGGTGATGCCGTTCGCCGTCAGCGTGGCCGTTGTGCTCGATGCGGTGGCCGCTGCGCTGATGACAAAGGTCGTGCTGTTGGTGATCGAGCTGATCGTTGTTCCTGCCGCCATGCCGGGGCCGGTGATGATCATGTTTGGCCACAGATTCGTCGTGCTGCTGCACACCACGCTGGTGCTGGCGCTCGTCGTCGTGCAATTCGTCAGAACCACCGGCGAGGTGCGGTTCGATTGCAGGTTTGCCTGGCGCGTGGCTCCGGCTCCGTTTGTCGTCCAGGTGTTGAGCGCCCCTGTGCCGTTCCAGTTGTTGGAAGACGTCATGGAGAAGGTTTCCCGGAACACGTTCGTCGTCACCTGGGCGCCGAGGTCGTAGGTCAAAATCACGCTGCTGATGGCGCCTCCGCCCCCGGGGGTCACCTGCGCCGTCACGATCGAGGGATCCGTGCTCGAGGGTGAGAGAGGATTGACCGTGATGTTTGAAATCGTGGGTGGAGGCACAAGGCCCGTGCCGCTGAGATTCACATCAAACGACGGATTGCCCGTGTCACTGCTCGTGATGTGCAGGGCGGCAGATTTGCTGCCTGCAGTGAGCGCATTGAACAAAACGCTGAAAGTCGTGCTGCCCCCTGCGGCAATGATCGAGGCCGGGGAGGAGGTCACGGAAAAGTTGGCGCTGTTTGTGCCGTCTATGGAAATGCCTGTGATGTTCAGCACGGTGGATCCCGTGTTGTTGATGGTGAAGGTCTTCGAGAGTGACGAGCCGACGTTCACACTGCCATAGGCCACCGTGCTGACCGCGTCCGTGAGCGAGGTCGCGCCCTGCGCGACCGTGATTTGAGTGGCCAGTGTCGCGCTGCGCACCGCGAAAACCGGGAAGCTCGCCGTCTTCGCCTGGTAGCTGATGATGCCCTGTGATCCGCGCGGCGGCGTGACTGCGTTGTTCACGCCGAGTTCGAGCAGCCAGGCCTCCGTCGTGTTGCCCTTCAGCGAGGTTGAAGACCAGCAGGCGGTGGCCACGGGCAGCGCGCGGAATGTCAGGTTGCTGCCGCTGGAGGCCGCGTTCGCGCTCATGGTGAAGGTTGTGCCGTTCAGCACGCTTGCAACTGTCGGCGCTGTCGTGTTTGAGATGTAGGCGCCCGCGATGCTGTGGGGGTCGACAAGCACCATGCCTGCGACCATCCCGGTTGTGTCGGCGCAGTTTACGGTGGCGCTTCCCAAGGTTGTGGCGACATTCGTCAGCGTCTTCGCGAACATGGTGCGGTTGATGCACGGTTTGTTGTTGGTCGCCGTGCCGCCGCTGACCGTCGCCAGCGAGTAGTCGGTGAGCGTTTGCAGCTCCTTGATGTTCGGCAGGCGCCAGTCGTTGTGGCCGCCAGCCGTCAGGTTTTCCGCATACGCCAGAGCGCCTTCCCAGGTCGTCGCGGGTCCAGGGAGCTGTGTCCACATCAGCGAGGTGTCACAGTCGGTGATCGTTCCGTCTCCGTTGTTCGTGTAGCTGTGCCCCAGGTTGTTCTGCGCGCCGCGCACATAGCGTGCGTGATAGCGGAACGCACCGCCGGCGCTCAGCGTCTCGGCCTTCGGCTTGCCGCCGGCCCCGCCGCCCGAGTTCACGCACCACACGTTTGTCGTGCTGTTGCCAAAGGCGTCGCGCGTCCACCAATACTCCGCGGCGCCGCTGGGATGGCTCGGGAACCAGGTGGTGTTCAGCGCCGGGTTGTTGTTTTCATGATTGAAGATCGAGAAAATCTCCTGGGGGTTGGGCAGGCGCCAGTCGCTGTAGCCGCCCGTGGTCTGCGCCGAGGCGTTGTTGATGGCGTTCTCCCAGGTCATCTCACCTGCGTCGACCTTCTGCCACATCAACCCGGTGACATTGTCGGTGATCGTGCCGTCGCCATTGTCGGTGAACGACTGCGGCCTGGTCTCGGGCGCTGTCGTGTAGTCGCTGTCCTCGCCAAAGGTTGTCGTTGTGCTTGTCACCTGGCCTGTGTCCGGAAGCCCTGCCTCCGACCAGGCAGCCATCGGGTACGGCGTGAGGCGTGCGTGGTTGGTCGAGCCAATCGTCGGCGTGTAGGTGTTCGTCGTGGTGGGTTGCGCGGCCACCTGGGCCCCGGAGACCACCTGGCCCTGGTTGAGGCCCGTGGTGCTGTCACAGTTCACCGTGGTGCTGCCCGCCGTGAGCGAGCAGTTCGTCACGGTGTTGCCTCCCACGGTCAATGTGACACCCGTGCCCGTTCCCGTGGCCGGTGCGCTCAGCTTGAACTGGGTCGAACTTGTCACCGAGGCCACCGTGGTGGCCGGCATGCGCCAGGTCACCGTCAGCGTGCGTGGGTTGAGCCTGCGGTTGATCGTCCAGCACTCATCCAGCACCGTGCCGCTGAAATTGACGCGCATGATGCAAGCATCCGGCGACGCCACCGCTCCGGGCGCGGTGTTTTCGATGTAGTGGCCGTTCGAGTCCGTGGTCAGCGCCACCGGGTTGATCAACGCGACGATGCTGGCGCCTGGCACCGCCTTCGCATTGTAGCCGCCCGTGTTGTCCGCGCGCAATGATGACACCTCCGGCTGGCCGTCCACCTGGCTGCCAAAGTTCACCACGTTGCCATGGAAGGCCCGCATCATGTAGGGTGACTGCGGTGTGCCATACGGGTGTGTGGCGTCGGTCGTGGTCGTGCCGATCGCGTGATAGTGATAGCCCCAGCCACCGTGGTCGTGTCCGCCCTGTGCGTCGAGAGGCTGCCGGGCCGAGCCATCGGGCTCCACGAAGCCGTAGATCGGATAACCGTCGAGGGCCCATGCCGCCGGTTTGTCATCGCCCAGAGCTCCGCCGAAGCGGCTGTAAAGATGCGTCGGAATGATGTGGTAATGGTAGTCATCCGCCAGGCCGCAGTGCCCGCCGTAGTAGTCCAGTTCGCCGATCGCGTACGAAACCTGTCCGGTGTTGTTCGCGGGGTTGAAGATGGCGATGCCGTTCGAGGCCAGCGCCACCGCGCCGCGCAGGAAGTTCGTCGGAGCCGCAGGCGGGTCATAGATGGTGATCGGCGATGCAGAAACCGTCGGCACCAGCGGGATCCGCCAGTAGTTCGGCTGTCCGAAGCCCAGCGAGGCTGCGTTGTTTTCATTGTTCGTCACGCTCGCGAAATAGGCCGTCGGGAGGGGGATCTGCTGCTGCCATGTCGTGATGCCCACCATGCGGTTGGGCATGTTCAGCGGCGTGTTGTCCGACTCCACGAAAAAGGTTGTTCCATCCCAGCAAGTCCTGACCTTCGGCTCAAACGGCGTGAATGAAGCCTGCATCAGCAAGCCGTTTCCAGCCGGCGGCAAGGTGGCCGAGGCGGTGAGGAACGACGAGATGTCGAACGCCGAAAAGGCAGCCACCTGAACCGGCCTCTTGAGCGTCTTTGGCAGCGGCTTCTCCTTTGGTCTAACCTTCGAGGGCTTGTCCACTCCCGCCTTGTGCATGAACTCCTCCAGAAGATGTGCCCTCAGGGCCTCCCTGTCACTGTTGGGCAACGTGTGGGCCAGGGAAATGGCCGGCAACACGAGTAAAAGGGCAAGATGACGTTTCATGGCTGCCCCAGGGTGGGCGGGTCATGTCAGGCCATCTTCAGCCCCCGGGGGGTAGAATTGTCAGGAACGCGTAAAGTCGCATGCAGGCATTCCGCCTGCATGGGAAGATGGCTGAGAGCTTGCCAGGCTGGCGGTGTTCCGGCAGGCTGCGGCAAGTTGGATCCACCTCTCATGCGACTCCTCATCATCGACGACGACACCGAGCTCTGCCAGCTCGTGGCGGATTACCTGAAGCCGATGGGTTTCGAGGTTGAGATGGAGCATGATGGCGAATGTGGTGCCGACCGCGCCACGTCGGAGGCCTGGGCCGCCGTCATCCTGGATGTGATGATGCCCGGGTGCGACGGTTTTGAGGTGCTGCGCCGCATCCGGGCCAAGTCCAGGGTGCCGGTCATGATGCTGACGGGGCGCGGGGAGGAGGTGGACCGCATTGTCGGCCTGGAGCTTGGTGCGGACGACTACCTGCCCAAGACCTTTTCCTCCCGCGAGCTGCTTGCCCGCCTGAGGGCCGTGCTGCGCCGTTCAGGCTGGCTGGCGGAAAGCGCGCCGCAGGTGCCGGTGAAGGAGCTTGTCATCGGCAAGCTGCGGATCAATCCGGAGACACATGACGTGGTTCTCGGCGACCAGCCCGTGCCTCTTACGCCGGCAGAGTTCGGGCTGCTGCTGTCACTGGCCAGGGCGCATGGCCGGGTGAAGACGAGGGAGCAGTTGATCGAGGAGGTCGCGGACCGCGAATGGGACGTGTTTGACCGTGCGATTGACATGCACATCTCCACGCTGCGACGGAAGCTGGGGGATGATCCGAAGGAGCCGCGTTTCATCAAGACCGTGCGCGGCTACGGTTATCAACTCGTCACTCCCAGTAACCGGGCCATTCCTGGCCCGCACTCATGACCGGGGCAGGAATGCCCCGAATACTTTCACTTATGATGACCGGGGCAGGAATGCCCCGAATACTTTATGAGCCGCCTCAAACTCCCGCTCTACGGCAAGATTCTGGCCTGGTTCCTGGTGAACCTGCTGATGCTCGGCCTGTTTGGTTATGTCTATGTCAGCCGTCTCGTCACGCCCGAGCTCGAGTGGCTCCTGAGCGGGCCTTCCGGTGACAGGATTGAGCATCTGTCGGTGCGTCTTGCCGACAGGCTGATGCAAAGCCCGCAGGACGAATGGCCGGACATCCTGGAGAACTTTGAGGATCGCCGGGGTGTGATCTTCGCCCTGTTCAATCCCGACGGCAGGCAGGTCCTCGGTCATGCGCCCGATCCTCCGGAGTCGGTGAGGTCCAGGCTGGTTGACAAACGCAGGCCTGAGATGCGGCAGCGGCCGCGGCCTCGGCGACCGGAGCCCTCCGGCCAGCCGCCCAAGCCCAGGTTTCTGCTGCGCAGCGAAAACCCGACGCGCTACTGGGCGGGCATCCACATGGACATCCTGCACGGGCAGGGCGGCCTCTGGCATCCGCTGACGATGGTGATGGTCTCCGGCGACCTGAGCGCGGGGGGGCTGCTGTTTGACTGGACGCCCTGGCTGGTGCTGCTGAGCGGCAGCATGCTGCTCTCCGCCCTGCTCTGGCTGCCGGTGGTCAGAGGCATCACCGGCGCGGTTCGCCGAACCAATGAAGCTTCCAAGCTCATCGCGGCCGGCCAGTTTGACACCAGGCTTCCGGAGGGCAGGGGGGACGAGCTGGGCGAGCTTGCGGCCTCCGTGAACGCCATGGCGGCGCAACTGGGCGGCTATGTGCGGGAGCAGAGGCGCATCACCGCCGACGTGGCGCATGAGCTGTGCAGCCCGATCGCCCGGATGCAGATGGCTCTGGGGGTGGTGGAGCAGAGGGGCGTGCCGGAGCAGGCGGCCTACCTGAGGAAGCTGGACCAGGAGCTGCAGCACATGGCGCGGCTGGTCGAGGAGGTGCTGGCCTTCTCCAGGGCGGAGGCTCTGCCGGAGCTTGAGCCCGCTGAGGACTTGCCACTGCGGGAGCTGGTCAGCCAGGCGGTGACGCGGGAGGCTCCGGAGACGCCGGTTCGCGTCGAGGTCGAGGAGCTGACCGTGCATGTCTGCCGCAAGGCGCTCGATCGCGCGGTGGGCAATGTCATCCGCAACGCCGTTCGTTATGCCAGCGACATCGAGGTGCTTGGCGGGAAGGAGGCGGGGCGTGTGGTCATCCGGGTCCTGGACCGCGGGCCCGGAGTGCCCGAGGAGTCGCTCACACGGCTGTTCGAGCCCTTTTACCGGCCGGAGGCGGCGCGTCGGCGGAGCACCGGAGGCAGCGGCCTCGGCCTGGCGATCACCAAGCGTTGCATCGAGGCCTGCGGCGGCACGGTCACGGCCAGGAACCGTGAAGGCGGCGGCCTTGAGGTGACGATGATCCTGCGGCTGCAATGAGCATGTCCGGGGCAACGTTGGTTAGGGGCATGGATTTCACCGCAGGCAGACGTCAGTTTCTCCGGGGCTCGGGCCTGAGCCTGGGGGGTGTCGCCCTTGCCGCGCTGTCGGGTGACGCCAGGGCGTTGTCGCACATCGCCCCGAAGGCAAGGCGGGTGATCTACCTGTTCATGCATGGCGGCCCTTCACAGCTGGACCTGTTTGACCACAAGCCGGGGCTGAAGCGGCTGCATGGCCAGGAGATTCCTGCCTCGGTGATCGGCGAGCAGCGGCTGACCGGGATGACCAGCGGGCAGAAGTCGAAGCCGGTGACGGCCTCCTTGTTCAACTTTGCGCGTCACGGCCGGAGCGGTGCGTGGGTGAGCGAGCTGCTGCCGCACACGGCTAAGATCGTGGACGAGCTCTGCATCATCCGCTCGATGCACACGGAGGCGATCAATCATGACCCGGCGGTCACCTTTCTGCAGACGGGCCATCAGCAGCCCGGGCGGCCCAGCTTTGGCGCCTGGCTGAGCTACGGCCTGGGCTGCGAGTCCCAGGACCTGCCGGCCTTTGTGGTGATGGTTTCACGGGGCAGCGCGGCGCGTCCTGCCGATCCGCTTTACGCCAGGCTCTGGGGCTCGGGCTTCCTGCCATCGAACCATCAGGGCGTGTCTTTGCGCAGCAGCGGCGACCCCGTGCTCTACCTGTCCAATCCGGACGAGGTCGGCCGTGCGGCGCGCCGGGATCAGCTGGACGTCATCGCGGCCCTGAACCGCCGGCAGTTTGAGCAGCATCAGGATCCGGAGACGCTGACCCGCATCGCCCAGTATGAGATGGCGTTCCGCATGCAGAGCAGCGTGCCGGAGCTCACGGCGATCCGTGGTGAAAGCGAGGCGACGCTGGACAGCTACGGGCCGCAGGTGCGGCAGCCGGGCAGCTTTGCGGCGAACTGCCTGCTGGCTCGGCGGATGGCCGAGCGGGGCGTGCGTTTCATCCAGCTCTACCACCGCGGCTGGGACCAGCACTACAACCTGCCGAGCGACCTCAGGCTTCAGTGCGGCGACATCGACCAGCCCTGCGCGGCGCTGATCCGCGACCTGAAGCAGCGCGGGCTGCTGGACGAGACGCTGGTGGTCTGGGGCGGTGAGTTTGGCCGAACCACTTATTCTCAAGGAAAGCTGGAGCCTGCAAACCATGGCCGTGACCATCACGGGCGCTGCTTCAGTCTCTGGCTGGCGGGCGGCGGCGTGAAGCCGGGTCACTTGTTCGGCGAGACGGACGAATTTTGCTACAACGTCGTCCGTGATCCGGTGCATGTGCATGACCTGAACGCCACGCTGCTGCACCAGCTCGGCCTGGATCATGAACGGCTCACCTACCGCTTCCAGGGGCGTGACTACCGTCTGACGGATGTCCATGGCCGGGTGGTGAAGGGATTGCTGGCCTGATGCAGGGCTTGCGCATCCAATCGGCCGATGATTGTCTCTCATGGCCTCAGTGGCAGGATTGACATGATTTGCACGATAAACAGGATTTTTCAGGACTGTTCATCCTGCCCATCTTGTAAATCCTGTCGCAAAAACCTCCTTCTTACTTGGATGCCTATGCCCTGGGACTGATGCGAGGGATGCCGCTCGCTCCTTGCACCGTCATTCCAGCCGTTCACATTCATCACGTGCCAACCGTCACCCCCCAGCTTCTGGCGTCGCTCGCCTCCGCCCTTTCCCCCGACCGCGTCCTGTCCAAGGATGAGGACATCCTGCCCTACAGTTTTGACGGCACAGCGGCCTTGAAGGTGAAGCCGGGCGCGGTGGTCTTTCCGCACTCCGGCGCGGAGGTGGCCGCCGCAGTGAAGCTGGCGCGCGAGGCCCGGGTGCCGGTCGTGACACGCGGTTCGGGCACGGGTTTGAGCGGCGGCAGCGTGCCTCTGGAGGGCTGCCTGGTGATCTGCCTGGCGCAGATGGACAAGATCCTGGAGATCGATGAACGCAATCTCACCCTGCGGGCCCAAAGTGGTGTCATCACCAAGGAGATCGACGACGCCGCGGCCAGGCTGGGATTGTTTTACCCGCCGGACCCCGGCAGCATGAAGATCAGCACGATCGGCGGCAATGTCGCCGAGAACAGCGGCGGGTTGCGCGGCCTCAAGTATGGTGTCACGCGTGACTATGTCATGGGGCTGGAGGTGGTGCTTCCGGATGGAACGCTGACACGGCTCGGCAACAAATGCGTCAAGGATGTCGCGGGCTATTCGATGAAGGACCTGTTCATTGGAAGTGAAGGCACGCTGGGCATCATCACGGAGGTCATGCTGAAGCTGCTGCCGAAGCCGAAGGCGCGCCGCACCATGCTGGCGCTCTATGATTCCATGGAGGACGCCGCGCAGACCATCAGCGCGATCATCGCGGCCAGGATCATCCCCTGCACGCTGGAGTTTCTGGATCGCATGACCGTCGGTTGTGTCGAGGATTACGCCCGGATCGGCCTGCCGACCGAGGTCGAGGCCGTGGTGCTCATGGAGACGGACGGGCATCCGGCCGTGGTCGAGGAGGAGGCGGCGCAGATGATGGAGCTGGCGAGGAGCCATGGCGCACGCGAGGTGCGTGCGGCCGCTGATGATGCGGAGGCGACTCGGCTGGCGACGGCGCGGCGCAGCGCCTTTTCAGCGCTCGCCAGGAAGCGGCCGACCACCATCCTGGAGGACGTCACCGTGCCGCGCACGGAGCTGGCCCACATGGTGAAGTTCATTCGCGAGGTGGCGGAGAAGCATCGGCTGATGGTGGGCACCTTTGGCCATCTGGGAGACGGCAACCTGCATCCGACCTTCCTGACCAACGAACGTGACACGGAGGAGATGCATCGTGTCGAGGCGGCGCTGGAGGAGATTGTGGCGGAGACCATCCGTCTTGGCGGCACCGTGACCGGTGAACACGGCGTGGGGCTGGCCAAGAAGGCCTTTGTCAGACGGCAGCTTGGCGAGGCCAGTTATGAACTGATGAGGCAGGTCAAGCGGGCGCTGGATCCGGAGTGCCTGCTGAACCCCGGGAAGATCTTCGACCTGTGAGCCTGCCGATTTCGATCACGGCGGCTGAGGCCGTCTGCGCCCTGGGCGGCTCCATGGACGAGTGCCTGGAATCCTGGCGGGCCGGCAGGACGGGGCTTCAGGAGCATGAAGGCATGCTGCAGGGACGCATTGCGGACCGCTCGGTGATGAAGGGCCGGCGCTATGGAGCGGCCTCCAACCTGGCCGTGCATGTGGCGCGTGGCGCCGTCGAAAAGGCGGGCTGGAAGGCGGCCGAACTGAGGGAGGCCTGGCTGTTTGCGGCCAGCAGCCGCGGCAACGCCGGAGAGTTGTTGGGCGAGCAAGGCTGGAGGCGTCCGTCGCCAAGATTCAGCGCCAGCAACACCATCCACAGCGAGATTGCGGCGGCGGTGAGCATCGAGCTGGGCATCCGCGGCCCCTGGCAGATGGTCGCCAGCGGCTGTTCGGCGGGCCTGGACGCCCTGGGTCTGGCGCTCATGGCCCTGAGGGCGGGCATGTGCCGCCGGGCGCTGGTGCTGGCCGTGGACCTGCCGCTGGTCCGGCGGTTGATCGAAGCCTTTCGCGACACCCGGCTGCTGGCCACCGACCGGCTGAACGACCCGCTCTCGCCGGCCACCACGGGACTGCATCTCGGCGAGGCGGGCGTGGCGGTGACGCTGGAGCTTGCGGATGCCGGGCTGGTGCAGGTTGGCGAGTATCAGGCGAACAGCGACGCCTATGACTCACTGGTGATTCCGGAGGATGGCGCGGGGCTGGCCGAGCTGCTTTCGCGTTTTCCGAGGCCGGTGCTGGTCTGTCCGCACGCGACGGGCACGCCCAACCATTCCTCTGCTGAAACGCATGCCCTGCGTTCGGTCTTTGGTGAAGCTCCGCCGCCGCTGCTGCTGCTGAAGCCCTTCACCGGCCACACGCTGGGCGCCTGTGGTCTTTTGGATGTGGCGCTGCTCAGTTCAGCGCTGCCCCGACTGCCGGGAAACCTACCCGGCCTGACGGCGGTGGCTGCGGGTGAAATTCATCTCAGGCCCGGCGATTCCATCCTCAAGGTGGCGTCGGGCATGGGCGGGCACAATGCGGCCGTGCTCCTGAAGGTTCCCGCCGCCTGAGCGGAGGGTCTTTCTGAAGCGATGTTTGGTTGCCAAGCCGGGAGGGAGTTCGTTAGTCTGGCGGCATCGCCATGACCATCACTCCTGATCACTACGAGAAGCTCGGTGCCTTTTACCTTGGACGCGGATACGATCCGGAGGCGAAGCAGCTCCAGGAGGAGCTGGTGATGTATGATTCGAAGGATCTCGTCACCCATGGCGTCGTCCTGGGCATGACGGGTTCAGGCAAGACCGGCCTCTGCCTGGCCCTATTGGAGGAGGCGGCGATGGACGGCGTGCCGGTGATCGCCGTGGATCCCAAGGGCGACATCGGCAACGCGCTGCTGAGCTTCCCAAACCTGAGCGCCGAGGAGTTCAGGCCGTGGGTGAATGCGGATGACGCCCGGCGCAAAGGCGTCAGCGTGGACGACTACGCCCAGCAGCAGGCAGCGATGTGGCAGAAGGGCCTGGGTGAATGGGGCCAGGGGGCGGAGCGCATCCGGAAGCTTCGTGCCACCGTGGACATGGCCATCTACACGCCCGGCAGCAGTGCCGGTCTGCAGGTTTCCATCCTGAGCTCGCTGGACTGTCCCGCAGCCGCCGTCATGGACGATGCCGAGGCGCTGGCCGATCGCATTGAAAGCACGGTCTCCTCGCTGCTTGGGCTCATGGACATCGAGGCGGATCCGGTGCAGTCGCCGGAGCACGTGCTGCTCAGCAACATCCTCGCTCATTGCTGGAGGAAGGGGCAGAACGTCACGCTGGAGAACCTCGTTCGCCACATCCAGCAGCCGCCGGTGCGCAAGGTCGGCGTGGTGGACATCGACACCTTCCTGCCCGAGGCCAAGCGCACAGCGCTGGCGATGAAGCTGAACAACCTCATCGCCTCGCCGGGGTTCGCCTCCTGGCTGGAGGGCGAGCCTCTGGACATCCAGCGTCTGTATTACACGCCGGAGGGCCGGCCGCGCGTCACCATCTTCAACATTGCGCATCTGGGCGACTCGGAGCGCATGTTTTTCGTCTCGCTGCTGTTGAACCAGCTTCTTGGCTGGATGCGGCAGCAGCAGGGCACGACCTCCCTGCGCGCCCTATTTTACATGGACGAGATCTTCGGCTACCTGCCGCCCTCGGCCATGCCGCCGTCGAAGAAGCCGATGATGATCCTGCTCAAGCAGGCGCGCGCCTTCGGCCTCGGGATGCTGCTTGCCACGCAGAACCCGGTGGACCTGGACTACAAGGCGCTGGCGAACATCGGCACCTGGTGGATCGGCCGCCTGCAGACCGAGCGTGACAAGGCGAGGCTGCTCGACGGGCTGGAGGGAGCGGCGGGCGGCAGCGGCGGCGCGTTTGACCGGGGTGAGCTGGAGAGGCTCATGGCCGGGCTCGGCAACCGCGTCTTCCTGATGAACAACGTGCACGAGGACGCCCCCTGCATCTTTCATGTGCGCTGGATCATGAGCTATCTCAGCGGTCCGCTGGCGAAGGAACAGGTGCGGAGGCTGATGGATCCGGTGCGCCCGGCGGCGAAGGGTGCAAGTGCCGGGGAGGACGACGGATTCCTGCCCCCGGGGGCCACGGCGGCGCCTGCGGCGGATCGCAACACCGTGAAGCCGAAGCTGCCCGAGGGCACGGCGGAGTTCTTCATCCCCTCGGACGTGTCTGCCGACAACCTTTGTTATGTGCCGGCCATTCTGCGCAGCGCGGTGGTGAACTTTGACGATGCGAAGAGGAAGATCAGCGGAGTCAGCCGCGTCACGCTGGTGAACCCGATTGATGCCGGTGGCCAGCGGGTGCTGTGGGACAAGTTCGTGGACATTCCGCGTGACATCGACCTTTCCAAATGGAGCAGCGAGCCGGTCGAGGGTGCCGAGTTTGCCGAGCTGCCCGGAGCCGCGCAGAAGTCGGCGACCTACACCAGCATCAAGAAGGATTACGCCGACTGGGTGTATGCGAATCACTTCATGGAGGTCAGCCACAGCCCGCTGCTCGACGCCTATTCGAACCCCGGCGAGAAGGTGGATGAGTTCAAGGCCCGCATCACGCAGACGGCGCGCGAGCTGCGTGACCAGGCCATCGAGGAGCTGCGCGCCAAGGCGGCGAAAAGCCTGAAGTCGCTGGAGGACAAGGCGGCGAAGGCGCAGCTCAAGGTGGAGACGCAGCAGCAGCAGGCGACCAGCGCCAAGCTGTCCGCCGCGGTGAGCATCGGGACGAGCCTGCTGGGCGCCTTTCTCGGGCGCAAAAGCGGCCTGGGCGGCCTGGTGAAGTCGAGCAACATCACCAGCGCCTCACGCGTGATGCGTGAGGGCCAGGAGGCTGCCGCGGCGGCTGCGGAGCTGCAAACGCTGCATGACGACATGGCCAAGCTGAACAAGGCTCTTGAGGATGAGGTGCAGAAGCTGCGCGACCAGTATGATCCCGCCTCGCTCGTGCTGGAGACCTTCAAGCTCACCCCCGTCAAGACCCGCATCCAGGCGGACGCCATCGGCATTCTCTGGCTGCCCCATGAGCGTGTGGGCGATGAATTGAGAAAAGCCTGGGCATAAAGAAAAAGGACCGCACCTTTTTCGGGTGCGGTCCTGATGTCAGGATTGAAGCGGGAGTTCGTCGGTCACTTCGCGGCTGCGGCGAGGGCCTTGTCCATGACTTCCTTGAGGGTGACCTCGGCGCCGTTGCGGCGCTTGCTTTCGTCGGCGGCCTCCATGAAGGCGTAGATCTCGAGGGTTTCCTCAGGGCTGACCGGCGCGACGCCGGTGCGGAAGAAATGCACCGCGGAATAGAGCAGGGGATCGTAGCCGTCGTAGGCGCCGACATCGGCCTCGCCCTTGTCGCCGAGGGCCTTGCCGCCGTAGCCCTTGTTTTCGTAGAACACGCCCTTGCGGCCGCCTTCCCAGGTGCCGGTGACACGGATCTTGCCTTCAGCATTGGTGTCGCGCTTCACCGACTGGCAGCCGGTGCCCATGACGGTGAAGAGGCTTTCGACACCATGAATGCCGTACCAGAAAAGGTCCGGGTGAGTGGCCTCCAGGCTGGCCGGGCTGAAGGTGGTGGCCTCCTTGACTTTGCCGATGCTGCCGCCGCGCACGGCCTGGGTGTTTTTGCCGAAGCGCAGGGAGGAGGAGGAGAAGACGGGAACGCCTGCGGCCTTGGACTCCTGGTAGATCTTGATGGCGTCGACCAGGGTTCCTGCGATGGGCTTGTCAATGAAGACGGGCTTGTGGGCGGCGAGGCAGGGGCGGAGCTGCTCCAGGTGCGGGCGGCCGTCGTTGGTTTCGAGGAAGACCACGTCCACCTTGTCGAGCAGGGCGTCGATGCTGTCGACGATCTCGACGCCGAGTTCCTTGACCTTGGCGGTGTACTCTGGAACGCGCTTGAGGCTGGACTCGATGTCCTTCGAACCTTGTGGGTAGGCCGCGACCATGCGCACGCCCATGACCTCGGGCTTCTGAGGGTTGCTGTTGAGGGTCTTGGTGAAGGCCAGGACGTGGGAGGTGTCGAGGCCGATGATGCCGGCACGGATGTTCTGGGCGGCGGCGGAGCCGGCGACCAGGCAGGCGGAGAGGAGGGCGATGAGGCGGGTCATGGGCAAAAGATTACGCTGGGCGCGGGGCGGCCTTGCGTGCCGTCATGACGGATACTGGCTGGATTGTGCCAGGGGACCCGGGCCGCGGTTCAGCGCAGGGGGACGATGACGTGCTGCTGGCGGGTCTTGAGCAGGCTGCCGGAGGGCAGGACGCCGCCGAAGCTGGTCAGCGGGTAGACGATGCTTTTGCGGCCGATGATCGTGCCGGGGTTGATGACGCTGTTGCAGCCGATCTCCGCGTGGTCGCCAATGACCGCGCCGAACTTGCGCAGGCCGGTGGGATGGCTCTGACGGCCGTCCTCGACGGTGACTTCGCGGCGGTCGAGGCGGACGTTGGAAAGGATGACCCCTGCTCCCAGGTGGGCCTTGTGGCCGAGGATGGAGTCACCGACGTAGTTGAAATGGGGGACCTCGCATTCGTCGAAGAGGACGCAGTTCTTGAACTCGCAGGAGTTGCCGAGAACGCAGCCGTTGCCGATGATGACGTTTTCCCGAATGTAGCAGCCGGCGCGAATCTGGCAGTTCCTGCCGATCCAGGCCGGGCCCTTGATGACGGCGCCGGGCTCGATGACGGTGCCCTCGTCGATGAAGACGTCCTCGCCAAGGTGGACGCCGGGCGGGATGGCGACCTGGATGTTGCGCTGAAGACGGAAGCCCAGGTAGGACTCGAGGTGGGAGAGCGCATGCCACACGGGCTGGTCCGGCGGGAAAAGAATGCCGTGCTGCGTACGGCCAAGGTCCAGATAGTCCGTGGGCGGAAACATGCGGTCAGACCGTGAGGATTTCCTTCTCCTTGCTCGCCATGTGCTGCTCGATCTCGGCGATCTTCTTGTCGGTGAGGTTCTGGACTTCCTTTTCCAGGCGGTGCAGATCGTCCTCGGTGATGGCGCTTTCCTTCTCGCCCTTCTTGAGCTCCTCGATGGCGTCGCGGCGGGCGGAGCGCACGCGGACCTTGGACTCCTCGCCCATCTGCTTGACCAGCTTCACCATCTGTTCGCGGCGTTCCTGGGAGAGGGCGGGGATGGGAAGGCGGATCACCTTGCCCTCGATGGAGCCGTTGAGGCCGAGGCGGGATTCACGGATGGCGCGGTCGATGTCCTGGAGGGTGGAGGAGTCAAAGGGCTCGATGCGGATGAGGCGTGCATCGGGCGTGGTGATCATGGCGAGCTGTTTCAGCTTCATGTGGGCGCCGTAGCTGTGAACATGCACGTCGAGACCCTCGACAAGCGTCGGCGAGGCCTTGCCGGTGCGCACCATGGCGAATTCATGAACGGCGAACTCGACGGCCTTGGTCATGGCTTCTTCACATTCGAGCATGGTCATTTCGGGGTCCATAGGGCGGTGCGGGCGGAGTTCTTGAGGGGGCGGGGGATGAGCCTGCATCTTTGCCCGCCGGCAAGCCGGATGTCCACCCTGTTGTTCAGGCGATTTTGGCGCGTGAGGCCGGGGTGCTTCTCAGCCCTGGCAGGCGGCGAGAAGATGTTCGCACACCTGGTCGGCGCGGATGCTGCCCGAGGCTGGCAGTTGGGTGAAGGGACCGATGAGCACGGGCCAGTCGCGCCGGTCCTCGGGGATGCGGCCGTGGCTGCCCTTCACCAGCGTGGCATCCAGCGGGATGACATCCATGAGGTAGCGGAAGCCGAGCTTCTTGCGTGCGAGCTTGAGGGCCAGGGTGAGCTTTGGCATGCGGATGGCCGGGTCGATGAAAAGCTCGGCGGGGTCATAACCACATTTGCGGTGGATGTCCACGCAGCGGGCGAAGTCGGGGGCGCGTGCGTCGTCCTGCCAGTAGTAGTAGGTGAACCAGCTGCGCGCGTCAGCCACCGCCACGAGGTCGCCGGAGCGCGCATGATCCAGCCGCGCGTGGCTCTTTTCCACCCGGCCCAGGACCTGCTGAACGCCCGGCGTCTGCTCGAGCACGGCACGCACCTGGTCGATCAGGGAGGCGTCATTCACATAGACATGGGCCAGCTGATGGTCGGCGATGGCAAAGGCGCGCGAGCCGCCGAGGTCGAGGGTTTCCAGGCCGAGCTCTTCCTTGATGGAGAGCCAGCCTTTTTCGCGGAAGACGCGGTTCAGGTGCACGGGGCGGTCGACGTCGGTGATGCCGTATTCGGAGAGCAGGACGACCTGGATGTCGCGTGCCTCGTAGAAGCGGATGAGGTCGCCGACGACCTCGTCGATCTGGCGCAGGTCGGTGGGGATGCGGCTCATGTCGAGGCCGACGCGCTGGAGGTTGTAGTCGAGATGGGGGAGGTAGACGAGGCTGAGGGAGGGCCAGTGCTTTTCCTCGATCCACTTGGCGCTGGCGGCGATCCAGCGGGAGGACTCGATGCCGGAGGCGGGGCCCCAGAAGTTCATGAAGGGGAAGTCACCGAGGTCGCGCTTGAGGCGGTCGCGCATGCCCATGGGCTGCGTGTGGATGTCGAAAACCTTGCTGCCGTCGCTCAGGTAGAGCGGGCGCGGCGTCACCGTGTAGTCGGCGGTGCTGTGCATGTTGTACCACCAGAAGACCTTGGCGCAGGTGAACTCGCGGTCGTTTCTGCGCAGCATGTCCCAGAGCTTCTCGCCCTGGACGAGCTGCTCGGGCTGCTTCCAGAAGCGGTGCTCGGCATAATCGCGGTCATACCAGCCGTTGGCGACGATGCCGTGGTCGCGGGGCGTGCGTCCGGTCACGTAGGTGGCCTGGGCGGTGCAGGTGACGGCGGGAAGGACCGGCTCCACCAGGCTGCTCCTGCTGCGCTCCATGAAGGCGCGGATCTCCGGCATGTGCTCGCCGATGAGGCGGGCGGTGAGGCCGACGACGTTGAGGATGGCGGTGCGGGGCATGGAGGCGGAGTCAAACGGCCCGCCGGGCAAAGGTCAAGCGGGCAGGCGGGCGGTGATGGCAGGACGTGAGCCCTCCGAGTTTTTCCAAACCTTGGTGACAGGATTCACACGATTGGCAGGATTTACAGAATTGGAATCATTTGGGTGATTCTGGGGGGCGGACGGGTTTTGCCATGTGGAGCAGGTTTCAGCATGGAGCTGCGCATGGGTGAACAAGCCCGGGGCCGCGTTGAATGCGGTTTGACGCCACCTTTGAAGCGCCTAAGAAGGGCTGGACATGATTCCTGTTCAAACCGTCCCCGAGCCGCAGCCGCTGCTGCCTTTTCTTCTGGCCGCATGGCCGGAGGTGAAGCGCACGAAGGTGAAGCAATGGCTGAAATTTGGTTCGGTGCGCGTGAACGACGAGGTGGTGACGCGCCATGATCATGCGCTTCAGGCTGGAGACCGGGTGGGCATCGTGCCGGGCAAGGCGCCGCCACCGCAGGCTGCCGACCTTCCGGAAGGGATGCATATCCTGCATGAGGACGATGCAATCCTGGTGATCCACAAGCCGCAGGGGCTGCTGACGATCTCGACGGAGAGCGAGAAGGAGCGCACGGCCTACTCCTTCCTGACCCGGTACCGACGTGACTCGCAGTTCAGCGGCAAGGCGCGGGTGTGGATTGTCCATCGTTTGGACAAGGAGACCTCGGGCGTGCTGCTGTTTGCCAAGACCGAGGAGGTGAAGACGGCGTTGCAGGAGAACTGGGCATCGTTTGAGAAACGCTATCTGGCGGTGGTTGAAGGCTCGCCGCCCGAGGCCTCGGGCATCCTGCGTGGATATGTCGATGAAAGCCAGCCGCACCGGGTTTACCTGCATCAGCGGCCTGTGGCCGGGGCGCGTGAGGCGTTGACGCATTACCGGGTCCTCAGGCATGGCATGGGGCGCACCCTGGTGGAATTGCGGCTGGAGACGGGACGGCGTCATCAGATCCGCGTGCAGCTTGCCGAGGCTGGCTGTCCGGTGGCCGGGGATGCAAGGTACGGGGCGAAATCGAACCCTGCGCGGCGTGTCGCGCTGCATGCGGCCTCGCTGCGCATCAAGCATCCCGTGGACGGACGCGAGATGACCTTTGAGTCGCCGCTGCCGCCGGAGCTGGCCAAGCTGCTGCCCAGCGACGTTTAGGACCACTCTCAAAACGTCTCAAGCCACCGCGCTCACCGGTCATTCCAGGCCTTCTTTGTGAGCGGCATGCGTTGTCAGAGCAGGGTGCTGTCGTCCTGCTTTTCGAGGCGGCCGATCTTCTTTTTGATGGTCTCAAGGTGCACCGTCATCTCGTGCAGGGCCTTCAGGCTGTCCTTCAGGGTTTCCTCGTCCTTCAGATGGGGCAGGGCGGGATGGATCTTCATCATCTGAAGGGCGATGGCCTTGGCGGATTCGCGGATCTGCTGGATGGCTTCGGGTCGTGTCATGGCGTGTATTTTGGGCGGAGGCGGCACGGTTCGCAACAGCGGGAGTTGTCAGCCCTGCCGCAGGCGTCTAAACAGTATCATGGACCTGAGGCATCTGCGATATTTCCAGGCGGTGGCGGAGGAGCTGAGCTTCTCCAAGGCGTCGCGTCGTCTGCGCATCGCCCAGCCAGCGTTGTCACGTGCCGTGCAGGAGCTGGAGCAGGACCTGGGCACCCGGCTGATTGAGCGCAACCGCCGCACCATGGCGCTGACCCCGGCGGGGGCCGTGCTGCTGGCTGAGTCGGCGGTGGTGCTGGAGCGGCTGGAGGAGTCCCTGCGCAAGGTGAAGCGTACGGCGGCGGGCGAGGAGGGGGAGCTGCGGCTCGGTTACATCGGCCCGCCGACGAAAAGTTTTCTGGGCAGGCTGCTGGCGGAATACCGGAGGCGTTTTCCCAAGGTGTCCCTGCATCTGGAGGAGCGGACGCCGGAGCGTGTTTGGGAGATGGTGGCCAAGGGCCGTCTGTCGGTGGCCCTGACACGGCCCGTGCCGGGGCAGGGGGAGCGTGG